>NZ_CP159534.1:5734839-6036672 GCF_040529335.1 Streptomyces sp. HUAS MG91 | reverse complement strand
GTCCTTCGGCGACCACTTGCACGCGGCCGTCGTCCAAATTGAGAGCAAAACCACTCAGGCCGCCGATCTCCAAAGCCCGCGCCCGCGTGAACCAGCGGAAACCCACACGTTGGACGCGTCCTCGCACCCACGCGACCAGGCGCACATCTTCATTCATGGCTGCACGCTAACCGGCCAATTGCTCTCTGAGCACTTCGTCCCCTTGCGTTCTGGGGTACCGTCGCGGACCGATGAGTCTCACCCGTACGGGCTAGTCGCATCGACGACCGCGAGGATCGAGGAAGGCCACAATCATGGGACGCCACCGACGCTCCGACGCCGGCCGCGCCGCCACGGGCCGCGCCGCGGGCACTCCGGAGGAGCAGCACTCCGAGGGCTGGTACACCGAAGGATACGGCGAGGCGTACGGCGTTGATCACGCTGGGGCGCACGAGGAGCAGACCTTCTCGTACCCCTCACATTCCGCGCACTCCCCGTACGCCTCGGCCCCCTCGTACGCGCAGACGCCGCTGTCCTCGTACGCCTCCGCGTCGCCCTACGCGCCGCAGGACGAGACCGTCACCGCCGTCTACGGCACCGTGTCCGCGGCCGGCGGGTCCGACGACCCGCCGCGCGGGCACGCCCACCGTCGCCGCAAGAAGCGCGACGGCGTCCCGCTGCGCACCGGGCTGCTCGGTGCCTCGGCGTGCGTGGCCATGGGTGCGGTCGCGGTGGCCTCGGGGCTGATCCCGGGCACGGACACCTTCAAGCTCGGCGGCGACCACGGCGGCAACAAGGTGCAGGCCGCGGACTCCCCCAGCGTCGAGGCGCAGGGCGGCACCGACGGGACGGTCGGGGACCGCGCGTCGGAGTCGGCCGCGAGCCGCGACGACCAGCGCTCGGCGTCCCCGTCCGCCGCGCCCTCGAAGTCCGCGGAGCCGGCCGAGCCGTCCGCGAAGCCGTCGAAGGCGCCGGCCGAGACCAAGAGCGCCGGGACCGCCACGAAGCCGAGGAGCGCGAGCCCGTCGGCGTCCGCCCCGGCGAAGACCGCGGCTCCCGCGGTGGAGGCGGCCACGACCACCTCCGACGAGGCGGCCGCCGCGGCCCAGGTGCTCACCCTCGTCAACCAGGAGCGCGCCAAGATCGGCTGCTCCCCGGTGACCGCGGACAGCGGCCTCGCCGCGCTGGCGAGCGCGTTCAGCGAGGACATGGCCGCGCGGAACTTCTTCGACCACACGGACCCGGACGGCGCGACGCCGTGGGACCGCGCCAAGAAGGCCGGGATCACCAATCTGGGCGGCGAGAACATCGCCCGCGGGCAGGCCAACGCCCAGTCCGTGATGGACGCCTGGATGAACAGCGAGGGTCACAAGGCGAACATCCTCAACTGCGACTTCAAGACCCTCGGCGTCGGGGTGCACTTCGGCTCCGGCGGTCCGTGGTGGACGCAGGACTTCGGGTACTAGGACCAGGCAAGTCGACACTTACTCCCGGTTAGCGCACCCCTGAGGTGTGCGCTAACCGGGAGTATGCTGCGTGTATGACCTCGACCGACAGCGCCGCCCCCGTCAGCGTCACGGACAGCGCCTACGACGTGTTCGCCAGGGCCTGCCCGTCGCGCGGCACGCTGGAGCACGTGACGGGCCGCTGGGGCGCCCTGACGCTCGGGGCGCTGCACGAGGGCTCCTTCCGCTTCAACGAGCTGCGCCGCCGGGTCGACGGTGTGAGCGAGAAGATGCTGTCCCAGACGTTGCAGGCGCTGGAGCGCGACGGTCTGGTGCACCGCGAGGCCCAGCCGACGAACCCGCCGCGCGTGGACTACGAGCTCACCCCGCTGGGCCACGAGGTGGCCGGCCGGCTCCTTGCCCTCATCGAGTTCGTCGAGGGCCGCATGGACGACGTACTGGTGGCGCGCGAGCGCTACGACGCGGAGCGCGGCGGCCGCTGACAGCGCGGGCAGAAGTAGCTGGACCGGTTCATCCACGGACGGCGCCGCATCGGCGTGGCACACCGCCGGCAGGGCAGTCCCTCCCTGCCGTACGC
The DNA here is from genome assembly GCF_040529335.1 of Streptomyces sp. HUAS MG91. Lineage (GTDB taxonomy): Bacteria > Actinomycetota > Actinomycetes > Streptomycetales > Streptomycetaceae > Streptomyces > Streptomyces tabacisoli. The sequence goes on along the minus strand of NZ_CP159534.1, from coordinate 6,034,650 downwards.
GTCGAGGGACCGGTCGAAGTATCCCGACTCCCCGTTCACATTGACGTAGAGGGAGTCGAAGCTGGTCCCGCCGACGGAGAGCGCGGCGTTCATCACGTCCCTGATGTGGCCGAGGAGTTCGGTCGTGCGCGGGCGCGTGAAGGTGCCGGTGGGGCGCTCGTAGTGCAGCCTCGCGCGCCAGAGCGCCTCGTCCGCGTAGATGTTGCCGACCCCGCTGATCAGTGACTGGTCGAGCAGCGCGCGCTTGATGGTGGTGCGCCTGCGGCGCAGCGCGTCGTGGAACGCGTCGTCGTCGAAGAGCGGGTCGAGCGGGTCGCGGGCGATGTGCGCGATGACGTCGGGCAGCCCGTCGGGGGTGGTGTGGTGCAAGGACAGTCCGCCGAAGGTGCGCTGGTCGACGAAGCGCAGTTCGGTGCCGAGGTCGTCGTCGAACCGGACCCGGATCCGCAAGTGCTTCTCGTCCGGGGCGTCGTGGGGCTGCACCAGAAGCTGCCCGCTCATGCCGAGGTGCGCGAGCACGGAGGTGTGGGTCGTCTCCAGCGGCAGCCAGAGGTACTTGCCGCGGCGGCTCGGCTCCCCGATCCGCTGTCCCTTGAGGCGGTGCGCGAAGTCGTCACCCCCCGCGATGTGCCGCCGCACGGCGCGCGGGTGCAGCACTTCGGCGTCGGCGACGGTCCGCCGGGCGACCCACCGCGCGAGCCCCCGCCGGACAACCTCGACTTCGGGCAGCTCGGGCACGGATACCTCCAGATTTTCGGCTGAGGGCGAGGCTATCGCGCCCTGTCAGGGGCGCGGGGAACTGCGCGAACAACCCCCCACCGGCCAGCAGACGACAACGGTGAAAAAGACGCCCGCTCCCACCGGCGTGAACCGGTGGGAGCGGGCGTCAGGAAACGAAGAGCTACGCCTTGGGGGCGCCGTCGGCACCCGCCCCCTCGGACGCGGCGGCCTTGGCCCGCTCGTCCGCGGCGGCCCGGATGGCCCGCCAGGCGGACTCCGCGGCCTGCTGCTCCGCTTCCTTCTTGCTGCGGCCGGTGCCGGTGCCGTACGAGACGCCTCCGACGCGGGCGGCAGCAGTGAAGGTCTTCTCGTGATCCGGTCCGGTCTCCGAGACCAGGTACTCGGGAACACCGAGTCCCTCGGTCGCCGTGAGTTCCTGGAGACTGGTCTTCCAGTCCAGGCCGGCACCCAGATTCGAGGACTTCTCGATCAGCGGGTCGAAGAGCCGGTGCACCAGCTCACCCGCCGCATCCAGACCCTGGTCCAGATAGACGGCGCCGATCACCGCTTCAAGGGTGTCGGCGAGGATGGACGCCTTGTCCCGGCCGCCCGTGCCCTCTTCGCCCCGGCCGAGCCGGATGAAGGAACCCAGGTCGAGCCCTCGGCTGACCTCCGCAAGCGCACGCGAATTGACCACCGCGGCCCGCAGCTTGGCCAGCTGGCCCTCGGGCAGGTCGGGGTGGGTTCGGTAGAGGGTGTCCGTGACGACCAGACCGAGCACGGAGTCCCCGAGGAACTCCAGCCGCTCATTGGTCGGCAGACCACCGTTCTCGTACGCGTACGAGCGATGCGTCAGCGCACGCACCAGAAGGGCGGACTCGAGTTTGTACCCGAGCCGCCCTTCCAGAAGCGTGTGGGACGAGGCTGTGGTGTCCGCCTTTTTCTTGGCGTCATCCGCCGATTTATGGCTAGCCACTGTGCCTCTCACCAGCCGCTCAGACCTCGAGGACCTGGCGCTTGTTGTAGGTGCCGCAAGCGGGGCACGCGATGTGCTGCAGCTTGGGCTCCTGGCAACGCTCACACGAAACCAGGGTGGGGACCGCAGCCTTCCACTGCGACCGGCGGTGGCGCGTGTTGCTGCGCGACATCTTCCGCTTCGGAACAGCCACGGCTACTTCTCCTGCTTCTCGTCGACGCCCGCTTCCGCTTCGGCGCCGCTCATCTCGTCCTTCTCGCCGTCCTGGATGGTGCCAGCGAGTCCCTGCAATGCCGCCCAACGGATGTCGACGGCGTCATGGTGGTGGCCCGGCTCGTCCGAAAGCCGCACTCCGCACTCGGAGCACAGACCCTCGCAGTCTTCCTGGCACACCGGCTGCATCGGCAGTGCGAGCACCACCGCATCACGCAGCACCGGCTCGAGGTCGAACAGGCCGTCCTCGATGAAGAGCCTGTCCTCGTCTTCCTCGGCGTCGTCGGCCGGCTCCGCCTTTACGCGGCCCCGGTCGTCGGCGTCAGGGTACGAGAACATCTCCTGGAAGTCCGCGTCGACCTCATGGTCGAGCGGCTCCAGACACCTTACGCACTCCCCCTTGGCCGATGCACGGGCGGTGCCTGTGACAAGCACACCTTCCATGACCGACTCGAGACGGAGATCGAGCTCCACCGGGGCGCCCTGGGGCACCTCGATGACTCCCTGGATACCGAAGTCCTTGGGAGCCTCGATCGTGCGGGACAGCCGCTGCATGGCACCAGGACGCCGGCCCAGCTCGTGTGTGTCGAACACAAGAGGGTTGCGGTGGTCGAGGTGGGTATTCAGGGCTGGTCCTGCTTTCGTTCTACGAGGTTCGTGAGGAGGCTCCGGGGAGCGGCTGCCCCGGTGTTCCGGAGAATCATTCCGGGCAGCTCGGAACGCACGTGTACGCGCGACCGAACAGCCAGGATACTGGACCATTCGCTCACGGCCCAATCCGGTCCCGGCCACCTTGGCACGACCCTGGTCACACCGGGTTCAGCGGCCCTGGTCGTACTGCCGCTCGTACTCCCGCACCTGATCCATGCTGATCATGCTGGTGTCGAAGAGGCTGGTCTCGTCGAGCGCGGCGGCCTGAGGCTGCTGGGCCTCCTGCTGGTAGCCGTACTGGTACTGGTCCTGCTGGGCCTGTGCCGCATACGGGTCCTGCTGCTGGTACCCGTACGGATCCTGCTGCTGATACATGGCATAGGGGTCCTGCTGCTGGGCCTGCGCCGCGTACGGGTCCGGCTGCTGGTACCCGTACGGATCCTGCTGCACGTCCTGTGCGTACGCGGGCTGCTGCGCGGGGATCTGCGGGGCCGGCGGGGCCTGCGGCTCCTGCGCGGCGGGCTGGAGGTCCTGGCTGCCGATCTCCGCGAGGCCCGCGAGGTAGTCGGCGTCGCTGGTGTGCGCCTGCGCACCGCCCTCGCCGTCCCCGTGCAGCGCGCCCAGGTCGTCGGTGGCGATCCGGCCGTGCAGCTTCTGGCGGCCCTTGCCGACGGCCTCCAGGGTCTTGGCGAGCACCGCCTCGAAGGCGCCGAGCTTGACGTCCACGTAGGCGTCGGCGTCGCGGCGCAGGGTCTCGGGGTCGTGGCTGCGCTCGGGGGCGTCCTCGTCCTCGTAGCCCTGCTCGTCGACACCCGGACCGGTGCCGAGCAGCTTCTCGCGGCCGCGGCCGACCGAGCCGAGGGTCTTGGTGAGGACGACCTCGAAGTTGGCCAGCTTGGAGTCGACGTAGTCGTCGGCCTCCGCGCGCACCTCCTCGGCCTCCTGCCGGGCCTCGGTGAGGATCCGGTCCGCCTCGTTCTGCGAGCGGCGGGCGATCTCGGTGTCCGAGATCAGGGTGCCGCGCTCGGCGTGCGCGGTCTCGATGATCCGCTCGGCCTCGGCGCGGGCCTGCTCGACCATCTGTTCGCGGCCGCCGATCAGCTCCTGGGCCTGTGCCAGGGAGCCGGGCAGGGCCTGGCGCACTTCTTCGAGCATCGAGAGAAGGTCGGCGCGGTTGACCACGCACGAGGCCGACATGGGCATGGAGCGGGCGTTGCCGACCGCGGCGACGATCTCGTCGAGCTTCTTCTGCACGTCCACCGTGTGCTCGCCACTCTCTCGTCTGCTCACAGGAATGTGAGGGGTGTTGGAGACGGACGGGTCGACTGTATGCCCAACTGGTGTGTGCGTGTCACTTCTTGGGGAGGCGCTCGGTCAGTGACGCGTGCACGACCGGCGGCACCAGGTGCGACACGTCGCCGCCCCAGGCCGCGACCTCCTTGACGAGCGAGGAGGACAGGAAGCTGTAGGTGGGGCTGGTGGGGATGAAGAGCGTCTCCACGCCGGACAGGCCGTTGTTCATCTGGGCCATCTGCAGCTCGTAGTCGAAGTCGCTGACGGCGCGCAGGCCCTTCACGATCGCGGGGATGTCGCGCTGCTTGCAGAAGTCGACGAGGAGGCCGTGGAAGGACTCGACCTCCACGTTTCCGAAGTCGGCCGTGACCTCGCGGATCAGCTCGATGCGCTCGTCGACGGTGAACAGGCCCTGCTTGGACTTGTTGATCATCACCGTGACGTGCACCACGTCGTAGAGCTTGGAGGCTCGGCCGATGATGTCGAGGTGGCCGTTGGTGATGGGGTCGAACGACCCGGGACAGACTGCGCGGCGCACGGGAAGTCCCTCGCTCTCCGGTCCGGTCATCGTGCGTCGTCGCACGTGAGGGTGGTGTTCAAGGCGGCGCGACCGTACCAAAACGTGCCCTCGCCGTATCGACGGGACCTCAGCCCCTCGAACCCGTCCGGCCACCGGAATTCGCCGCCTCTGGTGCTGCGTTCAACGGTGACGAGCGCTTCGTCCGCGAGCCAGCCCTGGGTCCGGAGTGTGAGGAGGATCTCCCCAAGATCGTCGTCCGAGACGGCGTACGGAGGGTCGAGGAAGACCAGGTCGTAGGGTGTGGCCGGCGGCGGGCCCGCGACGACTTGTTCCGCTTTTCCGGTACGTGCCTCGGCTCCCGGCAGGCCGAGCGCCCTGATGTTCTCGCGGACGGTGCGGGCGGCTCTGGCGTCGGCCTCGACGAGCAGCGCGTGCGCGGCGCCGCGGGAGAGCGCCTCCAGGCCGACGGCGCCGGACCCCGCGTAGAGGTCGGCGATGCGAGTGCCGTCGAGGGTGCCCAGCAGGGCCTGCCAGGTCGAGAAGAGGCCCTCGCGCGCCCGGTCGGAGGTGGGGCGGGTGCCGTTCCCCGGCGGCACGGCCAGGCGGCGTCCGCCGGCGCGCCCGGCGATCACGCGGGTCATCTCGGTTCCAGGTCCTTGTCCGTCGATGCTGATCGGTAGGACATCAGTCTCTCAGGGCAGCGGTGCTCGCCGCTTGCCGGGCGCCCCGCCGTCCTGGGTAGTCCGCCGCCAGGGGCGGCGGGTGGGCAGGGCGGCGCCCCGGTGCGGGGCAAGCGCCCGTCCGGCACCGGCCGCGGCCCCGCCCCCGCGAAGAGCGACGGTCACCCCTTGTCCAGGTACTGCTCCCGCTCGGCGTCCAGCAACGCGTCCAGCGCCGTCCGCAACCCCGGCAACCGCTCCAGCTCCGGATCGGCGGCGACCACCTTCGTCGCCTCCTCGCGCGCCTCGGCGATGATCTCCTCGTCCTCGATGACGGTGAGCATCCGCAGCGACGACCGCACACCGGACTGGGCCTGACCGAGCACATCGCCCTCGCGCCGCTGCTCCAGGTCGATCCGGGACAGCTCGAACCCGTCCAGCGTGGAGGCGACGGCGCCGAGGCGGGCGCGCGCGGGGCTCGCCTCGGGCATCTCGGTGACCAGCAGGCACAGCCCGGCCGCCGAGCCGCGCCCGACGCGGCCGCGCAGCTGATGGAGCTGGGAGACGCCGAAGCGATCGGCGTCCATGATCACCATCGCTGTGGCGTTGGGCACGTTCACCCCGACCTCGATGACGGTCGTGGCGACCAGGACGTCGGTCTCCCCCGCGGCGAACCGCCGCATCACCGCGTCCTTGTCGTCGGGGTGCATCCGCCCGTGCAGCACCTCGACCTTGAGGCCCTGGAGCGGCCCGTGCGCCAGCTCCTCGGCGACGTCGAGCACCGCGAGCGGCGGCCGCTTCTCCGCCTCGTCCTCGGCGGACTTCTTCCTGCCCTTCTTGGGCTTGTCGTCCTCGTCGTCGCCGATGCGGGGGCAGACCACGTACGCCTGATGTCCGTTGCCCACTTCCTCTCGCACGCGCTCCCACGCGCGGGCCAGGAAGTGCGGCTTGTCGGCGGCGGGGACGACATGGCTGGCGATCGGCGAGCGTCCGGCGGGGAGCTGGTCGAGGACCGAGGTCTCCAGGTCGCCGAAGACCGTCATGGCGACGGTGCGCGGGATCGGGGTGGCGGTCATGACCAGCAGGTGCGGGGGCTGCTTGCCCTTGGAGCGCAGGGCGTCGCGCTGCTCGACGCCGAACCGGTGCTGCTCGTCCACCACGACCAGGCCCAGGTCGAGGAACTGCACCTTGTCCTCGATCAGCGCGTGCGTGCCGATGACGATGCCGGCCTCGCCGGTGACGAGGTCGAGCAGGGCCTGCTTGCGGGCGGCGGTGCCCATGGAGCCGGTGAGCACCACCACCTTGGTGGAGTGCTCGGCGCCGCCGAGCATGCCGCCCTCGGCCAGCTCGCCCATCATTTCGGTGATCGAGCGGTGGTGCTGCTGGGCGAGGACCTCGGTGGGCGCGAGCATGGCGGCCTGGCCGCCCGCGTCGACGACGGCGAGCATGGCGCGCAGGGCGACCATCGTCTTGCCGGAGCCGACCTCGCCCTGGAGCAGCCGGTGCATCGGATGCTCGGTGGCCAGGTCGTCGAAGATCTCCTTGGAGACCTTCTGCTGGCCGTCGGTGAGCGTGAACGGAAGCTTGGCGTCGAAGGCCGTCAGCAGTCCGTCCGGCTTCGGCTCGCGGGCGACGGCGGTCAGCTGGGTGTCCGCGAACCGGCGTCTGGCGAGGGCGACCTGGAGGACGAACGCCTCGTCCCACTTGAGGCGGGCGCGGGCGTCGGCGATGTCGGCCTTCGTGTGCGGCCGGTGGATCTTGAGCAGTGCCTCGGGGAGCGGCACCAGACCGCGGCCCTCGCGCAGCGACTCCGGGAGCGGGTCGATCGCCTCCGGTGCGCTGGGCAGCACCAGGTCGACGGCCTTGGCGATCTTCCAGGACTCCAGCTTGGCGGTGGCCGGGTAGATCGGCAGGAGGGCACCGGCCCAGGAGTCGACGGCCTCGGCGGCCTCGGCGGCGCCTTCTGTTCCGTCAGCGGGATCGGCGCGCAGCAACTGGTACGCCGGGTGCGCCAGTTGCATCTTGCGGTTGAACACCGAGACCTTGCCGGCGAACATCGCGCGCGTGCCCGGCAGCAGGTCCTTGTGGGGCTTGTGGATGCCCTTGCCGAAGAAGACGAGCTGGATCTGGCCGCTGCCGTCGGTGATGGTGACCTCGAGGCGCTGCCCGCTGCCGCCGTTGAACCTCAGGACGCGGGCGGTCGCGACCTGGGCGACGACCGTGACGTGCTCGTCCAGCGGCAGCTCCGCAAGGCGCGTCAGCTCGCCGCGCTCGGCGTATCTGCGCGGGTAGTGGTGGAGCAGATCACCGACGGTGTGCAGGTCCAGGTGCTCGGCCATCACCTTCGCGGTGGCGGGGCCGAGCACCTTCTTCAGCGGTTCTTCGAGCACGGGCACGAGATCCATTGCACACCACGCCACTGACATTCCTCGGCAGGTCCCCGGGAATCGCGGCCCGGGATCCCTGAAAACCGCTGGTCGGAAGGGGCTTCCCGGCCCTAGGATGACCGCCCTCCGCCCCTTTTCGCGGTCACCTCACGCAGGGCCGCCCGACCCGCGCCGTCGCCCGTCCCCCCACCGGCGCAGCGACGATGGATTCCCAGACTTCTCACGATGCCCAGAGCGCCCAGGCGCCGCACACCTTCCAGGTCGACCTGCGCGGTCTCGTCGATCTGCTCTCCCACCACCTGTACTCCAGTCCCAAGGTCTACCTGCGCGAGCTGCTGCAGAACGCGGTGGACGCCATCACCGCGCGTCGCGCCGAGCAGCCAGACGCCCCGGCCACCGTGCGGCTGTTCGCCGAGGGCGGCGCGCTGCGGGTCGAGGACTCCGGCTTCGGTCTGACCGAGTCGGACGTGCACAGCCTCCTCGCGACGATCGGCCGCAGTTCCAAGCGCGGCGACGGCCTGGAGTCGGCCCGCGCCGACTTCCTGGGCCAGTTCGGCATCGGGCTGCTCGCGTGCTTCGTGGTCGCCGAGCGGATCCGGGTGGTGAGCCGCAGCGCCCGTACGCCGGACGCGCCGCCCGTCGAGTGGACGGCCCGCGACGACGGTTCGTACACGGTCCGTACCCTCCCGGACGCGGCCCGCGCCGAGCCGGGGACGACCGTGCATCTGGAGGCCCGTGCGGGCGCCGCCGACTGGCTGTCCGAGGAGCGGGTGCTGTCGCTCGCGCGGGACTTCGGTTCGCTGCTGCCGTACGACGTGCGGGTGGGCGGGGCGCCGGTGACGGATCTGCCGGCCGTCTGGAACCGCGCGTATCCGACGCCGGCCGGGCGCCGGGTGGCGCTGGCCCGCCACTGCCACGACCTGTTCGGGTTCACGCCGCTGGACTCCATCGACCTGGACGTGCCGCTCGCGGGCATCCGGGGTGTCGCGCACGTCCTGCCGCAGGCGGTCAGCCCGGCCCAGCGCGCGGGCCACCGGGTGCATCTGAAGGGCATGCTGCTGACGGAGCGGGCCGAGCAGTTGCTGCCCGACTGGGCGTTCTTCGTGCGCTGTGTGATCGACACGGACAGCCTGCGGCCCACCGCCTCGCGCGAGTCCTTGTACGAGGACGAGACTCTGGCCGCCGTCCGGGAGGCTCTGGGCGAGCGCGTCCGGGAGTGGCTGACGACGCTCGCGGCGGGCGATCCGGAGCGTCTGGCCGCCTTCTTGTCGGTGCACCACCTCGGGGTGAAGTCCCTTGCGCGGCACGACAAGGAGATGCTGCGCACGATGCTGCCGTGGCTGCCGTTCGAGACGACGGACGGGCGGCTCTCCCTGGAGGAGTTCGCGCAGCGCCACCCCGTCGTGCACTTCACGCGGACCGTGGAGGAGTTCCGGCAGGTCGCGCCGATCGCTTCGGCGCAGGGCATCGGGGTCGTCAACGGCGGCTACACGTACGACGCCGATCTGGTCGAGGCGCTGCCCTCGGTCCGCCCGGGCACGCCGGTGGCGGAGCTGGACGCGGACACCGTGACCGCGCACCTGGACTCGATCGACCCGGCCGAGGAGCTGGCCCTGTCGGCGTTCCTCGCGGCGGCCAGGACCCGGCTCGACCCGCTGGGCTGCGACGTCGTCCTGCGGGCCTTCCATCCGCTGACGGTGCCCGCGCTGCATCTGGACGACCGGGCGGCCCGCCACGAGCAGGCGCGCGCGGAGGCCGAGGCGCAGGCCGACGATCTGTGGGCCGGCATCCTGGGTTCGCTGCGCGGCAGCGCCCCACGCGCGCGTCTCGTCCTCAACCATCTCAACCCGCTGATCCGCAGGGTGAGTTCCCTGTCCGACGCGGAGCTGATCGGAACGGCCGCGGAGGCCCTCTACGGGCAGGCCCTGCTGATGGCCCAGCGTCCGCTGCGTCCCGCCGACTCGGCGCTCCTCAACCGCTCGTTCATCGGCCTCCTGGAGTGGGCCACGCACCCCGGCACCGGAAAGGAAGACGCCCGATGAACGGGACCGACGAGATCATCGACCTGGACTCCCTGCGACGCGCGATGGCGGAGAACGCCGCGCAGCCCGAGGGCCCGGCCCGCGGCGCCCGCGCGGAGCAGCTGCTCGCCGGGGCGGAGAAGCTCTCCGAGCCCCTGGCGGTCGTCGAGGCGCTCGGCCATCAGCTGCAGATGTACAACTACAGCTCCGAGAAGGACAAGATGTTCGTCCCCTTCGCGCGCCTGCTGCGCATGTGGGACGAGCACCCCGAGGAGTTCGACGCCTACGAGGCGCACTCGCTGCACTGGGTCTTCAAGTGGATGTCGGGCGGCATGCTCAACCAGCCGCACATCCCGCTCGCCGCCATGGAGAAGTGGCTCGGCGAGATGGAGCACCGCTACCGGGTGGCCGGGCACTCCGAACGGGCCGTGCGGATGAGCGAGTTCTACGTCGCCGACCACATAGGCGACGAAGAGCGGGCCACGCGCGCGTACGAGGCATGGCTGGCCGCCGACCGTGACGAGATGGCGGACTGCCACGCCTGCGAGCTGAACGGCCAGGGCGCGCGCCAGTCGGATCTGCGCGACGACGAGCGGGCCCTGGAGCTGTGGCGGCCCGTCCTGGAGGGCGAGCACAAGTGCGCCCACGAGCCGCACGCCACGCTGGCGAGCTCACTGCTGCCCCTGCTGCGTCTGGGCCGCCCCGAGGAGGCCCGCGCGCACCATCTGCGCGGCTACCGCCTGGTCCGGCAGATGGAGTCCATGCGCGGCGCGTTCGCCTCGCACGTGGAGTTCTGCGCGCTGACCGGCAACGAGGCCCGCGCCATCGAACTGCTCGCCGAGCGCCCCGCCTACTTCACCGACAGCGGCAACCCGGACGGCCTGATGGACTTCCTGTCCGTGACGGCGCTGGTGATGGACCGGCTCGTCGAGCTCGGCCTGGGTGAGCAGAGCGTTCCGGGGCCGTCGGGGCGGACCTGGACCGCGGCCGATCTCGCGGTGCACGCGCGCGTGGAGGCACAGTCCCTCGCGTCCCGGTTCGACGAGCGCAACGGCACCGACCGGGTGGGCCGTCGGGTGCGGGAGCGCATGGACCAGCGACCGCTGCTCGACAGGCTTCCCCTCGGTGTACGCGTCGTGCGTCCCGTGGCCCCGCGGCCGGCCACCGCGGCGCCCACGCCCGCGGAGCAGCCCGCCGACGCCTCGGCGCTGGTCGCCGAGGCGCGCCGGCTCTCCGTCGAGCAGGGCGGCCCGGACGCCGGTCTCGCCTGGGAGCGGGCCGCGCGGGCCGCGGAGGCGGAGGGGCTGGAGCTCACCGTCCACGACCGGGCCGAGATCGCCGACTACAGCGCGATGGGCTCGGCCGGCGACGGCGTCGAACTGTTCGCCCGCGCGGTCGAGCTGTACGAGGCGAGCGGCGATCCGGAGGAGGCCAGGGCGGCACGCGCGCGAGGCGCGTACGCGCTGTCCCACGCGGGCCGCACGGACGAGGCACTGGCCGCGATCCGGGAACCGTACGAGCAGGTGCTCGCGGCCCTCCCCGGTCTGGACGCCACGACGGCCCGCCCGGCGGCGGTTGTTCTGGCGTGCCGGGCGCGCATCCTGCTCCAGACGCACTCCGGGGACGACGAGATCGGTGAAGCGGAGGCGTGCGTACGTCGGCTGCTCGCGCTCGTCGAGCCGTTCACGGACGTGCCGCGGCTCGCCTCGCAGGCCGCCTCGGCCCGGTCGATGCTCGGGGACATCGCGCTGCACCGGGGCGACACGGACGCGGCCACGGAGTTGTTCGAGCAGGCGGCCGCCGAGCACGTGGCGATGGAACGGCCCTGGCTGGCCGTCGACAGCGAGGTGCGTCTGGCGGGGCTCGCCCGCGACCGGGAGGACGCCGAGGGCGCCGAGCGGGCGCTGCGGGCCGCTCTGGAGCACGGCGCCGGTTACCTGGAGCCGATGGGATCCGCCCGGCTCCATCTCCAGCTGGCCGACGTCCTGGCGGCGAGCGGGCAGTTCGCGTCCGCGTCCGACCACGCCCTGGAGGCGACGCACTGGGCCGACGAGGCCGGTGAGAGCGCGGGGCTCGGCGCCTGGGCCCGGTTCCAGCTGGGCGGCCATCTGCTGCGCGCGGAGCGCATGGCCGAGGCCGCGGAGGTCCTGGAGTCGGCGCTGCTCGACCTGTCCGCCGACGACCACGGCGACGGATCGATCGTGCAGGCCCTTTGGTGGCTCGGCGACTGCGCCCGCGCGCTCGGCGAGCACGTACAGGCCGCGCAGGCGTGGCTGAGGGCCGCGGAGATCGCCCAGCACTGGCCCGAGCAGCGCGACCACGCGATGCTCGCGAACCTGGCGGCGGACGCCCTGGACCGGGCCGGCCGCCCGGAGGAGGCGGACCGGGCCTATGTGCGCGCGGGCGAACTGTGGGCCTCCTTGGGACAGGTGCCCGCCGTGGTGCGGTGCCTTCGCGCGCGTGCCTGGCTGGACTCCGCGTCCGCGGACGACGAGCGGGAGCTGATGGGCGCGGCGATCCGCACCTGTGAGGAGGCCCTGCCGTCGTCCGGCGGGGACGTCCGGCTCTCCCTGCTGTCCGACCTGGGCCACACGCACCGCCAGCTCGCGGAGCTCCTGGAGCGGCGTGGTGAGACCGCGGACGCCACAGCGCACCTGGAGTCCGCCGCCGCGGCATTCGGCGACGCCGGCGACGAGGAGCGCCGGGCCGAGGCCGAGGAGGTCCTGGCCGCGCTGCGGACGCGCTGAGCGGGGCCTACTCGACCCCGATCAGCAGCAGTGCCGACTGCCGCCCGCCCCGGTAGACCACGGTGTCGACGGCCAGGTGAGCCTCGCGGACGTGCCGCTCCAGCGCGTCCGCGACCTCGTCGGGCACGTCGTCGCCCAGGACGAGCGTGACGAGTTCGCCGCCCGCCGCGAGCATCCGGTCGAGCACGGTGCGGGCGGTCGCCGGGACCTCGTGGCCGATGACGGCCACGTCCCCGTCGATGAGGCCCAGCACGTCCCCGGCCTGGCAGATGCCGGCCATGGTCCAGGACTGCCGCTCGGCGACGGCCAGTTCGGCATAGCGGGTGGCGCCCGCGGCCGAGGTCATGGCGACGACGTCCTCGTCGAAGCGCCGGTCGGGCTCGTGCACGGCCAGCGCGGCGATGCCCTGGACCGCGGACCGGGTGGGGATCAGGGCGACCCTTACGCCTTCGGAGCGGGCCTGCTCGGCGGCCGCCGCGGCGGTGTGCCGCATTTCGGCGTCGTTGGGCAGCAGCACCACCTCGCGCGCGTGTGCGCGCCGGATCGCGTCGACCAGTTCGCCACTGGCGGGCGGCTCACCGGGCCGGTCGGGCACGGTGGTCGCGCCGGCCTCGGCGTACAGCCCCGCGAGCCCGTCCCCCGGCACGACGGCGACCACGGCCCGCTGCGCACGCTCGCGGGGCGGCGCCGCGGCACGGTCGGCGTGCACGTCACCGAGGCCGAAGTGCGTGATGCGGATGCGGTACGGCCGCCCGGCCTCGACGCCCGCCTCCACGGCCGCGCCCGCGTCGTCGACGTGCACGTGCACGTTCCACAGCCCCTCCCCGCCGACGACGACCAGGGAGTCGCCAAGGGCGTCGAGCCGGGTCCGCAGCCGGGCCACGGCCCGGTCGTCGGCTTCCAGGAGATAGATGACCTCGAAGGCGGGCCCGGCGACGCCGTGCTCGTCGGGGCACTCCAGTTCGGCGTCGACGGAGACGGCGTCCACGCGCGCGTGCCCGTCCATAGGCCGCTGCCGCCACACCGGTACGACGTTGCCGGAGACGGCCTGGCTCAGCGCCCCCAATACGGCGACGAGCCCTCGCCCGCCGGCGTCCACGACCCCGGCACTGCCGAGGGCCGCGAGCTGGCCCGGTGTCGCGTCGAGCGCCGCGCACGCGCCTTCGTAGGCGGCCCGTGCCACGGTCCCGCAGTCGCCGTCCGTGGCGGTCGCGGCGTCCGCGGCCGCCGTCGCGACGGTGAGGACCGTGCCTTCGACGGGGTGGGCGACGGCCTCGCGCGCGGACTCGGCGGCCCGCCGCAGCGCCAGTCGCAGCGCCGTCCCGTCGGCCGGACCCTCGTGATCTCCCTCACGCGGGTGCCCGTCGGCGAGCACCTGGGACATGCCGCGCAGCAGCTGGGCGAGGATCGTCCCCGAGTTGCCGCGGGCACCGATGAGAGCGCCGTGCGCCATGGCGCGCATCACGTCGGGCAGCGCGGGTGCGGCGGGTTCGAGCCCGGTGAAGACCGCCTCGACCGCCTGATGGGCGGACTCCACGGTCAGATACAGATTGGTGCCGGTGTCCCCGTCCGCGACGGGGTACACGTTGATCGCGTCGATCTCCGCGCGCTCTCTGCCGAGCGCTTCCAGAGCGAGTGAGCACCAGGCGCGTACCGCGGCTGCGTCGAGTACGTGTCGCACATGCGGCACCTGCGGCACCTACGCCTCCTTCGAGCGGCGGGACTGGCACGCAGAGTAGACCCCGCCACGGAGCCGCCCGGGAAGAGGGCCTGGTCCGGGGCCCGGGACAGCGGACCGGGCAACCATGGTAGTTTCGTTGTATCGGAGCAGCCGTTGTATGCTGCTCCGGTTGCCCGATATCCATCGGGCCATCCCCCTGGCACCGCCACTCAGATCCCTTCGATCTCGATCCCGGCATGCCGGGATCAACCGTAAGTGCATCTGAAGTCTTTGGAGTGACCCGTGGCTGCCAACTGCGACGTCTGCGGCAAGGGGCCGGGCTTCGGCAACAACATTTCGCACTCGCACCGCCGTACGTCTCGCCGCTGGAACCCGAACATCCAGCGTGTGCGTGCAGTGGTCGGGCGGACGCCGAAGCGGCTCAACGTCTGCACCTCGTGCATCAAGGCCGGCAAGGTCTCGCGCTGACGTTACGCGTAGCGCGGCCACCTCGCTGGTTGCTTGAAGAAGCCGGTCCCCTCGGGGACCGGCTTCTTCGTTGTCCGGACTCCTTCCGGGGCTCGTCCCCGGCGGATCCGTGATCACGTCCACGACTGTCAGTGGCGACTGCCAGACTCTGCGCATGCGGTTCGGCATCCTCGGCCCTCTCGACGTGCGGGCCTCTGACGGCAGCCCCCTGGACCCCGGCGGGCCACGGCCGCGCGCCCTGCTGACCCTGCTGCTGTTGGACACGGGCCGCACCGTCTCGGCGGAGCGCCTGATCGACGGCCTGTACGGCGAGGACCCGCCGGCCGGGGCGGCGAACGCCCTGCAGTCGCAGATCTCACGGCTGCGCAAGCGCCTGGACATGGACATCGAGTCGGGTCCGGCCGGGTACCGCCTCGCGGTGGCCCCGGACGCCGTGGACCTGCACCGTTTCGAGCGGCTCGCGCGCGAGGGCGGGCAGGCACTGGCCACCGGGGATGCCGCGCGCGCCGCGGCGCTGCTGCGCGAGGGCCTGGACCTGTGGCGCGGTCCGGCCCCGGTCGATCTGCCGCGCCTGGACGAACTGCGGCTCGGTGCGACGCAGGACCGGATCGAGGCGGACCTCGCGCTGGGCGGCGGCGCCGACCTGGTCGCCGAGGTCCGGGAACTGCTGGCTCTGCATCCCCTCAGCGAGCGCCTGTACGGGCTGCTGATGCGCACGCTGCACGCGGCGGGCCGTTCCGCTGAGGCCCTGCGGGTCTACGAGGAGGCGCGGCGCACGCTCGCCGACGAGCTGGGGGCCGATCCGTCCGCGGAGCTCGCGGCGCTTCACCTGGAGCTGTTGCAGGGGCAGGAGCCCGTACGCGTGCGTGGGGTGCCCGCGCAGCTGACGCGGTTCGTGGGGCGGGCGGAGGAGCTGTCCCGGATCGACGAACTGCTCGCCGGGGCGCGTCTGGTGACCTTGACCGGTCCCGGTGGCGCGGGCAAGACCCGGCTCGCCTGCGAGGCGGCCCGCTCCCGCGCGGACGTCTGTTACGTGGAGCTGGCGCCCCTGACCGAAGGGGCCCGGATCCCGTACGCGATCCTCTCCGCGCTCGGGGTGCGGGAAGGGCTGCGCGGGCCGCAGGGCGCGGACGCCACGGACCGTCTCACGGCCGCTCTGGAGGACCGGGACCTGCTGCTCGTGCTCGACAACTGCGAACATGTGATCGCGGAGGCCGCCCAGGTGACGGGCCTCCTCCTGGGCGCCTGCCCGGGGCTGCGCGTCCTGGCGACGAGCCGGGAAGGCCTCGGCCTCACCGGGGAGGCGCTGTGTCCCGTGCCGCCGCTCGCGTCGGGCCCGGCGGCCCAGCTGTTCCGGGACCGGGCAGCGGCGGTCCGGCCCGACTTCGAGGCGCACGGGCACCCGCGCGTGGCCGCGATCGACGACATCTGCGCCGCTCTGGACGGGTTGCCTCTCGCGATCGAGCTGGCGGCGGCGCGACTGCGCACGCTCACCGTGGCCGAGCTCGCGGAGCGGCTGGGCGACAGGTTCCGTGTCCTGTCCCGGGGGGACCGCACCAAGGCGCCGCGCCACCGCACCCTGCGGGCCGTCGTGGAGTGGAGCTGGGAACTCCTCGACGAGGAGGAGCGCGACCTGGCGTGCCGGATGACGGTCTTCGCGGGCAGCGGCCTGTCCGGCGGCGCGACGCTGGACGCGGTGGAAGAGGTGTGCGGCGTCCCGTACCCGGAGGATCTTCTCGCCTCCCTCGCCGAGAAGTCGTTCCTGGAGGCGGCCGACGGACGCTACCGGATGCTGGAGACGATCCGTGCCTTCTGTGCCGAGCACCTTCGGGACGGCACGCTCGGGGAGCTGCGGGACGCACACGCCGCGTACTACCTGCGCCTCGCGGAGGAGGCGGAGCCACAGCTGCGCGGGCACGGTCAGCTGCCCTGGCTGGCCAGGCTCTCCGCCGAGCAGGGCAATCTGGATGCGGCCCTGCGCCACCTCCTCAGGGCGGCTCCGCACGACGGGCTGCGGCTCATGGCGGCCCTGTCGTGGTTCTGGCGGCTGCACGGCCTGGCGGGCGAGCGGGTGCCGCTCGCCCGTGCCCTGGTCGACGCGGTGGGGCCGAACCCCCCGCGCGGCCTGGAGGAGGAGTACGCGCTGTGCGCGCTGAACGGGGTGATGTCCGTGACCGGCGCGGAGGACGAGGACCGGCTCGCGCGTGCCGACAAGGTCCTGGCCACGATCGACCGGCAGCTGAGACTGCCCTTCACCGTGGTCCTGTGGACCCTCGCGGTCGGTCCCGAGAGGTCGCGGGACGAGCGGGTCAGGGCCCAGGTCGGCGACGACCCGTGGGGGCGGGCGCTGCTGTCCGTCGGGCTCGGTTTCCAGGAGCAGTTCGCGGGACGCCCCGCCGCGTCGGAGAAGCTGTTCGCGCAGGCGCTGGAGGGGTTCAGGGAGACCGGCGACCGCTGGGGCATGGCCAACTCCCTCGATCAGCTGGGGATGTTCGCGGACTGGCGCGGTGAGCGGACGCGTGCCCTGGCCCTGCTCGACGAAGCGCTCCGCTGCGCCCGGGAACTGGCGGCGCCCGAGGAGACCGCCGACCTGCTGTGCCGGCGTGGCGCCGTCCTGCTGCGCGGCGCCCGCTACGAGGAGGCGACCGCCGACTTCGCACGGGCGGCCGATCTCGCCCGCGCCGCCGGCGCACCGGAGAAGGTGGCGGGCGCCCACTGGGGAATGGGGGACGCGGCACGGCTGGCCGGGGACCGGGCCCGTGCGCGTGAGCACTACGAGACGGCGCTGGGGATGCACGCGAGGTCCTGGTACGGCGTGGGCCAGACGGTGCACGTCTTCCTCGGGCTGGGCCGTACCGCCCTTGCCGAGGGCCGCACGGAAGAGGCCGACGACTGGTTCCGGCAGGCCCGCACGCTGTCGACCGACGGTCTGGCACAGGGCCTGGAACTCGCGGTGGTGGCCGAGGCGTTGGCCGCCCGCGCGGAGGTTCCCGAGCAGGCCGTGACGCTGCTCGGCGCGGCGTCGGCGCTGCGCGGCCGCCTGATCGTCGACGACCCGGACGTGACCCCGCTCGAGCAGCGGTTGCGGCGGATGCTGGCCCCCGAGGTGTTCAAGAAGGCCTTCGAGCTGGGCGTGAGCCTGCGGGAGGCCGCCGTCGTCGACCTGTGACGGCCGCGGCCCTCGGACCACGTCGTACCGCGCCGGTAAGGCACGGTCAGCGGGCGGTCAGCGACCGGTAAGCGCCGGGCCGCAAGCTCACTGCCATGACGAAGCAGACGCAGAACACCGCAGCTCACACGACCCCCTCCCCCACCGACGAAGGCCGCACCAGCGAGCTCCACACGGGCGAACGCCACACCGGAGACCCCCGCGCCACCGACACCCTCGCCCACCTCGACGTGCTGGTCTCCGGGGCCAGCATCGCCGGGCCCGCGATCGCCTTCTGGCTCTCCCGCCAGGGCGCCCGCGTCACGGTCGTCGAGAAGGCGGCGGCACTGCGCGAGGGCGGCTTCGCGGTCGACTTCCGCGGTCACGTCCACCGCACCGTCCTCACCCGCATGGGCATCTGGGACGACCTGCACCGCATCCGGACCGAGATGGGCCGCCAGACCATCGTGAACGCCGACGACACCGGCCGGGTGGACCTGCCCGCGCATCTGATGAGCGGCGACGTCGAGGTGCTCCGGGGCGACCTCTCCAAGCTCCTGTACGAGCGCACGAAGGACGCCGTCGAGTATGTCTTCGGCGACTCGATAGCCTCGCTCACCGAATCCGCCACGGGCGTCGACATCACCTTCGACCACGGCGCTCCCCGCACCTTCGACCTGGTCGTCGGCGCGGACGGCCTGCACTCGAACACCCGCCGGCTCGTCTTCGGCGACGAATCGCGGTACCTGCGCTTCTTCGGCTATTACGTCGCCGGCTTCGGCATGCCCAACCACCTGGGCCTGGACCGCACGGCGCGCCTGTACAGCGAGCCCGGACGCACCGCGATGATCAGCAACTACGACGGCGATCCCGACCGGGCCGGCGCGGCCGTCGTCTTCGCGTCGGAAGAGCTCGCCCACGACCGCCGGGACACCGCCCGGACGAAGCAGATCGTCGCCGACAAGCTGAGCGGCATGGCCTGGCCGCACGTGGCGGAGATGCGAGCCGCGCTCGACACCGCGGACGACCTGTACTTCGACGCGATCGCCCAGATCCACATCGACCGGCTCTCCAAGGGCCGGGTGATCCTGCTCGGCGACGCGGGGCACGGCGCCACGATGGGCGGCATCGGCACCGGCACGGCGCTGGTGTCGGCGTACGTCCTGGCGGGCGAGCTGGTGGCGGCTCGGGGCGATCACCGCACCGCGTTCGCGGCCTTCGAGGCGGAGATAACGAAGTACGCGAAGGGCTGCCAGAAGATATCGGGGAACGCGGGCCCGTTCTTCGCCCCGCCGACCGAGAGGAGGATCCGCAGCCGTGACCGGGCGTACCGGATGCTCGGCTCACGGTTCCTCGCGGGCTTCTTCAAGCGCCTGACCGAGAAGGCCGCCAGCGCTCTGGCACTGAAGGACTACGGCCTGGCCGGAGAATCGCCCTCCGCCGCCTTGAACCGCCAGCCGTGATCCACGGGTCCGATGCCGCCGCCCAGCGCGAACCCGGCGGCGATCGCCCCGGTCACGTACTCCTTGGCCGCGCGCACGGCCTCGGGCACCGACTGCCCCTTGGCCAGCTGGGCCGCGATCGCGGAGGCGAGGGTGCAGCCCGTGCCGTGCGTGTGGCGGTTGTCGTGGCGCGGGGCGCGCAGCCAGTGCTCCTCGGACCCGTCGGTCAGCAGGTCCACGGCCTCCGCGGAGCCGGCCCCTGGACCATCGGCCGCTGAGCTGCTGCCCGCGGAGCCGCTCCCCACTGAACCACCGGCCGCTGAACCACTGGCCACTGAGCCGTCGCCCCCGGAACCACCGACGCCGGATCCACCGGCCCCCGACCCACTGGAGCCCAGATGGCCCCCCTTGATGACCACCCATCGCGGCCCGAAGCCGAGCACGGCCGCGGCGGCCCTGCGCATGTCCGACTCCGACTCCACCCGGACGCCGGTGAGTTGAGCGACCTCGTCGAGGTTGGGCGTCGCCACGGTGGCGGTCGGCAGCAGCTTGGTGCGGACGGCGTCCAGCGCCGAGGCGGCGAGCAGCGCGTCCCCGTGCTTGGACACGCCGACCGGGTCGACGACGACCGGAGCGTCGGTGCCGGCCAGCAACTCGGCGACGCACTCGACGAGTTCGGGAGAGGCGAGCATCCCGGTCTTGACGGCCTGCACCCCGATGTCGTCGACGACACTGCGGTACTGGGCACGTACCGCCTCCACGGGGAGCTCCCACGCTCCCTGCACTCCGAGCGAGTTCTGTGCGGTGACGGCTGCGATGACGCTCATGCCGTGGGTGCCGAGCGCCAGCATGGTCTTGAGGTCGGCCTGGATCCCGGCCCCGCCCCCGGAGTCGGATCCGGCGACGGTCAGCACCCGCACCGGCCCCGCGATGTCGGCGCTCACGACTCGATCTCCCCGCCGAAGCCGCCGGAGGGACCGTCACCGAAGTGGTCCCAGCCGCCGGTACTGGTCCAGGGCGCGCCGTCGACGGTCACCTGGGGCAGAGCCGAGGGGTTGAGGACCTCACCGATCACCTTCCAGCGGGCCGGCAGCTTCACGTCCGGCGGGAAGGTGGCCACGATCGCGTGGTCCTCTCCGCCGGTGAGCACCCACTGGAGCGGGTCCACGCCGACGGCCTGGCCGATGTCCTTCATCTGGGACGGCACGTCCACGCTGCCGGACGCGATGTCGATGCGGCAGCTGCTGGCCTCGGCGATGTGGCCCAGGTCGGCGATGAGGCCGTCGCTGACGTCGCACATGGCGGTGGCGCCGAGCCCGGCGGCGGCGGGGCCGGCGTCGTACGGCGGCTCAGGCCTGCGGTGCGCCTCGACGAAGGCGCGCGGGGAGCGGAAGCCCCGGGAGAGCACGGCGTATCCGGCCGCGGACCAGCCGAGCCAGCCGGTGACGGCGACGACGTCGCCGGGCTGGGCTCCGGCCCGGGTGACCGGGTCGTGGTTGCGCAGATCGCCGAGGGCGGTGATGGCGATGGTGATCGTGTCGCCGCGCACCACGTCACCGCCGACGACGGCGGCGCCGGCCACCTGGCACTCGTCGCGCAGTCCGTCCATCAGTTCCGAGGGCCAGGACGCGGGCAGTTCGGCGGGGACGACCAGGCCCAGGAGCAGTGCGGTGGGCACGGCGCCCATGGCGGCGATATCGGCGAGGTTCTGGGCGGCGGCCTTGCGGCCGACGTCGTACGCCGTGGACCAGTCGCGCCTGAAGTGCCGGTTCTCCAGCAGGACGTCGGTGCTGGCGACGACCCTGCGGTCCGGTGCGGCGACCACGGCGGCGTCGTCGCCGGGGCCGATCCGTACGGCCGGGGTGGTGGTGAGCCGTGAGGTCAGCTCTCTGATGAGGCCGAACTCCCCCAGCTCGCCGACGGTGCCCTTCATGTGCGTGCTGCCCTTTCTGTTCCGACCGGTTCCCGACCCGCTGCCGGCTCCGCCCCGACCCACTCACGATCCCGAACCATCCCAGGACGGGCCATTCGTGCGCCGCCCGCCCCCTTCAAGCCCACCACTGCCGGTCCCGCGTCCGCCAACCCCACCGCTGCGTCGCCCGTCACCACGACGCCCGCCGGTCCCCCGGCCTCCCGGGCCGCCGTCCCCCGCGCCCTCCGGCCCGCCCCGCCGACCGGCGCGAGGTCGCGGGGCGGGTGCGTGCTGGGTACCGTGGAAGGCACGGGCGCGCCCGCGGGCGTATCCGCGGCCCCGCCGACACGGGCGGCGTCCGCCGCGGCATCCACGGTCACGCCCACAGAGACCCTCACGGCCATGCCTTCCGCATCCTTCGCCCTTCCCGAGGAGCCGCCCCGGCGACCGGCTGCCGTCCCGCGTTCTGTCGGCTCGTGGTCGGCGAGTGCGCCACAGCCACCCCGGGTCTCCCCGCGACGAGCGGTGACGCGATACCGTGGCGTCCCTTCTCCCCACATGATCCTCGTGGCCGCCCTGGAGGTTCCGTGGTACAGGCGTACATCCTGATCCAGACCGAAGTCGGCAAGGCGTCGACCGTCGCCGAGCTGATCGGCAAGATTCCGGGAGTCATCCAGGCCGAGGACGTCACCGGCCCGTACGACGTGATCGTGCGCGCGCAAGCGGACACCGTCGACGAGCTGGGCCGCATGGTGGTCGCCAAGGTCCAGCAAGTGGACGGCATCACACGCACCCTGACCTGCCCGGTCGTCCACCTGTAGCCCCCGTCTACCCTGTGCCGGTGAACTCTTTCCGTCACCGGCGCCGTCTTGGCCGCGTCCACCGCGTTCTCGTCGGGGCGCCCGCACTGTCGTTGCTGGTCGCCGCCGTCGCGGGGTGTTCCACGACGGACGATGCTCCCGAGGCCGCGGTTCCCACACCGGAGGCGTCGGTCACCAAGCTGTGCCGGAACCTGGACAAGGTGCTGCCGCAGAAGCTCGACGGATTCGAGCGCAATGATCCCGAACCGAGTTCCGAGCTCACCGCGGCGTGGGGAAGCCCCGCGATCATACTGCGCTGCGGTGTGCCCTGGCCCGACGCGGCAGCCGACAACGACAGCAACCCGGCGACTGTCAACGGCGTGGAGTGGATCGTCGAGGAACTCGACAGCGGCGCCCAGCGGATGACGACGGGCAGCCGCCTCGCCTACATAGAGGTGACGATCCCCAAGGACCAGGTCTCGCGGGTCGGCGCGGGCCCCCTGGTCGACCTGGCCGGGCCCATCAAGAAGGCGATCCCCAAGGGGATCGCCGACTAGGGCCTGTCCGGCCGACGGTCCGGGATCCGGTTACCGCAGGCCCGTCGGGCGGCGCAGCGCGGCCTGGAGAAGGAGGTCCACCAGCTCCGGGTAGCTGACGCCGGTCTCCTCCCACATGCGCGGGTACATGGAGATCGGGGTGAAGCCGGGCAGGGTGTTGATCTCGTTGATCACGAACTCCCCGTCCTCTGTGAGGAAGAAGTCCGCGCGGACGATCCCCTCGCAGGACACCGCCTCGAACGCCTCGACGGCGAGCCGCCGTACCTCGGCCGTCTCCTCGCCGGTCAGCGGCGCGGGCACGATACCGGTCGCGGAGTCGATGTACTTGGCCTCGAAGTCGTAGAAGTCGTGCGCCTGCACCGGCGGGATCTCGGCCGGGACGGAGGCGCGCGGCCCGTCCTCGAACTCCAGGACGCCGCACTCGATCTCGCGGCCGACGATGCCCGCCTCGATGATGACCTTCGGGTCGTGGGCGCGCGCCGTCTCCATCGCCTCGTCGAGACCGTCGAAGGACTCGACCTTGGTGATGCCGAACGACGAGCCGGCCCGCGCGGGCTTCACGAACAGCGGCCACCCGTGCTCGCCCACGAAGTCGGCGACGCGGCGGCGGGCGCCCTCCTGCTCGCGCTCCCACTCGCGCGGCCGGATCACCAGGTAGGGGCCGACCTTCAGCCCGAAGGAGGTGAAGATCCGCTTCATGTACTCCTTGTCCTGGCCGACGGCCGAGGAGAGCACACCGCAGCCGACGTAGGGCGTCCCTGACAGGTCCAGGAGTCCCTGGATCGTGCCGTCCTCGCCGTACGGGCCGTGCAGCACCGGGAAGACCACGTCCACGTCGCCGAGCGCCTTGGGCACGGAGCCGGGCTCGGTGTAGACGACCTCGCGCGACGACGGGTCGACCGGGAGCACCACGCCGCCCTCGGGCGACTCGGCGAGGTCCGCGACGTCCGGCACCCGCCGGTCACTGATGGCCATCCGCTCGGGGTCGTCCGAGGTGAGCGCCCACCGTCCCTCGCGCGTGATGCCGATCGGCAGGACGTCGTACTTGGAGCGGTCGATCGCCCGCAGGACGGCGCCCGCCGTGACGACGGAGACACCGTGCTCGGAGCTGCGGCCGCCGAAGACGACGGCCACCCGCGGCTTCTGCCCGGTCGACGAAGCGTCCGACGAGGCGCCCGAGGACGCGGCGGACGCAGGGCTCTGGGGAAGGTTCTCGCTGCTCATATCGCGTTGAGGGTACCTGCTGGTAGTACGAGAGTCAGCGCCCCCGGAAGCCAGGTCGTGGCGCGGCCCGCGGGCCGTCGCTCAGCGTCGTTCGGGCTTGGCGGAGCGCGACATCAGCTCCTTCACGGCGACCACCGGCGGCTTGCCCTCGTGGACGATCGCGACGACGGTCTCGGTGATCGGCATGTCGACCCCGTGGCGGCGCGCCAGCTCCAGCACGGACTCGCAGGACTTGACGCCCTCGGCGGTCTGCTTGGTGACCGCGATGGTCTCCTCCAGCGTCATGCCCTTGCCGAGGTTGGTGCCGAAGGTGTGGTTGCGCGACAGCGGGGAGGAGCAGGTGGCCACCAGGTCGCCGAGGCCCGCGAGACCGGAGAAGGTGAGCGGGTCCGCGCCCATGGCCAGGCCGAGCCGGGTCGTCTCGGCGAGCCCGCGCGTGATGAGCGAGCCCTTGGTGTTGTCGCCCAGGCCCATCCCGTCCGCGATGCCGACGGCGAGCCCGATGACGTTCTTGACCGCGCCGCCGAGTTCGCAGCCGACCACGTCGGTGTTGGTGTAGGGCCTGAAGTACGGGGTGTGGCAGGCGACTTGGAGGCGCTGGGCGACGGCCTCGTCGCGGCAGGCGACCACGGCGGCGGCCGGCTGCCGGGCGGCGATCTCGCGGGCGAGGTTCGGCCCGGTCACGATCGCGATCCGCTCCTGCGGCACCTTCGCGACATCGGCGATGACCTCGCTCATCCGCATCGCCGAGCCGAGCTCGACGCCCTTCATCAGCGAGACGAGCACCGTGTCGGGGGCGAGCAGCGGCGCCCAGTCCGCGAGGTTTTCGCGCAGGGTCTGCGAGGGCACCGCGAGCACCGTGAAGTCGGCGTCGGCGGCGGCCTCGGCCGCGTCCGTCGTGGCCCGCACGTTCGCCGGGAGCTCCACGCCGGGCAGGTAATCCGGGTTCGTGCGGGTGGAGTTGACGGCCTCGGCGACCTCGGCGCGACGGCCCCACAGCGTGACATCGCACCCCGCGTCCGCCAGCACCATGCCGAACGCCGTGCCCCAGGAACCGGTCCCGAAGACGGCCGCCTTCACGGGTCGGGTCACTTGCTGCTCTCCTCCGTCGTGCCGCCTGATGCCGAACTCCCGCTGCCCGCCTGCGACTTGTCGCGCTTCTGTGCCGCGCCGTCCTGCAGCTTGCGGCGCTGCGCGATGCGCGCCTCACGCGGGTCGTACCGCTTCGCCGGGGCCTTCTCGCCGCGCAGCTGCTCCACCTCGGCGGTGATCGCGGTCATGATGACCTCGGTCGCCTCCTTGAGCAGATCCGGCGTGATCTCTCTGCCGTAGAAAGCCGACAGATCGACGGGCTCGCCCGCGAGGACATGGTGCGTCTTACGGGGGAAGAAGTGCGGCTTCTTCGCATAGGGCGCCAGTGCGTCGGTGGCCCCCCACTGGCCGACGGGAATCACCGGGCATTTCGTCTGCAGGGCCACCCGGGCGACACCGGTCTTACCGGTCATCGGCCACAGTTCGGGATCGCGGGTGAGCGTTCCCTCCGGATAGAAGGCGACGCACTCCCCGCGCTCCACGGCGTCGATCGCGGCGCGGAACGCGCTCAGCGCGTTCGTGGACTCGCGATAGACGGGAATCTGCCCGGTGCCCCGCATCGCGGCGCCCACGAACCCCTTCTTGAAGAGGCCGTGCTTGGCCAGGAAACGCGGGACTCGTCCCGTGTTGTACTGATAGTGCGCGTAGAGGAACGGGTCCAGATGCGAATTGTGGTTCACCGCGGTGATAAATCCGCCGTCGGCAGGAATGTTCTCCATTCCGCGCCAGTCCCGCTTGAACAGAACCACCAGCGGCGGTTTGCACAGGACCGCAGCGAAGCGGTACCAGAAGCCGATTCTGCGGCGGGACACTCGGACACCTTCCTCTAGGACCATGCAGGCGGGACCTGGCGGGCCGCACAAGTGTCGCCCCAGGCCACCGGTCTGTCGAGAACACCGTACGCCCGCCCGAACGGGCGCACCTCATGCACAGGTCACAATAGGCGCGTGCAGTGGACCCTGGTGATACCGCTGAAACCGTTGGTGCGGGCCAAAAGCAGGCTCGCACCCGCGGCCGGCGACGCCCTGCGGCCCGGTCTCGCCCTGGCCTTCGCCCAGGACACCGTCGCCGCCGCCGCGGCCTGCGCGGCGGTCCGCGATGTGGTGGTCGTCACGGACGACGCCCGCGCCGGACACGAACTGGCGACCCTCGGCGCCCTGGTCGTGCCCGACACGCCGCAGGCGGGCCTCAATGCCGCTCTCGCGCACGGGGAGACGGTTGTACGTGCCACGCGTCCCCGGGCGCCCCTGGCGGCCCTGAACGCCGATCTGCCGTCGCTGCGCCCCGCGGAATTGGCCCGCGTTCTCACCGCGGCCGCCGCATTCCCCCGGGCTTTTCTGCCCGACGCGGCGGGAA
The DNA here is from genome assembly GCF_040529335.1 of Streptomyces sp. HUAS MG91. GTDB lineage: Bacteria > Actinomycetota > Actinomycetes > Streptomycetales > Streptomycetaceae > Streptomyces > Streptomyces tabacisoli. The sequence goes on along the minus strand of NZ_CP159534.1, from coordinate 6,008,783 downwards.
TCGGCACCACCCTGTTGTCCGCGGCGCCCGGCACCGAATTGCTCCCCGCTTTCGGCGCGGCCTCCCGCGCCCGCCACCGGGCGTCCGGCGCCGTGGAACTCCCGCTCGACGGCGTCGGCTCGGTGCGCCAGGACGTGGACACCGGCGACGACCTGCGGACGGCGCTGACCCTGGGGGTCGGCCCGCACACGGCGAAGGCCACGGCCGGGCTCGTCCTCGTCGACTGAGTACGCTGCCTGCATGCAGGCCACCGCGTACACGTACGACCCCGAGACCCGCTCCGGCAGCGTCCTTCTGGACGACGGCACCCCGGTGCCCTTCGGCGCCGACGCCTTCGACGCGGGCGGACTGCGCCTGCTCCGCCCCGGCCAGCGGGTCCGTATCGAGGTCCGGCCCGCCGCGGCGGCCGCGGACACGCCGGAGATCACGCTCATCACCCTGCAGACCTTCTGAACCCGGACACACCGCGGGCCGGGCTCCCCGAGGGGAGCCCGGCCCGGCGCGTGAGCAGCCTTGTGGCATACGCCCAAGAAGGCGACCTTGGAGAAAAGGTCTTACTTCTTGCGAGCGGTGGCCTTCTTGGCGGTGGTCTTGCGCGCAGTCGACTTCTTGGCGGGCGCCTTCTTGGCCGTGGCCTTCTTGGCGGGAGCCGTCTTCTTCGCGGTGGCCTTCTTCGCGGTGGCCGCCTTCTTGGCCGGAGCCGCCTTCTTGGCCGTGGCCGTGGTCTTCTTCGCCGCGGCCGAGGTCTTCTTGGCGGTGGCGGTGGCCTTCTTCGCGGTGGCCTTCTTCGCGGCGGCAGCCGTGGTCTTCTTCGTGGCGGTGGTCTTCTTCGCCGGGGTGGCCTTCTTGGCGGCGGCCTTCTTGGCCGTCGTCTTCTTGGCCGCGGCCTTCTTGACCGTCGCCGAAGCGCCACCGGTCAGGCTGCCCTTGGGCGCCTTCTTGACCGCGACATCGTTCTTCGGGAGCTTCTTCGAACCCGCGACGAGGTCCTTGAAGCCCTGGCCCGCACGGAAGCGCGGCACCGAGGTCTTCTTGACCCGCACGCGCTCACCCGTCTGCGGGTTACGGGCGTAACGGGCCGGACGGTCGACCTTCTCGAACGAACCGAAGCCGGTGACCGAGACGCGGTCGCCACTGACCACGGCACGGACGATGGCGTCGAGAACCGCGTCAACGGCGTCAGCGGCCTGCTGACGGCCGCCGACCTTGTCGGCAATCGCTTCTACGAGCTGCGCCTTGTTCACGTCTTCCCCTTCGGAGACATTGCCGGAACGAATCTCTTTCGACCCGGCTTTTTCGCACGTTAGGCAGATATATACCGCAAATCAAACGCGAAACGGGCTAATCACCCTTGTGCCGCAACGAACTGGGCGGTGTCAGAGTTCCTCTTCAGAGCGGGAGCCCTCGTCGAAGTCGTCGAGGTCCGCCATGAATCGCTCCAGACGCCTTGCCGCGGCGGCGAGATCGTGTTTGGCCGCGGCCGTAATGGCCAGCAGCTTCCGGGTCAGCGCCATCCGTACGCCCTCCGGGACTTGCAGTGCGCGCACTCGGGCGTGCGCTTCTTTGAGTTGGTCCGCGACCGCCGCGTACAGCTGGAGTTGGCCGTCGTGTTCCATGCACAGATTGTGCCATCTGGGGCGAGTTGTCGCCTCCGCAGGGGGTAACTCCCGCCCCGACAGGGCCTCCTGAGCCCTTCCGCGACGCACTCGCCGGAAGCGGCACCCAGACCCGCTTACCCCTGGAACAACCTTGGCATTCACGGGAGTTGAGGCCGCGCGAAGACCACCCGTTCAGGCCCGCCGGCGGCTCCCGGACCCGGACACAGAAGTACCCCCAACCGGTGCACGATTGGGGGTACGAGGCCTGTGGAAGTGGCCTGAATAAGCCTTGCCCAGGGGCGGGTCAGACCTGGATGGTCTGCGGCTTGAAAGAGGGGCGCTTCGCCTCGTAAGCGGCGATGTCCGACTCGTTCTTCAGGGTGATGCTGATGTCGTCGAGCCCGTTCAGCAGACGCCAGCGGGAATTCTCGTCCAGCTCGAAGGAGGCGGTGACGCCCTCGGCGCGAACTTCCCGCGCCTCCAGGTCGACCGTGATCTCGGCCTGCGGGTCGCTCTCCACGAGCTCCCAGAGCGCGTCCACGACCTTCTGGTCCAGAACGACGGTCAGCAGACCGTTCTTGAGGGAGTTGCCGCGGAAGATGTCCGCGAACCGGGCGGAGATCACGGTCTTGAAGCCGTAGTTCTGCAGCGCCCACACGGCGTGCTCGCGCGACGAACCCGTACCGAAGTCGGGACCGGCGACCAGCACCGTGGCACCCTCGCGCTCCGGTTTGTTGAGCACGAACTCCGAGTCCTTGCGCCAGGCCTCGAACAGCCCGTCCTCGAACCCGTCCCGCGTCACCTTCTTGAGCCAGTGAGCAGGGATGATCTGGTCGGTGTCGACGTTCGAGCGGCGCAGCGGGACGGCCCGGCCGGTGTGCTTGGTGAATGCTTCCATGACTGATCAGACTCCAGCGGGCGTACGGTCGGCGGGCGCATCCGAGAGATCCGCCGGGGAGGCGAGGTGGCCCAGCACGGCGGTGGCGGCGGCGACCTGGGGCGAGACCAGGTGGGTGCGGCCGCCCTTGCCCTGCCGGCCCTCGAAGTTGCGGTTGGAGGTGGACGCGGAGCGCTCGCCGGGGGCGAGTTGGTCCGGGTTCATGCCCAGGCACATGGAACAGCCCGCGTACCGCCATTCGGCGCCGGCGTCCTTGAAGACCTGGTCCAGGCCCTCGGCGGCGGCCTCGAGACCGACCCGGGCCGAGCCCGGGACGACCAGCATCCGTACGCCGTCGGCGATCCTGCGGCCCTTGACGATGTCGGCGACGGCCCGCAGGTCTTCGATGCGGCCGTTGGTGCACGAGCCTACGAAGACGGTGTCGACCTTGACGTCGCGCAGCGGCTGCCCGGCCTCCAACCCCATGTACTCCAGGGCCTTTTCGGCGGCGAGGCGCTCCGAAGCGTCTTCGTACGAAGCGGGGTCGGGGACGTTCGCGGAAAGCGGCGCGCCCTGGCCGGGGTTGGTGCCCCAGGTGACGAACGGGGACAGCTCGTCGGCCTTGATGACGACCTCGGCGTCGAAGACCGCGTCGTCGTCCGAGCGCAGCGTCTTCCAGTACGCGACCGCGGCGTCCCAGTCCTGGCCCTTGGGGGCGTGCTCGCGGCCCTCCAGATAGGCGAACGTGGTCTCGTCCGGGGCGATCATGCCCGCGCGGGCGCCGGCCTCGATCGACATGTTGCAGATGGTCATGCGGGCTTCCATCGACAGCTTCTCGATGGCGGAGCCGCGGTACTCGAGGACGTAGCCCTGGCCGCCGCCCGTGCCGATCTTCGCGATGATGGCGAGGATCAGGTCCTTGGCGGTGACGCCCTCGGGCAGTTCGCCGTCGACCGTGATGGCCATGGTCTTCGGGCGGGTCATCGGCAGCGTCTGCGTGGCGAGCACGTGCTCGACCTGCGAGGTGCCGATACCGAACGCCAGGCCGCCGAAGGCGCCGTGCGTGGACGTGTGCGAGTCGCCGCAGACGACCGTCATACCCGGCTGCGTCAGGCCCAGCTGCGGGCCCACGACGTGCACGACGCCCTGCTCGACGTCGCCCAGGGAGTGCAGGCGCACCCCGAACTCGGCGGCGTTCTTGCGCAGCGTCTCCAGCTGCACCCGCGAGACCGGGTCGGCGATCGGCTTGTCGATGTCGAGGGTCGGGGTGTTGTGATCCTCGGTGGCGATGGTGAGGTCGAGGCGCCGCACCTGGCGGCCGGTCTTGCGCAGGCCGTCGAAGGCCTGCGGGCTGGTCACCTCGTGCAGCAGGTGCAGATCGATGAAGAGGAGGTCGGGCTCGCCCTCGGCGCGCCGGACGACGTGGTCGTCCCAGACCTTCTCCGCGAGTGTCCTACCCATCGCTTTCCCTCCGGCCGGCGAGTTGTGAGCCGGCCCAACTAGAGATTTCGGGATCGCCGACGTCCGTATCCCCCGTGCCGGACGTCAGCGGCCGGGCCCGTTCGGTCAGCGGGCCGGTGTGACGTCCAGAGTGGCAAGTTCCACGGGAAATTGAACTTGCGTTTCACAGAGTGAGACGGGAGTATCGACGCATGGACAACAGTAGCGGCGTCGGCGTTCTGGACAAGGCAGCCCTTGTCCTGGGCGCCCTGGAGTCCGGACCCGCGACCCTAGCTGGCCTTGTCGCGGCCACCGGATTGGCAAGACCGACAGCGCACCGCCTGGCGGTGGCCCTGGAGCACCACCGCATGGTGGCCCGCGACATGCAGGGCCGTTTCATTCTCGGCCCGCGCCTCGCGGAGCTCGCGGCGGCGGCCGGCGAGGACCGCCTGCTCGCGACCGCGGGCCCGGTGCTCACGCACCTGCGGGACGTGACGGGCGAGAGCGCCCAGCTCTATCGCCGCCAGGGCGACATGCGCATCTGCGTCGCCGCGGCGGAGCGGCTGTCCGGACTGCGGGACACGGTGCCGGTCGGCTCGACGCTCACCATGAAGGCCGGGTCCTCCGCGCAGATCCTGATGGCCTGGGAGGAGCCGGAGCGCCTGCACCGCGGGCTTCAGGGAGCCCGCTTCACGGCGACGGCCCTGTCGGGCGTACGACGCCGTGGCTGGGCCCAGTCGATCGGCGAGCGCGAGCCGGGCGTCGCGTCCGTCTCGGCGCCGGTGCGCGGCCCGTCGAACCGGGTGGTGGCCGCCGTCTCGGTCTCCGGTCCGATCGAGCGCCTGACGCGCCACCCGGGCCGGATGCACGCCCAGGCCGTCATCGACGCCGCGGGGCGCCTCTCCGAGGCGCTGCGCCGCACGGGCTGATCCCCCCAACTCCCCCGCCCCTTCCGCTCATCCCCGGCCGGTCGCTCCAACGCCGCAGCGACCGGCCGGAGTTGCGTCCGGGGCAGATCAACGACTGCACGCGAAGAGGCCCTTCCCGCACTCGGGAAGGGCCTCTTCGTCTTGTACCCCCGACCGGATTCGAACCGGCGCTACCGCCTTGAGAGGGCGGCGTGCTAGGCCGCTACACAACGGGGGCCTTGCGGATCAGATCCGCGGTTGCAGATGAGCTCTGCGAGCTGGCCTACCAGGACTCGAACCTAGAATGACGGTACCAGAAACCGTAGTGTTGCCAATTACACCATAGGCCATGGTGGTTTAGACCATATTGGTTTAGACCAGTACCCCCGACCGGATTCGAACCGGCGCTACCGCCTTGAGAGGGCGGCGTGCTAGGCCGCTACACAACGGGGGCCCTAGCGATCCTGCATCAAAGTCGGCGGGAGCTACCCATAGCCGTCCTCGCGGGAAGGATCTGTACCCCCGACCGGATTCGAACCGGCGCTACTGCCTTGAGAGGGCAGCGTGCTAGGCCGCTACACAACGGGGGCTTTGTGGATCTGGAATCCACGGTTGCAGATGAGCTCTGCGAGCTGGCCTACCAGGACTCGAACCTAGACTAACGGAACCAGAAACCGTCGTGCTGCCAATTACACCATAGGCCACCGTGACGCCATCCCCTGGGGGACTTTGCTCGGCTTGCGCTCTGGGGTTCGGGGCTTTCGGCCCGCTCCCCTCGGCGCAGGAAGAACATTACCCGAAGGTGTCCGGCGCTCCAAAACGGGTATCGCCGACCAGCAGAGAGGGCAGCTGGTCAAGGCCGGTGATGCGGGTGAGTTCAGGCCGACCTCCCTGTCCGGCGCGGTCCAACCAGATGCCGGTGAGGCCCGCCTCGACCGCTCCCCTGGCGTCGGTGTCCGGCTGGTCGCCGACGTACGCGACCTCGTGCGGAGCCAGGGACAGCTCCGCGCAGACGGCGTGGAAGGCGGCGGCCTCCGGTTTGGCGACACCGAGTTCGGCCGCGCAGATCACCGCCTCGAATCGGTCACGTACGCCGAGGACGCGGAGCTTGCGGTCCTGGTTGTGCAGCGAGGAGTTGGAGAGCACCGCGTGACGGTGGGTGCCGGCGAGGGCGTCGAGAGCCGGCACGGTGTCGGGGAAGAGCGCCCAGGCCGCCTCGTAGTGGCCCAGGTAACGGGTGAACCAGGCGTCCGCCTCCGGATCCGCCAGCGCGCGCCCCACGAAGGCGCGCACCCGGTCCCTGCGCTGGCTCTCCCAGTCCGTCTCGCCCGCCTCGAAGCGCGCCCAGTGCTCGCGCGTCAGGGCCTTCCAGCGGGTGAGGGCGTGCTCGGCGCTCCCGTAGGTGTCGAGCAGGCTCTCGGCGGCCAGGTGGGCGCGCATGCCGGCGGTGTCGGCGGTCGCGTAGTCGAAGATCGTGTCGTCGATGTCCCAGACGACGGCGCGGATGGGCATGACACGAACGTACGTCGATCAGTCGCCCTCGGGGTCCTCGATCACGAAGAAGTCCGTGACGAAACAGGCGACCTCGCCGGTGGCGGTGCGGCCGATCCAGGTCGGGTAGGCGCCGTCGCCCCAGCCGGAGCCGAACGCCGCCACCGTGTGGCCGGTGGACGGGGACGTGACCAGGTAGGGGCCGGGCGCGTGGTCGTACTTCTCGAAGGCGTCCCAGAGCGGGCCCTCGTCGCCCTCGCACTCGGGGAAGGAGTCGTCGGACTCGGCGTCGTAGAAGCAGCCGGTGCCCGCGTCGACGCCGTAGCCGAAGTACTCGTCGTCACCGAGCCCGCTCGCGTCCTGTCCGGCCTGGAGGGCCTGTTCCCAGCTCGTGACGGGTTCGTCGCGTATGACCAGCCGGGCGGCCGCGACGCGCTCGTGCGGGGTGTCGGACGGCGGCTCGGCCGGGTTCGTCAGGGTCGCGACGGCGGCGTCGACGCGGTACCGGCCGGGCGCCACCGAGACCGCGAAGGGCTCGCACTCGCCGGAGCCGAGCGCGATGAACGGGTCACCGGCGACGACCCGCCCCGAGGGCAGCCACAGCTCTCCGGCGGTCCGTACGTCGACCGTGCCGACCAGGCCCGACGTGAGGGTGAAGGTGTGACCGGCGGTGAAGTAGCGCGCGTAGTCGCGAGCGGGCATCGGCATGACGGTGGCTCTCCGGGAGTGGCGGGGCGGGCGGTGGCGGGTGACGTCTGCACCGTAGTGCCCGGTACCGACAACGCCCGAGGGGCGGCCCCGGATCGTCCGGGTGCCGCCCCTCAGGCGTGGCTCCGCCTACGCGGCGAGCTTCGCCAGCGCCGCGTCGATGCGGGTCAGCGTCTTGTCCTTGCCCAGGATCTCCAGGGACTCGAACAGGGGCAGGCCGACGGTGCGGCCGGTGACGGCGACGCGGACCGGGGCCTGGGCCTTGCCGAGCTTGAGGCCGTGGGCCTCGCCGGCGGCCAGGACCGCTTCCTTCAGGGACTCGGGAGACGTCCAGTCGGCCGCCTCGAGCTTCTCGCGGGCGGTGACGAGCAGGGCGTCGGAGCCCTCCTTCATCGCCTTCGTCCAGCTCGCCTCGTCCGTGGCGGGCTCGGGGAGGAAGAGGAAGTCGACGTTGTCCGTGATCTCGGAGAGGACCTTGAGGCGGGTCTGGGCGTGCGGGGCGATCGCCGCCCACTTGGCCTCGTCGAAGTCCTCCGGGGCCCACGGCGCGAACGGCGCCTTCAGCCAGGGCTCGCAGCGGGCCGCGAAGTCCTTGGGGTCGAGCAGGCGGATGTGGTCGCCGTTGATCGACTCGCACTTCTTGAGGTCGAAGCGGGCCGGGTTCGGCTGGACGTCCTTCACGTCGAAGGCCGCCACCATCTCCTCGATCGAGAAGATGTCGCGGTCCGCGGAGAGGGACCAGCCGAGCAGCGAGAGGTAGTTGAGCAGGCCCTCGGGGAGGAAGCCGCGCTCGCGGTAGAGGTTCAGCGAGGACTGCGGGTCGCGCTTCGAGAGCTTCTTGTTGCCCTCGCCCATGACGTACGGGAGGTGACCGAAGAGAGGGGTGAACTTCGCCAGGCCCAGCTCGGTCAGCGCCTCGTAGAGGGCGATCTGGCGCGGGGTGGAGGAGAGCAGGTCCTCGCCGCGCAGGACGTGGGTGATCTCCATCAGGGCGTCGTCGACCGGGTTGACGAGCGTGTACAGCGGGGCGCCGTTCGCACGGACGATGCCGTAGTCCGGCACGTTCTCCGGCTCGTACGAGATGTCGCCGCGGACCAGGTCCGTGAACGTGATCGTCTTGTCGGGCATCCGGAAGCGGACGATCGGCTTGCGGCCCTCGGCCTCGTACGCGGCCTTCTGCTCGTCGGTGAGGTCGCGGCAGTGGCCGTCGTAGCCGGACGGCTTGCCCGCGGCGCGGGCGGCGTCGCGGCGGGCGTCCAGCTCCTCCGTGGAGCAGTAGCAGGGGTAGGCCTTGCCGGCGGCGAGCAGCTTGTCGGCGACATCCTTGTAGATGTCCATGCGCTGCGACTGCCGGTACGGGGCGTGCGGGCCGCCCACCTCGGGGCCCTCGTCCCAGTCGAAGCCGAGCCAGCGCATCGCGTCGAGGAGCTGGTTGTACGACTCCTCGCTGTCGCGGGCCGCGTCGGTGTCCTCGATGCGGAAGACCAGGGTGCCCTGGTTGTGGCGCGCGAAGGCCCAGTTGAACAGGGCGGTGCGGACCAGGCCCACGTGGGGGTTACCGGTGGGTGAAGGGCAGAAACGGACGCGTACGGGTGCGCTAGCCACGCTTGACAACCTTGTTGGTGAGAGTGCCGATGCCTTCGATGGTGACGGCGACCTCGTCGCCGACGTTCAGGGGGCCGACCCCTTCCGGGGTGCCCGTGAGGATGACGTCGCCCGGCAGGAGCGTCATGGCCTCGGAGATGTTGACGATCAGGTCCTCGATGGACGTGATCATGTCCGACGTACGGCCGAGCTGGCGCTGGGTGCCGTTGACCGTGCACTGGATCGTGAGGTCCGAGGCCTGGGCGAGCGTGAGGTCCGTCTCGACCCAGGGGCCCAGCGGGCAGGACGTGTCGAAGCCCTTGGCGCGGGCCCACTGCTTCTCGCGCTTCTGGACGTCGCGGGCGGTCACGTCGTTGGCGGCCGTGAAGCCGAAGACGACGTCCTTGACGCGCTCGCGCGGGACCTCGCGGCACATGCGGCCGATCACGACGGCGAGCTCCGCCTCGTGGTGCAGTTCCTGCGAGAAGTTCGGGTACTGGATCTCGTCGCCCGGGCCGATGACCGAGGTCGACGGCTTGAAGAAGGCGAAGGGGGTGTCCGGTACCTCGTTGCCCAGTTCCTTCGCGTGCTCCGCGTAGTTGCGGCCGAAGGCGATCACCTTGTTCGGGAGCACCGGGGGCAGCAGCCGGACCTTGTTGAGCGGGACCTTCGTACCGGAGAGTTCGAAGTCCGCGAAGGGGATGCCCTTGATGATGTCGAGGACGAGCCCCTCGGTCGTCCCGGGTGGACTGTCGCCTTCGACCGCGCCGAAGGCGACGTTCCCGTCGATGGAGAATCTGGCGATGCGCACGGGTGGCTGCGCCCCTTTTGCTTGCGTTGGGCCCGGGTGGGATGTGACCGGTCCAGGCTAACGCGGTGGGGCCCCGCCGGGCGCGTCAGGCGGCCTCAGGCGGCCGGAGTGATCTCCGGGGCGACCATCAGGATCGTGCGCCGGGGGTTCGCCGTGTTCGTGGGAAGCGTGGCCGAGTGCTCCGGGACGGCCGGCGCGGCCTGGATCTCGTCGGCGTCCTTGAGGTGCGCCAGCGTCGTGCGGCGCGGGTTGGCGAGGTTGAGGGAGATCATCGTCGTCTTCATGACTGTACTCAGGAACCTTCTCGGTTGTCGGGCGGGCCATCCCTGTAAAGCGTCAGGCTAAACATCTGATTCCCGCCGAAAGCCGGGAAGTTGTGATCGCGGACGTGTGAGTTTGCTCACGAGCAGGCAGGCAAAAGGGACACTTCGGCCCGCCAATCCGTGTACGGGAAACGGACATTGCATACCTGAAGCCACCATTCCGCTGCCGATCATGGCGACTGGGACACCCCCCGGCCGTAAGTGAAACGCCCAGTGATGCCCGGTTTCAGCTAGATCATCTTCTACATCTTGTGATCCTCCCTGCACATGCGGTCACAGCGGGTGGGCCGTGTCCCTCGGGCCTTGTTGGAGATCCGGCACTGTGCTGGAATTCCCGGGACCGTCGCGGGATCGAACCGGCGCACCGGACGCGCGACCGCGCCGGACTGCGGCGGGGAGGGGGAGCCAGCGCCGGTCACTCACGACCGACTGGGGGGCGTTCAGGTCGCCCCTCGAACTACGCCGACACCGTCTTGTCCGTGCTCACGGACGAGGCGCCTGGTCCAGAGGTTGCGACGCTAGTGCAGGGACGTAAGAACAGGGATGGCAGCGCTGCGGCGGAGCCGGAGCCGCGCGGCGGGACCGGCCCGATAGCCGGCGGTTCCCAGCCCCCGCACGCCCAGAACCCGGGACGCACGGCGTCCGTCGACGTCGGTGAGCGCGAGACGCGCTCCGCCACGTCGGGCGGTCCGTCCGCGCCCGCGGAGCCCCAGGCGGCCAAGCCCAAGGCGCCCACCGGCCCCGGCTCCCGCATGGCACTGCGCAACTGGCGCATCTCGACCCGTCTGGTGTCGCTGCTGGCCCTGCCCGTCGTCGCGGCCACCTCGCTCGGCGCGCTGCGCATCGCCGAGTCCATGAACGACATCGATCAGCTCGACAACATGAAGTTGTTGACCGAGATGACGAAGCAGGCCACCTCGCTGGCCTCCGCGCTGCAGAACGAGCGCGACCAGTCGGCGGGCCCGCTGGCCAACGACCCCAATGCCGCGGACACCAACTACGACGTGAAGCAGGCGCGTCAGGAGACCGACAGCGCCAGGACCGCGTTCCTCGACGGGACGTACGCGGTCGACGGCGACGCCGAGTCGAGCCTCAAGGGCGTCCGCGACCACGCCGTGCAGATCGCCACGCAGCTCAGCAAGCTGAAGGAGATCCGCTCCGACGCCTACGTCAAGGGCCGGCCGACCTCGCAGACCGTCGAGGCGTACAGCCGCATCATCGACAACCTGCTCTCGCTCTCCACCGACATGGCGCAGGCGACCAGCAGCCCCGAGATGATCGACCGCACGCGTTCGCTGGCCGCGTTCTCCAACGCCAAGGAGTACGCCTCCGAGCAGCGCGCCGTCATCGCGGCCGCCCTGCCGGAGAACGGCAAGACCTTCGGCTCGCTGACCGAGAGCGACCGGCTCTACGGCCAGGCCGCCATGAGCGACCAGGCGAACGCGCTCACCTCCTTCCGTACGGTGTACGGCGAGGTCGCCGCCGAGGAGCTGCTCAAGCCGCTCACGGACAACAACGCCACCATCAAGGCGGCCGACAACTACGCGGACCGGGTCTTCACCCGCGCCGACGGCATCAAGACGCAGGACAAGCGCTCGTACAAGGACTGGTACGACGCCGACACCGCGCGCATCACGCAGATGTCGACCATCGAGACGACGCTGCTCAACGAGATGGAGCAGCAGGCCCGCGAGCTGCGCAGCGCCTCCGAGCGTCAGGCGATCATCAACGGTGCGCTGATCCTGCTCGTGCTCGGCGTCTCGCTCGTCGGCGCGTTCGTCGTGGCCCGGTCCATGATCCGCTCGCTGCGCCGGCTCCAGGACACCGCGACCAAGGTGGCCCAGGACCGGCTGCCCGAGCTGGTCGCGCAGCTCTCCGAGTCGGACCCGCAGGACGTCGACACCTCCGTCGAGTCGGTCGGTGTGCACTCCCGGGACGAGATCGGCCAGGTGGCCGCGGCCTTCGACGACGTGCACCGCGAGGCCGTGCGTCTCGCCGCCGAGCAGGCCCTCCTGCGGGGCAACGTCAACGCGATGTTCACCAACCTCTCGCGCCGCTCGCAGGGCCTCATCCAGCGTCAGCTCTCGCTCATCTCCGAGCTGGAGTCCCGCGAGGCCGACCCCGACCAGCTCTCCTCGCTGTTCAAGCTCGACCACCTCGCGACCCGCATGCGCCGTAACGGTGAGAACCTGCTGGTCCTCGCCGGTGAGGAGCCCGGCCGTCGCTGGACGCGCCCCGTGCCGCTCGTCGACGTGCTGCGTGCCGCCGCGTCCGAGGTGGAGCAGTACGAGCGCATCGAGCTGGCCTCCGTGCCCGCCACGGACGTCGCGGGCCGCGTCGTCAACGACCTCGTGCACCTGCTCGCCGAGCTGCTGGAGAACGCGACGTCGTTCTCGTCGCCGCAGACCAAGGTCAAGGTCACCGGTCACGCGCTGCCCGACGGCCGCGTCCTGATCGAGATCCACGACACCGGTATCGGCCTCTCCCCCGAGGACCTCGCCGCGATCAACGAGCGGCTCGCGTCGCCGCCCACCGTGGACGTCTCGGTCTCCCGCCGCATGGGTCTGTTCGTGGTCGGCCGCCTCTCGCAGCGTCACGGCATCCGCATCCAGCTCCGCCCGTCGGACTCCGGCGGTACGACGGCGCTGGTCATGCTGCCCGTCGATGTCGCCCAGGGTAAGAAGCTTCCCGGCAAGCCCGGTGGCCCGGGCGGCTCCGGCGGTCCCGCCGCCGCGCAGGCCGCGTCCGGTGCCGCCGCCGCGCGCCGCGGTGTCGGCCCCGGTGCGGGCGGTCCCGGCGGTGGCGCCGCGGGCCGGCTCGGTGCCGGTCCCGGTGCGTCGCGGCCGCAGGTCGGTGCGGGCCAGGGCGGTCCGCGTGCGGCGCTGCCCGCGCGCGACGGCGGCCCCCAGGCGCCGCAGGCCCCGCAGGCGCCCCAGGCCCCGCAGCCCGCGCGCGCCCAGCAGAACGACCCGCAGAGCACCGGAGCCTTCAACGCGCCGGCTCCCGTCCCGCCGCAGCAGCGCACCCACAGCGCACCCGGCGACCAGGGCCGCGGCCAGGGCCAGAACCGGGGCGGGCGCCCCGTGCTGCCCCCGCGCGGCGGCCCGCGCGCCGAGCTGCCGGGCGGCAACCCGGCGCCGCGCGTGCCGAGCTGGAGCGACGAGAACGCGCAGCCGAGCCTCGACACGCCGCGTGGGCACGAGGAGACGGACTCCGTCGGAGCGGTCGACTCGACCGCGCAGTTCCCGCGGATCCAGGACGACCCGCAGGGTCCGGGCCAGGGTCAGCACCCGGGCCAGGGCACCGGCCAGTTCGTCCGCTCGGACGTCTTCGGCGGTGCTCCGGGCGGTGGCAACCCGGGCTCGGGCCCGCGCCACGGTGGCGGGCAGCCGGCCAACGGCGGTGCGTACAACGGCGGTTCGTACGACGAGGGCCAGGACTTCGGCGCCTTCCGTGACAACGGCCGGCAGGGCCGCCAGGACCAGCCCGCGCCGACGGGCCAGTTCCAGACGGGCCAGTTCCAGACGGGCCAGTTCGAGACGGGCCAGTACGAGACGGGCCAGTTCGGCACCGGCCAGTACGAGCGCCCGCAGGACCCCACGAGCACCGGTCAGTACGAGCGCGCCCAGGACCCCACGAGCACCGGCCAGTTCGAGCGCCCGCCGGCGCCGCGCCAGCGGGGCGACTTCGGGGGGCAGGACTTCGGCGGTCAGGACCGCGGCCCGAGCCAGGGTCAGCACCAGGGCCAGAACCAGGGCATCCCGGCGCAGCCCGCGCAGCAGCAGGGCTACCTGCCGCCGGCGGACCAGCCGGGTGACGGGCGCACGCCGCTGTACGACACCCTGGAGACCAACTGGTTCCACGGCCAGCAGCAGGCCCAGCAGGCGCAGCAGCAGGGCGGCCGCCCGCAGGACCCGCAGTCCCGCCAGGGTCAGCAGCTCCCGCAGCGCGGTGCTCCGCAGCAGTCCGCGCCCACCCAGCCGCAGGCCCCCGCCGAGCCGCAGCGTCTGCGGGCGCGAGCCCCCGAACCCGCGCCGGTCGCGCCCGACGCCGGGCAGGACCAGGCGAACTGGCGGCAGTCCCCGAACGACGAGCTGATGCGTCAGGCCGAGCGGGTGCGCAAGCCCGCCGCGGGCGGCGTCACCGTCTCGGGTCTGCCGCGCCGTGTCCCGCGGGCGAACCTCGTGGCGGGCACGGCCCAGGAACAGCAGCAGCACCAGGCCGGACCCCAGGTCTCTCGCGCGCCCGACGACGTGCGCGGACGGCTGACCAATCTCCGTAGGGGCATCCAGCAGGGCCGGCAGGCCGGAAACAGCGGCCAGACCGGCAGCTACCCTCGCCCCACTCACCAGCAGGAGCGTTAGTTGAGCCAGATGAGCCAGGCGGCACAGAACCTGAACTGGTTGATCACCAACTTCGTGGACAACACCCCGGGTGTCTCGCACACGGTGGTGGTGTCCGCGGACGGTCTGCTGCTCGCGATGTCGGAAGGGTTCCCGCGCGACCGCGCGGACCAACTGGCGGCCGTCGCCTCGGGGTTGACCTCGCTGACGGCCGGGGCCTCGAGAATCTTCGAGGGCGGGCCCGTGAATCAGACGGTCGTGGAGATGGAGCGCGGCTTTCTCTTCCTCATGTCCGTCTCGGACGGCTCGTCGCTGGCCGTGCTCGCGCACCCCGAGTGCGACATCGGCCTCGTCGGGTACGAGATGGCGCTCCTCGTCGACCGCGCGGGGGCTGTCCTCACTCCGGACGTCCGCGCCGAGCTGCAGGGCACCCTGCTCCACTGACCGACCCAGGGCCCGTGTGACGGCCGGTAACCCCGGCCACGCACCAAGTCTTACGCACCAACAGCCCCGAATGCCACAGCAGTTACGTAACCCCCGTCCGGCCGTCACAACTCCCCCACCGGCCCACCCTCAGACGGCAGGCCCCGACCCCGCCGTCCCGCCCGGAGGATCCATGACCCCGCCCACCGCTCCTCACGATCCGTACGGCAGTGCCGCACATGCCGGTTACGGTCATGAGGGCGACCAGCCGCTGGTCCGCCCCTACGCGATGACCGGCGGCCGGACCAGGCCGCGCTACCAGCTCGCCATCGAGGCGCTGGTCTCCACCACCGCCGACCCGGCGCAGCTGGTGACCCTGCTCCCCGAGCACCAGCGCATCTGCCACCTGTGCCGCGAGGTCAAGTCGGTGGCCGAGGTGTCGGCGCTGCTGTCGATGCCGCTCGGTGTGGCCCGGATCCTCGTCGCGGACCTCGCGGAGGCCGGGCTCGTCGCCATCCACCAGCCGGGTGGCGACGAGGCCAACGGCGGTGCGCCGGACGTGACTCTGCTCGAAAGGGTGCTCAGTGGACTTCGCAAGCTCTGACGGCGCGCTCGGCGCGGACCCCCGTCCCACCACATCGGCGAAGATCGTGGTGGCGGGCGGCTTCGGCGTCGGCAAGACCACGTTCGTGGGTGCGGTCTCCGAGATCAACCCGCTGCGCACCGAGGCCGTGATGACCTCGGCCAGCGCCGGGATCGACGACCTGACGCACACCGGCGGCAAGACGACCACCACGGTCGCCATGGACTTCGGCCGCATCACGCTCGACCAGGACCTGATCCTGTACCTGTTCGGCACCCCGGGCCAGGACCGCTTCTGGTTCATGTGGGACGACCTGGTCCGCGGCGCCATCGGCGCCGTCGTCCTCGTCGACACCCGCCGCCTCGCCGACTGCTTCCCCGCGGTCGACTACTTCGAGAACTCCGGCCTGCCCTTCGTCATCGCCCTCAACGGCTTCGACGGGCACCAGCCCTACACGCCCGACGAGGTGCGCGAGGCGCTGCAGATCGGGCCCGACTCGCCGATCATCACCACCGACGCGCGACACCGTGCGGATGCAAAGAGTGCACTGATCACGCTGGTCGAGCACGCGCTGATGGCCCGCCTGAAGTAGCCGGGAGCGGCCGAAAATCGGCCATCAAGTGGCTGGTTCCGTACGGCAGTTGTCGTAGGCCCTTCAGAGCCTCCTGTGGCCTTTGACACGCGGGGCCTCTGTGTTCATAACGTTTCGACAGAGAATTCCCGGGGTCCCACCACGGGTCGCGCACACCCGGTTCCACTGCGCTCACAAGAGCCCCGCCTTTTGGCGGGGCTCGCTCTTTATGACCGTTTTATCTAGGGCATGGATCACCTGGGGGTTCCACTTCCGACTGTTTGGAAGTGCGCCTCCTGACGTGCTGGAATGCGCTGAACTGCCCAGTAAGAACGGGCCTGGAGACATACCGCGGCACAACGTAGGTGCCGACGCCGAGAGGTTGTTGGTCGAGTGAGGCGAAGCAAGAACAGCCCCGAGCCCGCGTCGGGGGCACGGGGCAACTTCACCCCGCCGCCGCGCACAGCGGCGCCGGCCGCCCCCGTGGCCGAGACCGTGGCGCCGGCCCCGTCCGGCGGGCGGATGTCGCCGCGCAACTGGCGGGTGCCCACCAAGCTGAACGCGATCCTGCTCATACCGGTCCTGGTCGCGCTCGTGATGGGCGGCTTCCAGGTGAAGGGCTCGATCGACACCCTGAACGAGGCGCAGGACGCGGAGAAGACGGCCCGGATCGTCAAGGCCGCCGCCGCCTACGGGCAGGCGCTGCTCAACGAGCGCGACCTGTCGGCCCAGCCCATCCTGTCGGGTGAGCGCGACTCCGCGGCGGTGAAGAAGCTCTACGCGGCCACGGACGACGCCAAGGCCGCGTTCGCCGAGGAGGTCAAGGGCGCCCCCGACAACGCCGGGCTCCAGCGCCGTCTCGGTCTGATCGAGAAGGCCGAGCCGCAGCTCGCCGTGCTGCGCAAGAAGGCGTACGGGCGCGACATGGACCCGGTGAAGACGGAGGAGGGCTATGTCTCCGTCCAGCACTACCTCATGGAAGTCGCCAACGAGCTGAACCTCGGCAACAGCAACGTGACCGCGTACGGCCGTACCGTCTACGCGATCCAGCTGGCCAAGGCCGCCGAGTCGCTCAACCGGTCCATCGGCATGCACCTGCTGGTGCGGCCGAGCACCGACAAGGCGACGTTCCAGCGCCAGGTCGTCTCCTTCAACTCGTACACGTACCTGGAGGGCATCGCGACGCAGGAGTTCGTCTCCGGCGCCGAGCCCTCGGACGTCGCCAACCTCAAGAAGGTCTTCAAGCGGAAGGCCGCCGAGGGTGTCGCGGAGTACCCGGCGCTCGTCCGCAGCGAGGCGGCCAAGGGCAACAAGCTGCCCACGAAGCTGCCCAGCAAGGACGGCAGCGTCTACGACGGCATGGTCGCCGCGGTCGCCCAGGGCCAGACCCCGCAGGCGCTCGCCGCGAAGGGTGTGACGCCCGAGACCTGGCAGTACGCCACCACCAGCAAGTTCGACGGCTACACCGAGGTCGAGAACGAGCTGATCGACCGGGCCGTGACCGACGCCTCGGACATCGCGGACAACGCCCAGCGCGACGCGTACATCACCGCGGGCGCCACCGTGCTCGCCGTCCTCGCCGCGTTCCTCATCGCCGGGCTCATGGCCCGCCAGATGTCCCGCTCGATGCGCCGGCTGCGCTCCGCCGCGTTCGACGTGGCCGAGCAGCGGCTGCCGTCGCTCGTCGACCAGCTCTCGCGCACCGAGCCGGGCCGGGTCGACACCCGCGTCCAGCCGATCCCGATCACCACCACCGACGAGATCGGCGAGGTCGCCCGCGCCTTCGACCAGGTGCACCGCGAGGCCGTCCGGCTCGCCGCCGAGCAGGCCCTCCTGCGCGGCAACATCAACGCGATCTTCACCAACCTCTCGCGCCGCAACCAGTCGCTGATCGAGGGCCAGCTGACCCTCATCACCGACCTGGAGAACAACGAGGCCGACCCGGACCAGCTGGAGAGCCTCTTCCGCCTGGACCACCTCGCGACCCGTATGCGCCGCAACGGCGAGAACCTCCTGGTCCTCGCCGGCGAGGAGCCCGGCCGCCGCTGGGACCAGCCGGTCCCGCTGGTGGACGTGCTGCGCGCCGCCACCTCCGAGGTGGAGCAGTACGAGCGCATCGAACTCCAGGGCGTGCCGGAGGCCGACATCCACGGCCGCGCGGTCACCGACCTCGTGCACCTGCTCGCCGAGCTGCTCGAGAACGCGACCTCGTTCTCCTCGCCGCAGACCAAGGTCCGCGTCACCGCGACCCGTCTCCCCGACGGCCGCATCATGATCGAGATCCACGACAAGGGCATCGGCCTCACCGCCGAGGACTTCGCGGACATCAACCACAAGCTGGCCAACCCGCCGACCGTGGACGCCGCGATCTCGCAGCGCATGGGCCTGTTCGTGGTCGGCCGGCTGTCCGACCGACACAGCATCCGCGTCCAGCTGCGCCCCTCGGGCGAGCAGGCGGGCACGACCTCGCTGGTGATGCTCCCGGACGTGATCACGCACGGCGGTGGCGGCGACCACCAGCAGCACAGCGGCGACGAGTTCACCGTCTCCACGATGATCCCGCAGCAGCCGGCCTTCGAGAAGGCGCCGCTGCGCACGGCCGCCGAGCTCGGCTTCGACGACAGCCGTTACGAGGTCCCGGACGACGCCCGCGAGCTGGACCCGGTCGGCCGCTCCCTGATGCGCGAGGAGCGCCGCGCGGCCCTGGAGGCCCAGACACAGGGCACCGAGGACAACCGCCCGCTGTTCCGCGACGAGGCACAGCCCCGCCAGGACCAGCAGGACCAGGGGCAGCTCGGCTACCCCGAACAGAACTCGTACGACGGTCAGCAGTTCGGGTACGACAACCAGCAGCAGGTCGCGTACGACGAACAGCACCAGACGGGCTACGACAGCCAGCCGCAGGGCGGGTACGACGACGGGCAGCAGGCGGGCTACGACTTCTCCGCCCCGGCCCAGCCCGGCCACACCACCGGCCGGCCGGGCGGCTACGAGCCGGACTACGGCCCGCAGGGCGGCTATGCGGAGGCGCAGCCGAGCACCTTCAGCGCCTTCCAGGAGCCGCAGCGGCAGTCCGACTGGCAGGCCCAGGAGGGTTACCAGGACGGTTTCCACCCCTCCTACGCCCCGGAAGCGGAATCCGCGCAGGACACTGCCGCGGCGGAGCGGGACAGCGTAGGCTTCGACCCGCACACTCCCGCGACCCCGGCCGGTCCCTCCCCCTCCGTCGCGCACGACATGACCGACGCCGGTCTGCCGCGCCGCGGATCCAGCGCCCCCCAGCGCGAGGAAACCCCGGCACCGGCCACCGGTGACGGCGACAGTGACACCTGGCGCTCGTCCAACGACGAGCGGTGGGAGCGCGCGGAGGCGCTGAAGCGTCCGAAGGCGGGCGGAGTCACCTCCTCCGGCCTTCCGCGCCGGGTGCCCAAGGCCAACCTGGTCGAGGGCACCGCGGAGGCGACACCCCAGGGCGGTCCCCAGATCTCCCGCGCCCCCGAGGACGTACGGGGCAGGCTGAGCAACCTGCGCCGTGGTGTGCAGCGGGGCCGCAGTGAAGGCAACAGTGATACGAACGGCCAGGTCAGCGGGTATCCCGATGGGCCTGACAGCACCTACAACCAGGAGCGTTAGTGTGAGCCCGATGAGCCAGGCGGCACAGAACCTGAACTGGTTGATCACCAACTTCGTGGACAACACCCCCGGGGTGTCCCACACGGTGGTGGTCTCCGCCGACGGACTCCTTCTGGCGATGTCCGAAGGGTTCCCCCGCGACCGTGCCGACCAGCTGGCGGCGGTCGCCTCGGGTCTGACCTCGTTGACCGCGGGCGCGTCCCGCATCTTCGAGGGTGGCTCGGTGAACCAGACAGTTGTGGAGATGGAGCGAGGATTCCTCTTCATCATGTCCATTTCCGATGGTTCTTCGCTCGCCGTCCTCGCACACCCGGAGGCGGACATCGGCCTCGTCGGGTACGAAATGGCCCTTCTTGTCGACCGCGCGGGCACGGTTCTCACGCCCGACCTGCGTGCGGAGCTCCAGGGGAGCCTTCTCAACTAACAGACAGGCGGTGCGTTTTCGCGCCCCGTGGCCGTAAGGTTTCGGAACGCGGCTCCACAGTGATGGTGCCCAGCGCAGTCGGAGGAGGAAGTACGTGTCTGGTTCAGCAACACCGCCGAGCGGTTCGTCGGCCAATTGGCCGCCCTACGGCCCTGCCCAGGGTCAGGCCGGCACGCGCGGTCACGGTCACGACGACGGGTCGCAGAACCGGTACAACTTCCCCTCCGCGCCGAGCCACGCCCGGCCGACCCGGCAGCCCGGTCCCTACGACCAGCCGTCGGCGCCGCGCATCCAGCCCGTGCAGCCGCAGCCGCGTCCCGACGCGAATCCCGCACCCCCTGCGAAGAACAACCCCCTGGTGCGCCCGTACGCCATGACGGGCGGCCGCACCAGGCCGCGATACCAGCTCGCCATCGAGGCGCTGGTGCACACCACCGCGCAGCCGCACCAGTTGCAGGGCCAACTGCCCGAGCACCAGCGGATCTGCAACCTGTGCCGGGAGATCAAGTCGGTGGCCGAAATCTCGGCCCTCCTCACGATCCCTCTCGGCGTGGCCAGGATTCTCGTCGCGGACCTCGCGGAGGCGGGCCTGGTCGCCATCCATCAGCCCGGCGGCGACGAGAGCGCCGGCGGTCAGCCAGACGTGACATTGCTCGAAAGGGTGCTCAGTGGACTTCGCAAGCTCTAGCGGAGGGCCGGCAACTCCAAGTCGTTCCACCACGTCCGCGAAGATCGTGGTGGCGGGCGGTTTCGGCGTCGGCAAGACGACCTTCGTCGGCGCCGTGTCGGAGATCAACCCGCTGCGCACCGAAGCCGTGATGACCTCGGCGAGTGCGGGGATCGACGACCTGACGCACACCGGGGACAAGACGACCACCACGGTCGCCATGGACTTCGGCCGCATCACGCTCGACCAGGACCTGATCCTGTACCTGTTCGGCACCCCGGGCCAGGACCGCTTCTGGTTCATGTGGGACGACCTGGTCCGCGGCGCCATCGGCGCCGTCGTCCTCGTCGACACCCGCCGCCTCGCCGACTGCTTCCCGGCCGTCGACTACTTCGAGAACTCCGGCCTGCCCTTCGTCATCGCCCTCAACGGCTTCGACGGCAGTCAGCCGTACAACCCGGACGAGGTGCGCGAGGCGCTGCAGATCGGCCCGGACACCCCGATCATCACGACGGACGCCCGGCACCGCGCGGACGCCAAGTCGACGCTCATCACGCTCGTCGAGCACGCGCTCATGGCGCGGCTGCGCTAGCCGGACGGCGACCGCACCGGTACCTTCGCCCCGCTGGTTCTCACCGGCGGGGCGTTGTCGTGTGCCTTCCGGAGCTCTTCTCTCTGCTTCTCGGCCATGCTGCACGAGCGTTCACAGCCTCTCCCGGGCAGTCGTCACACGCGTCAGACCCCGCGACAGCGGTGAGTACGCGCAGTAACACCCTTGGTTATAGGTGGAGTTCAGGCGAGATGTCCCCTTGGCACAACTGACCGAATACACATACCTGCCGCTGTGATGTTTTCGTGCGCTCTCGCGCTCACCCAGTGGGGGCGGGACGATGTATCGCGCCCGCCCGCCTCAGGGCGAACTGAGCAGGAAGCGGAGCCACCCGATGAGCTTGTCCTACTCGGGCACCGCGGTCACCAGATCAGGTGGCGCGGTCGCTCGATCCGAACGGCCTCCTAGTACCCGGCAGGGGGCGGCCAAGGCCATCCGCGAAGCGGAGTGCTGTCTCCTGCACGACGCGGTCCAGCAGGCACAGAAGGGGGACGAACGGGCCTTTCGCACCGTCTACCAGACGCTGCACCCACGGCTCCTCGCCTACGCACGGGCCCTGGTGGGCGCGACGGAGGCCGAGGACGTCCTGTCGGACAGCTGGCTCCAGATCGCCCGGGACCTGCACAAGTTCCGGGGTGACGGGGCCGGTTTCCACGGCTGGTGCAGCCGGATCGTGCGCAACAGGGCGCTGGATCACGTCCGCTGGCACAAGCGCCGGCCGGAGGCCCTGGACGATCTGAGCACGGTCCAGGAGCGGCCCGCACCCGACGACACCCCGACACAGGCCCTGGACACCCTGGGCACCGAGCGCGCCCTCGCCCTCGTCGCCCAGCTGCCCCGGCAGCAGGCCGAGGCGGTGGTCCTGCTGGCCGTCGTCGGACTCGACGCCAAGCGCGCGGCCGACATCCTCGGCAAGCGCGTCGGCGCCGTCCGCACCGCCGCCCACCGAGGCATCCGCAAGCTCTCCGGTCTCGTGACGGAGACCGCGCACACCTAGCGCGTCCGCGCGGCCGGGCCCCACCCTTCGCCCGCGCAACGACCGGTCCCGCGCCGCCCCTGCCCCGGCGACGCCCTCCGACCGCCCCGGGCTCCACGGCCGCCCACCCGGCGCGCCGAGCCCCTTCCACGACGTCCGCCCTGCGCGGACCCGGCGCCCAGGCCCCCGGCGCAGCACGGCAGCCGCCGGCCCCCGCCGCCGCGAACTCTCCGCGGAGCAGGGCTCGTTCCACGGCAGCCTCCCGTGCGGGACAGCCCCGTGGCCACACGTCGCCCCTTCACCGGGCCGTACGCGCCCCGTTCCGGTCCCGCTCGACGGGTCCCGCCCGTCCCTGCCCGCCCACCCTGCACGGCCGCCCGCGCGGCCCGCGCCGGAGGCGGCACCCACGCACGTCCGCGTCCGACCACACAGAGGATTCAAATGACCACGCACAGATGCAAAAAGGTGCCCCCCTGGCCGCCGTCCGTGAGGACGACGGCCAGGGCGACACCCGGTCTCCCGCGGGGGTCCGGCGAACCGGCCCCCGCGTCAGTCGCAGCCGCCCGCGTCCACGTCTCCCAGGCCCAGCTCGGCCCAGACCACCTTGCCGGTGGGCGTCGGCGTCATGCCGAAGGCCGAGGCGTGGGCGGCGACCAGGAACAGGCCCCGGCCGCCGGTCTGGAAGAAGTCCGGCGGCTCCGTGGGCACGGGGACCATCTCGGGGGACGTGTCCGCGACCTCCAGGCGAACGCCGTCGGCGGTCCGGCTGAGGACGAAGTCGAAGGTGCTGTCGTCGCAGTGCCGCACATTGCTGCACAGCTCCGTGGCCACGAACGACGTGTCGTGCACGAGCTTGTGGAGTCCCCAGCTGCGCAGGCGGTCGCCCACGATTCTGCGGATCTGCTCCAGACGGTGCGGGCTGTACTCCATACGGATCGCGCACGGCCGATCGAGCATGTCCAACAGCTCGATCTCATCCGTCGGCTGGTCCGGCATTACCCCTCCGGGGGTTCATCGGCGGTCAACTCGCTTGCGGACAAAGGGCGTTGCCTCACCAGCATGGCGTCGAAACAATGCCGTAGGCAAGTATTACGGGCGAGTACTTTGCCTCTGCGATGGGATTGCATATGACAGTTGTGTGGCCCGAGGGGGCGGGACATCATGTGGCCATGCCCCAGAGCGAGATGCCCACGATGCGCAGCCGCCGGCTCGGAGCCGAACTGCGGCGGCTGCGCAATGAAGCCGGCCTGAAGGTCAACGACGCAGCCCTGGCACTGGAGTGCGGGCAGCCGAAGATCAGTCAGATCGAGACCGGCAAACGCGGCATCCGCCAGCTCGACCTGACGACTCTGCTCAACCTCTACGGCGTCACCGACGACGACCAGCGGACCAACCTCAAGCGACTGGCCCGGGACGTTCACAAGGTCGACTGGTGGTCAGGACAGGGCCCCCTGTTGAGTGACGACCTGCGCGACTACCTCACCCTGGAGGCTGATTCCTCACTCGTCCGCTCGTTCGAACCTTCGGTTCTCCCAGGTCTTCTGCAGACCGAGGCATATATGCGGGAGATATTCACCGCGGCGGCCGACAAGAATTATGTGGAACCCCTTGTGAAGACTCGGATGAGACGCAAGGATCTGCTCGGCGGAACCAATGAATTCCGTTTGAGGGTGGTCATAGACATGCCCGCGCTGCACCGTATCCCCGGTCCGAAGGACCTGATCCGTGAGCAGTTCGTGCACCTCATGGAGACTGGCGAGTTGCCCAATGTCACCATTCAGATCCTGCCATTGGACGTCGCTCTCCCGCTCTCCCAGTACGCTCCGTATACGCTCTTCACCATGCGCGGCGAACCGCCCGTACAAGTGGCATGGTTGGAGCACATGACCGGCGGGACGCTCCTCGAACAGCGTCCTGACGTGGCGACTTACACCAAGGCGTGGGACGACCTGACGGCAGCCGCGCTTTCTCCGGCAGAGTCCCGCCGGTACCTCAGTGACCAAATCAAGCAAGAGAGCGAATCATGATGTCCCCCACTTCCGCACCCACCGCCTCGCTCAACGAGATCGGGTCGGCAGCCTGGCACAAAAGCACGTTCAGCGGCGCGTCGAACGGCTGCGTGGAACATGCGAATCTCACCGATGACCGTTGCGCGGTCCGGGACACGAAAAACCGCGAGTTCGGCGCGATTGTGTTCGATTCACCTTCTTGGGGCGCATTCATTTCAAGCGTCAACTCAGGAGTTCTGTCGCTGTGAGTACTCAAATGGATCTGGACGTCGAGAAAGCACGGCTCTACGCTCTCGATCTTTCCGGCGCCGAATGGCTCAGAGCCCCGGGAGACGCCTCCCGCGGCCCCGTGGAGGTCGCCTCGCTGGGCGGCGGCGCGGTGGCCATGCGCAACCCGGCGGCCCCGCACGGGCCCGTCCTGCGCTTCACCGCCCACGAGTGGGAGGCGTTCAAGCTCGGGGCGTTGGCCGGCGAGTTCGACTGATCCACTGAAGGACAGCAGAAAAGCGTGAGCCCCGTCCGGAAGGACGGGGCTCACGCCTTGGGCCGGGACCGGGCCGGTCAGCCCTGCCAGGAGTGCGGGGCGCGGAAGCCGTGCTGGCGCTCCAGACGACGCCAGCCGGCGCGCGACTGACGGGCCGCCGCCGGGGCGGACGGCTGGGCGGCGGCGCGAGCGACCAGGAGGGCGGTGATGGCCGCGACCTCTTCGGGCTCGGCGTTGCCCTTCTCTACGCGAATGTCGGGCATGGACATGAGGCAGGTCTCCTAGGACTGGGGGCCGCTACTGCGGCGGGTTGCCGTGCTTGCGGGACGGCAGGTCGGCGTGCTTGGTGCGCAGCATGGCCAGGGACTTGATGAGCACCTCGCGGGTCTCGGCGGGGTCGATGACGTCGTCGACCAGACCGCGTTCGGCCGCGTAGTACGGGTGCATCAGCTCGGCCTTGTACTCCTTGACCATCTTCTGGCGCATGGCCTCGGGGTCCGCGGCGTCGGCGATCTGCCGGCGGAAGATCACGTTGGCCGCGCCCTCGGCGCCCATGACCGCGATCTCGTTGGTGGGCCAGGCGTAGGTGAGGTCGGCGCCGATGGACTGCGAGTCCATGACGATGTAGGCACCTCCGTACGCCTTGCGCAGGATCAGGGAGATCCGCGGGACGGTGGCGTTGCAGTACGCGTACAGCAGCTTGGCGCCGTGGCGGATGATCCCGCCGTGCTCCTGGTCGACGCCGGGCAGGAAGCCCGGGACGTCGAGGAGGGTCACGATCGGGATATTGAAAGCGTCGCACATCTGCACGAATCGGGCAGCTTTTTCCGACGCCTCGATGTCGAGGACGCCGGCGAGGGATTGCGGCTGGTTGGCGACGATGCCGACGACCTGGCCGTCGAGCCGGGCGAGGGCGCAGATGATGTTGCGTGCCCAGCGCTCGTGGATCTCCAGGTAGTCGCCGTCGTCGACGAGCTCCTCGATGACCTTGGTCATGTCGTAGGGGCGGTTGCCGTCGGCCGGGACCAGGTCGAGCAGGACGTCCGAGCGGCGGTCGGCGGGGTCGTCGGACTCCACCGTCGGCGGGTTCTCCCGGTTGTTCTGCGGGAGCAGCGAGATCAGGTAGCGGACCTCGGCGATGCAGGTCTCTTCGTCGTCGTAGGCGAAGTGGCACACACCGCTGGTCTCGGCGTGGACGTCGGCGCCGCCCAGACCGTTCTGCGTGATCTCCTCGCCGGTGACCGCCTTGACGACGTCGGGGCCGGTGATGAACATCTGCGAGGTCTCGCGGACCATGAACACGAAGTCGGTCAGGGCGGGGCTGTAGGCCGCGCCGCCCGCGCACGGGCCGAGCATCACGGAGATCTGCGGGATGACACCCGAGGCCTTGGTGTTGCGCTGGAAGATGCCGCCGTAGCCGGCGAGCGCCGAGACGCCCTCCTGGATGCGGGCGCCGGCGCCGTCGTTCAGCGAGACCAGCGGGGCACCGGCCGCGATGGCCATGTCCATGATCTTGTGGATCTTCGTGGCGTGGGCCTCGCCCAGGGCGCCGCCGAAGATCCGGAAGTCGTGCGCGTAGACGAAGACCGTGCGGCCCTCGACCGTGCCCCAGCCGGTGATGACACCGTCGGTGTAGGGCTTCTTGGCCTCCAGGCCGAAGCCGACCGCGCGGTGCCGGCGCAGCTGCTCGACCTCGTTGAACGACCCCTCGTCGAGGAGCAGCTCGATGCGCTCGCGCGCGGTGAGCTTGCCCTTCTTGTGCTGGGCCTCGGTCGCCTTGTCGCTGGGACCGGCCAGGGCCTGTGCGCGGATCGCGTGCAGCTCGGCCGTGCGCCCGCGGGCGTCGGTGGGCTCGTCCCCGGGGTTCGAGGCGGTGTCGTCCAAAACGGTCATGTAGCGACCTTACGAAGCCGACCAAGGAAAACGGGCCGTCGACTCTGTACAGTCTCCGGCCCGTTTTCCTGGTAGCCCCGAACAGAACTCTTCCGACATGCAGCCAAAGTTACTGCTCACGACCCCATCGGGTTGTGGGGGTCATACAAAGGGATGCGGTGAGAGGCCCGTCACGTCGCCGATGCCGCCGGGTGGTGACGACCCAACTGTTCACTCAGCTTTTCACCCGCCGCAACGGAAACGGGCGTCTCCCCAGTCCGCGTGGTCGTTGCCGTTGCCGTCGCCGCCGTCGGAGACGACCAGGTCGACGTACTGGGCGCCGGTGACGTCGGCCGACAGGGACCAGGCCGGGTCGGCGGCCTTGAGGACGGGCGAGGCCACTTTCTCCGTACCGTCGGCCGTCACCGAGAATCCCACACTTCCGCGGGTGGTCTGTACGTCGTCGACGCCGACCTCGGCCGTGAAGGAGGTGCACTGCCCGCCGAGGTAGTAGCGGATCCTGGCGGGCGCGTGGGTGCCCAGGCCCTTGGCGTACGAGGTGCCGCCGATCCTCAGCGGGGTGCCGTCGCCCTGGCCCTGCTCGCCGACGGAGCTGTCCTTCTCGACCGGGCCCCAGCCGTTGTCCGCCGAGGTCCAGTCCAGATCGCTCGCGTACGTGTCCGTGGTGGGCGGCGGCGGGAGGGTGCGCACCGAGGCGCCCGCGGAGAGCTTCCTGGTGGTGCCCGCGACGGCGTAGGTTGCCCGCGCGGTCAGCGCGTACGACTGGTACTCGGCGTCGACCGGCGGGGTCACCTGCCAGGTCGCGGTGGCGCGGGCGCCGGGGGCCACGGGGTCGAGGGTGATCGGAGCGGCCGGTTCGGCCTTCCAGCCCTGGGGCAGGTCGAGGGCGACGGTCGCGTCCTCGATCCGGTCCTTCTCGTCGTTGGTGAAGGTGGCCTCGACCTTGTTGGGCCGGCCGGGCTCCAGGGTCTCCCCCGCCTTGAGCGCGAGCGTGCCGCATGCGGCCGGTTCCTCCGCCGGGCCGAGGTCGGTCACGGTGAAGTCGTCGAGCACGAAGTCGGCGCCGTCCGGGGCGCCGGGCAGCTTGCGCAGTCCGGTCCAGGTGTCGCCGCAGCCGGCGGTGACGGTGGTGGTGAAGCGGCCGGTGGTGCGCTGCTGTCCGATCGGGGTCGCGACGGTCTCGACGGCGTCGTCACCTCGGTCGTAGCCGCTGATCCACCGGTAGGCGCCGGCGTGGCTGGACTGGTAGGCGAAGTCGACCTTGTAGGCGTGCCCGTCCTTCATCGGCACGGACGCCGGTGAGGTGCGGTAGACGACGCCGTCGTTCTCCTCGTGCGACTTCAGGGACTCGCCGCCGCCGATGACGTCGTCGACGAGCTTTCCGTTCCAGCCGGCCTGGGTGTACGGGGCGTTCTTCTGCGCGATGTGGGTGCGCGGGTCGGTGACGCCGCCCGCGTCGCCCTTGTCGAAGGGGCCCCAGCCCTGGTCGACGTCCTCGAAGTCCTCGTGCACGACGGTGCCGGGCTCGGTGGCCGGGGCGTTGCGCACGACCCGTACGTCGTCGACGCGGACCGTGGCGGCGCCGTCGTCGGCGGCCGCCGCGACGCGCAGGGTCGCCGAACCCTTACGGTCCGCCATGAAGTTGACCTTCATGCGCTGCATGTTCGTGCCGTGCCAGTCGCTGGCCGCCATGGTGTCGGGGAGGGTGGACCGGTCGATCGCGGCGGACGCGCCGCCCGCGCTCAGGGTCGTGCGCCGGGAGGCTCCCGGCGCGACCTCGGCCCAGGCGGAGGCGGTGTAGCGCTTGCCGGGGGCGAGGCCGGTGACGCGCTGGGCGACCGAGGCGGCGCCCTTGCCGGTGAGGGCGGCGCTGTTGCGGCCGTTGCCGTCGGTGTCGCGGGCGACGGAACCGGTCGTGTCCCAGCCGCCGAGACGGGCGTCGTTGAAGCCGGGGTCCTTGACGCCGGTGCCCTCGCCCCAGGCGGGGTCGGCGGCGCGGGGGGTGTCACCGGCCGGGTAGAGGACGTAGGGCTGACCGGCGTCGGCCTTGAGGGTGAGTTTCCCGTCGGCGCCGGTGCGCACGGTGCCGGTCTTCACGCGGCCGTTGTCGGTGAGCCTGTAGACGGTGTACGAGCCGGGGGCCGCGGCCCAACTGCTGGTGCCGCCCTGCTTGTTGTAGTGGTACAGCTTCTTCCCGCCGTCCTTCGCGGACCACGGGAGCAGGTAGCGGTCGCCGTCGAGGACCTTGCGGCCGTGGTCGTAGAAGGTGCGCCGGCCGTCCTCGACGGTGCCGCGCAGGCCGCCGGTGAAGGTGATGTCGTCGCCGTCCCAGCGGGTGATCTTCTGGTGCTGGAGGTACTTGGCGGGCAGGTCGCGCTGCCAGACGTTGGCGTAGAAGTCGTTCCAGTCGTTCTCGCCGGTCCAGCCCTCGAAGTCGACCAGCGCGCTCTGGCCGAGGACGGGGTCGTTGTTCCAGACGTCCTTCTCGCTGTTGCGGATGAACCGGATGATCTTCGAGTTGAGGCCCTTGTTGGTGGCGCCGCCGTAGTCGAGGTCGTTGGCCCAGTGCGACCACAGGGACTGCCGCTCGAACTTGTCGGCCCACTCGGTGGCCAGGTTCCAGCCCTGCCCGTTGATGGCCTTGGCGGTCTGCTCGGCGATCCAGCCGTGGGTGTAGTACACGTCGACGTAGACCGTGGTGAGGTTCTTGTCGGTCTCGTCGCGCAGCTGTTTGAAGCGGGCGGCGAGGTCGCCGCTGTCGATGTCGCGGCGCTGGTCGATGTAGTAACTCTGGTCGAGCCAGTTCCAGCCGGGCGACTTGGGGTCGATCAGGTCGTCCTTGAAGTGCTCGGCGACCGGGTACGCCTCGGTGGCGTTGACGTGGACGCCGAACTCGGCTCCGTACTTCTTGCCGGTCTTCAGCAGCTTGTTGAGGTCCTTCAGGCCGCCGGCCCGCTCGTTGTAGTTGCCGCCGTAGTCGGGGTGGGCGGAGTCGTGGCCCTCGGACGCGTATCCCTTGAGCAGGGCGAACTGGCCCAGGTCGTCGGTGGCGAGCGAGATCCGCTTGACGTCGTCGAGGGTGCGCAGGAAGGGGTGCTGGGCCTGGCTGGCGAAGTTGAACGGGATGTGGGTGACGACCCGGTCCGCGGTGTCCTCGCCGCCCTGCGGCTCGATGCCGATGGAGCGGAAGGCGACGGCGCCGTCCTGCCAGTCCACGGTGTCGTCGCCGTTGGCGTCGGGGGTGACGACGACCTTCGCCCAGGGGAGGTCCTTGCCGGTGGCGTGGGTCGGGGATCCGGCGCCCCGATAGGTCCACTGCCCGGACCAGACGCCGACGCGGGTGCCGCCGTCGGCGTCCTTGCGGGCCTGGTGCCAGAACCGGGCGTCGTCGCCGCCGGTCGCGCCGCTCGGCTTGTCGTACGCGGAGTTGGACTCGACGGCCGCGGCCAGCCGGCCGGTGTTGACGATCGCGTAGGAGGCGCCGGTCGCCGAGGTCTCGGCCGGGGTGTCGGCGGTGACCTTGCCGAACACGTCGGCGGTGCGGGTGGAGTCCGCGTCCAGCTTGGTGAACGCCGTCCCGGCGCCGCCGTCCGCGCTGCCGACCGAGACGAGGTCCTGCCCAGGGATGTCGATGGTCCCGACGCGGAAGGCGGCCGTGTCGCGGACGGCGGTGATCCTGAAGGTCGTCGTCCGGCCGGAGACCCCGAGGCCGGCGTCGATCTCCACGCCGGGCAGGTCGGGGAAGGTGAGCGTGTACGCGGCTGTGGACCCGGTGACCTCGGGCGCGGCCGCGGCCTTGGTGGCGTACGCCTTGCCGTTGAGGGTGATCTCGGTGACGGGCCTGGTGCTGCCGAGGAGACGGGCGCCGTCGGCCCGGTTCTCGTAGGACAGGACGCGGGGGAAGTCGTCGGCGACGGTCACCTTGAGCCGGGCGGTGGTGAGGACGGTGCCTTCCGGCTCCGCGGTGGCGCTCGCCGCCGGGGTGAGGGTGGCGCCCAGTACGGCCGCGAGGGCCAGGGCGTAGGGGGCTCGGGATCTTGGGGGCATGTCGTTCTGGGTATCCGCGGGGTGCCCTCCGGGTCAACGGGTGGCCTCGGTAATGGAGTTGAGAGTCCAACTGTCCGTTCCGGTTAGTCCAAGCCGCCGACGCGTCTGCGCGGTGGGCGTGCAGACGCGTCTGCGGCTTGTCCGTGGCTGGTCGCGCGGTTCCCCGCGCCCCTGGCGGCGCTCAGTACTTGGCGGTGCTGCCCAGTTCGCGTTCGATGCGGATCAGGCGGTTGTACTTGGCGGTGCGGTCGGAGCGGGAGAGGGAGCCGGTCTTGATCTGGCCGCAGCCGGTCGCCACCGCCAGATCGGCGATGGTCGTGTCCTCGGTCTCGCCCGAGCGGTGCGACATCACGGCCTTCCAGCCCGCCCGGTGGGCGATGTCCACCGTCTCCAGCGCCTCCGTCAACGTACCGATCTGATTGACCTTGACCAGCACCGCGTTGCCGACCCCCGTGCGGATGCCCTCGCGCAGCAGCTCCGGGTTGGTGCAGAACACGTCGTCGCCGGTGAGCTGGCAGCGGTCGCCGACCCGGGCGGTCAGTTCACGCCAGCCGTCGAGGTCGTCCTCCGCCATCGGGTCCTCGATCGACAGGATCGGGTACGCGTCGATCAGCCCGGCCAGGTAGTCGACCTGCTGGGCCGTGGTGCGGTCGACGCCCTCGCCCCGGTAGGCGTAGACACCGTCGCGGTAGAACTCCGACGACGCCGGGTCCATGATCAGGCCGAGGTCGGTGCCGGGCCGGTACCCGGTGCGCTCGATCGCCGCCATGACGAAGTCGAGCGCCTCCTCGGCGCTGCGCAGCGCGGGCGCGAAGCCGCCCTCGTCGCCGACGCCCGTGGAGTGCCCGGCGGCGAGCAGGTCGCGGCGCAGGGTGTGGAAGACCTCGGAGCCCATCCGGACGGCTTCGGCGAAGGTCGGGGCGCCGATCGGCGCGATCATGAACTCCTGGAAGTCCAGCGGATTGTCGGCGTGGGCACCGCCGTTGACGATGTTCATCATCGGCAGCGGGAGGATACGGGCGTCGGGGCCGCCGAGGTGTCGGTAGAGCGGCAGCCCGTGCGCGGCGGCGGACGCCTTGGCGGCGGCGAGGGAGACGCCCAGCAGGGCGTTGGCGCCGAGCCGGGACTTGGCGGGGGTGCCGTCGAGGGCGGTCAGGGCGGCGTCGAGGCCCGCCTGGTCGTCGGCGTCGCGGCCGATGACGGCCCGCGCGATCTCGCCCTCGACGTGGGCCACGGCACGGTCGACGCCCTTGCCGTGCCAGCGCTCGGGGTCGCCGTCGCGCAGTTCGACGGCTTCGCGGGCGCCGGTGGAGGCGCCGGAGGGGACGGTCGCGCGGCCCTGCGATCCGTCGGCCAGGGTGACGTCGGCCTCGACGGTGGGGTTGCCGCGGCTGTCGAGGACGGCGAGGGCGGTGACGGAGACGATGTCGGGCATGGAGGTCCTTCCCGTTGCTGCGTGCCGCGGCCCTGCTGCGACGACGGTGGCGCGTGCCGCGACAGAGCGAAACTATACAGCCCCGCTGTTCAGTTCTGCTGTTCAGTTCTGCTGTTCAGTTTTGCTGTTCAGGTGTGCTGTGCAGCTTTGCTGCGCAGGTCACGTGCGCAGTTTCGCTGGATACCGCCGGGTAAAGTGCGCTCATGTCTGCCCCGGAATCCGCTGCCGTCGCCGCCGATCTGCGTACCGCGATGGGTCGGCTCACCCGGCGCGTGAAGCACGAGGACCTGATTCCGCACGGCCAGGTCGCCGTGCTCGGCGTGCTGGACCGCGACGGCGCCATGACCACCAGCGATCTCGCCGCCGATCAGCGGGTCAGGCCGCAGTCGATGGCCCGGGCCGTCGGGCTGCTGACGGAGCAGGGGCTTGTGACGCGCCGGGCGCATCCCACCGACGGGCGCAAGTCGCTGGTGGAGCTGACCGATGCCGGGCATGCCGCCCTGGATGCCGAGCGGGGGCGCCGGGCCGGGTGGCTCGCGCAGGCGATCGAGGCCGAGCTCAGCCCCGACGAGCGGGAGTTGCTGTCTCAGGGTGCCGCCCTGATGGAGCGTCTCGCTGGTCGCTGACCCGTCTCCGGGTGCGGCTTTCGTCGTGGCTGGTCGCGCAGTTCCCCGCGCCCCTGGGTCGTTCTTCGGGTGCGGGCCGGTGGCCGCTTCTCGCGCAGTTCCCCGCGCCCCTGAAACCAGTTCCCGTGCGCGGCTCTCGTCGTGGCTGGTCGCGCAGTTCCCCGCGCCCCTGAGATGCGCACTTCGTGCGCCATCTCATCGGAGAGGCGCGGCACCCGCCCTTCATCAGAGGTGCGCCCCGTGTCCTTGATCGGAGGCGCGCGGAGCGCAGCCTCAGAGGGGAGGCTGCGCGTCAGCGCATGCCTCAGGGGCGCGGGGAACTGCGCGACCAGCCACGACGAGAGCCGCACCCGGCAACGAAAAGCCGCGCGCAGCGCAAGGCTCCAGGGGCGCGGGGAACTGCGCGGCCAGCCACGACGCTAGCCGCACTCACAGCGGCGTCTTCACCACCGCCGCCACCCACACCCCGTACGGCAGCGCCACACAGGCCAGCGCCCCCAGCACCACCACAACCCGCGCCCGACTTCGCCCCCACCCGCGCGCCATCGACCGGGCCACCGGAATGAGCAGCGGGAACGCGGGCAGGACGAAGCGGGGCTTGGAGGCGAAGGGGCCGCCGAGCAGCAGCACCATCAGGACCAGGACCCCGCTGAAGACCAGCAGCGGCAGGGCCGTCCGGGGCGAGCGCTCCAGGCACAGCAGGCAGAACAGCACCACGGCGGCGGCGACGAGCAGCACGGACACCGGATAGACGACCTTGCCGCCGTACAGGAAGAGCACCCGCAGGAAGCGCAGCGAACTCGTACCGAAGTCGAGCCCCGACTTCCAGGCGTCCTGCACGGTGAAGTAGCCGTGCAGCAGGTCCCCCGTGCGCGCCCCGACCCACAGCACGTAACCGAGCCACCCCGCGGGGGCGAGCAGCACCGCGAGCCAGGGCCCACGCCCGCGCCCGCGCCGCCGGACGAGTTCCCGGCCGGCGGTGACGACGACCGCGGCGGCGACGGCGAGCCCGGTGGGGCGGGTCAGGCCCGCGAGGGCGGCCAGGGCTCCGGCGAGCGGCCAGTTCCTGCGGAGCAGCGCGTACAGCGCCCAGGCGGCGAGCGCGGCGAACAGCGACTCGCTGTAGGCGAGGGTGAGGACGACCGCCTGCGGCAGCAGCGCCCACAGGGCGACGAGGAAGGTGGCCGTCGCCGTGCCGTACAGGCGGTGCCCGACGGCGTAGACGCCCCAGGCCGCGGCCAGGGCGGCGGCCCAGGCGACGAGCAGCGCCGCCGCTCCGGCGCCGCCCGGCAGGACGGCGTCCGTCGCCCGGGTCAGCAGAGGGAAGAGCGGGAAGAAGGCGAAGTCGGTCTGGACGGTCCCGAAGGAGGAGAGGTATTCGCGGGTGCCGTAGCCGTGAACGGCGATGTGCAGGTACCAGACGGCGTCCCAGGCGTGGGTGAGCGTCCGGGTGGCCGGGTGTCCGCCGTGCAGGTCGGTGAGGACCACCAGGACGACCCCGGTGGCGCGGACCGCCGCGAAGACGGCGAGGGCGCGCAGTACACCCGGCGGCTTCCCGCCGCCCCACCGCCCGGCGGAGACCGGCCCGCCCGGGCGTCCGCCCTGGAGTCCGCCCTGGAGTTCCGTCGCCTCGCCCGTCCGCAGCACGCGCAAAACCTCCCCTTCTCGCACAATGGAGACGTTTAGCTCCACACGGTGTCAACGGGACTTTCCTACCGGTCACCCTCCCGTGCGTCACCGGAGCGACACACAGCGTTTGATGTTGAAAGTTGAACATCATCGCGCTAGAGTCGTCCTCAGTTGAAAGTTCAATCTTCAACATCACGTCGGCACCCCGTGCCGCCCGTCCCCAAGGAGCACGTCATGGGCATCTTCGGCCGCAAGAACGAGACCACCGAGACCACCACCGCTGCCGCCGCCCCGGCCGGCCCGGACCTGAGCACCGTCACGGGCGACTACACCGTCGACCCCGCGCACACCACGCTCGGCTTCGTCGCCCGGCACGCGATGGTGACGAACGTGAAGGGCGGCTTCACCGACTTCACCGGCGAGCTGCACCTCGACGGCTCGGACCCGGCCAAGTCCACCGCGAACTTCGATGTGCAGATGGCCAGCATCGACACCGGCAACGCCGACCGTGACGGTCACCTGAAGAGCGCCGACTTCTTCAAGATCGACGAGTTCCCGACGATGACGTTCCGTTCGACGTCCGCCGAGTCGCTGGGCGGCGACGACTACCGCATCACCGGTGACCTCACGATCCTCGGCACCACCAAGCCGCTCTCCATCGACCTGGAGTTCAACGGCTCGGCCAAGGACCCGTTCGGCAACGAGCGCGTCGGCTTCGAGGGCAAGGCCGAGATCCTGCGCTCGGAGTGGGGCCTGACCTGGAACGCGGCGCTGGAGACCGGTGGCGTCCTCGTCTCCGACAAGATCAAGCTGAACTTCGACATCTCCGCCATCAAGGGCGCCTGAAGCACCCCTGCGGCGCGGTGATCCGGGACGGCCGTCCCGTCCGCGGCATCGACCGGCTCCCTGTGTGACACGTCACAGGAGCCGCCCCGATGTCACGAACGGAGCGGCCGTCCCGTCGTTCTCGTGAGCACCCATGGGAGGTTCACGATGAGCGGGAGAACGGACGCGACGGCGGGCGAGCGGGTCGCGGACTGGGCCGACGGCAGGCTCGGGATCCACGGTCTCGGCCGAAAGTATCTGCGCAAGGTCTTCCCCGACCACTGGTCGTTCCTGCTGGGCGAGATCTGCCTCTACACCTTCGTCATCCTCGTGCTGACCGGCGTCTACCTGACGCTGTTCTTCCATCCGTCGATGAACGAGGTGGAATACCACGGCAGTTACCTGCCGCTGAGCGGTGTGCGCATGTCGGAAGCGTACTCCTCGACGCTCCGCATCAGCTTCGACGTGCGCGGCGGGCTGCTGATCCGGCAGATCCACCACTGGGCCGCGCTGATCTTCGTAGCGGCGATGTTCGTGCACATGATGCGGCACTTCTTCACGGGGTCGTTCCGCAAGCCGCGCGAGCTGAACTGGCTGTTCGGCTGGCTGCTGCTGTTCCTCGCGCTGTTCGAGGGACTGCTCGGGTACTCGCTGCCCGACGATCTGCTCTCCGGCGCCGGGATGCGGCTCATCGAGGGCATGACCCTGGCCGTCCCCGTCGTCGGGACGTACCTGTCGTTCTTCCTCTTCGGCGGCGAGTTCCCGGGCCACGACATCGTGGTCCGCTTCTACTCGATCCACGTCCTACTGCTGCCGGGGATCATGGCGGCGCTCGTCGTCACCCATCTGATCCTGGTCTTCCACCACAAGCACACCCAGTTCCCCGGCCCGGGAAGGACCGAGCGCAACGTGGTGGGCCAGCCCTTCTTCCCGGTCTACGTGGCCAAGGCGGGCGGCTTCTTCTTCCTGGTCTTCGGCGTGGTGGCGGCCATCGCCGCCGTCGCGACCGTCAACCCGGTCTGGGTGTACGGGCCCTACCGCCCCGACCAGGTGTCCACGGGCGCGCAGCCCGACTGGTACCTGGGGTTCGCCGAGGGGCTCGTGCGGGTGATGCCGGGGTGGGAGATCGTGCTCGGCGGGCACACCCTCGCCCTCGGTGTCCTCGTGCCGTTCCTGGCGTTCCCGCTGTGGCTGCTCCTCATCGGGGTGTATCCGTTCGTGGAGGCGTGGATCACGGGCGACCGGCGCGAGCACCATCTGCTGGACCGGCCGCGCAACCGCCCGGTGCGCACCGCGCTCGGGGTGGCCTGGCTGACCGGCTTCCTCGTCGCGATGGCGGCCGGCGGCAACGACCTGTGGGCCACGCACTTCCATCTCTCGGTGAACGCCATCACGTGGACCGCGCGGGTGGCGCTGTTCGCCGGTCCGGCCCTCGCGTTCGTCGTGACCCGGCGGATCTGTCTCGGGCTCCAGCGGCGGGACCGGGACAAGGTGCTGCACGGCCGCGAGACGGGCCGGATCAAGCGGCTGCCGCACGGGGAGTACGTGGAGATCCACGAGCCGCTGGACCGCGCCGAGTCGTTCCGCCTCACCCAGCACG
Source organism: Streptomyces sp. HUAS MG91 (assembly GCF_040529335.1). GTDB lineage: Bacteria > Actinomycetota > Actinomycetes > Streptomycetales > Streptomycetaceae > Streptomyces > Streptomyces tabacisoli. The sequence goes on along the minus strand of NZ_CP159534.1, from coordinate 5,972,265 downwards.
AGCAGCCGGCCGCGCTGGAGGCCCTGCCGGACACGGACGAGCACGGCGTACGCCGCCGGGTGCGGGCCGCTCAGCGGCTGCGGGTGACCCTGTCGCGGTGGATGTTCGGCGCGGGCACACAGGTGCCGAAGGCGCGGCCACCGGAGGTGGAGGAGGAACCGCGACACCCGTCGCTGCGGCCGTGACCTACGGCGTGCGCCGGAAGTCCTCCGCGAGCAGGCCCAGGACGACGTCGTCCTGGAAGGCTCCCATCACCCAGGCCGAGGAGCGCAGCAGGCCCTCGCGCACGAAACCGTTGCGTTCGGCGGCGCGCAGCATCGGGATGTTGTCCGACAAGGTCTCGATCTGCAAGCGGTTCAGGCCGCGCACGACGAACGCGTAGTGGCACAGGGCCGCGACCACGTCGGTGCCGTATCCCTTGCCGCGGGCGGCCGGGAGCAGGCCGAGGCCGATGTGCGCGGACCGGTGGTGGAGGTCGACGCCCCACAGGTTCGCGCCGCCGACCAGGGCGCCGTCGGCCAGCTCCACCACGGAGAACACGAGGTGCCGCTGGTCGTCGTCGTCCACCCGGAACCGGCTCTGCGGTGAGCCGGGCGTGAGCGGCCGCCACGGGTGGCTGTCGGCCCGCGCCGTGGTGGCCACCTGTGCGTAGAGCCCTGCCTCCAGCACCGGGATGTCCTCCTCGTGCCGGGCCCTGAGCCCGATCCTGTCGCCCTTCAGCATGGGAGCTTCCTATCCGGCCGGACCGCACCCCGGCAATCCGATTGTCCGGGCACGGACGATTCCGCCGTACGGGACCGATGGTCGGCGAAGCTGCTGGAAGGATGGGGCGTATGACCATCGCGGCACGGCACCACCACAGACCCGGAAGCACCTGTCCCGCCGGCCGTCATGCGGCTTGATCCGGGCGTCCTGCGGGACAGACTGCTCGACGCGACCGGCACGGTCCTGATCCAACGGGCCCGTATCACCGGCCCGTTGAACCTGGACGGCACCGAGATCAAGGCGCTCGTACGATTCGAGGAGTGCGAGTTCGACGGGCCGGTGAGTCTGGAGGCGGCGTCCACGCTCGCGCTGTCGGTCACGCACAGCAGGCTGCCCGGGCTCAGAGCGCCGACCGCGCACATCGGCGGGCGGCTCGACCTGCGCGGCACGACCGTCGACGGCGCGCTGAATCTGGTGCACGCGCACATCGGGGGCGGGCTGCGGCTCGACGGCGCCCGACTGATCCACCCGGAGGGCACCGCGCTGGAGGCCGGCGGCCTGGTGATGGAGGGCGGGGTCTACTGCGACAGCGGGTTCGAGGCCGAGGGGCTCGTCGGCTTCCCCGGGGCACAGTTGCCGGGCGGGCTGTGGATGCGCGGGTCGCGGATCACCGTCGGGGAACCGGACCTGATCGCGTTCAACGGCGACGGCCTGACCGCATCGACGGTACGGCTGTCGCACGGCTTCAGCACCGACGGACGGATACGGCTGCGCGGCGCCCAGATAGAGGATCTGCTCACCTTCGCCGGAGCGGAACTCCGCAGTGACACAAGCTCGTTGATGTGCGTCGGCGCCCGGGCCGAGGCGCTGGACCTACGCTTCGCGGCCGCCCCGCGCGGCCGGGTGAACCTGCGCAACGCCCACTTCACCCGCATCCAGGACACCCCGGCGACCTGGCCCCCGTCACTCGGCCTGGACGGGCTGACGTACGACTGGCTGGAGGCCACCGCGCCCCGGCGCCGCGACGACGTGACGAACCGGCTGGCCTGGCTGCGCCGCGACGGGGGCTACCGCCCGCAGCCGTACGAGCAACTCGGCCTCAACTACCGGCGGCTGGGCCATGACGACGAGGCGCGCCGGGTGCTGCTGCACCGGCAGCGGCACCGCCGCGCGACCCTCGGCCTCGCGAGCCGCCTGTGGGGCCATCTCCTCGACGCGACCGTCGGCTACGGCTATCGGCCCTGGCTCGCCGGGCTCTGGCTGGCCCTGCTCACGGCCGCGGGCTGGGGCGTCTTCCGCACCCACCACCCCGTGCCGAACAAGGCGGGCGAGGGGCCGCCGTTCCACGCCCTCGTCTACACCCTCGACCTGCTCGTCCCGGTCGGCGGGTTCGGGCAGCGCGACGCCTGGCACTGGGACGGCACCGGGCCGCAGTCGCTCGCGTACGCGCTCGTCGTGATCGGCTGGGTGCTGACCACGGCGGTGGTGGCCGGAGTGACCCGCACCCTGAATCGCAACTAGCAGGACCTTGTTCGGCGGTGTTCGTCCAAACGCGCTGTGCGCCGTCGCTCCGGGTACACGGACGTCATCCGGCCGTCGTCCGAGCCCGTTCGGGAACAAGGAGCACCGTTCATGCGTCTCTACGCCCAGACCCCAGCGCGCCGCAGTCGCCAGCTCCTCGCGGACCTGATCGCGCTCTTCCTGATCGTGCTCACCGTGAAGTTCGCGCTGGCCGTGCGGGACGCCATCCTGACACTGGCCGAGCCCGGCAGGCAGGCGCAGAGCGCGGGTGACAGCCTCGCCTCGCACCTCAACGACGCCGGTGACGCGGCGTCGAAGGTTCCGCTCGTGGGCGACTCGCTCAAGAAGCCTCTCCAGTCCGCGGGCGAGGCGGGGACCAGTCTTTCGGACGCCGGTCAGTCCTTGCAGGACACCGTGGGCCAGCTCGCCGATCTGACCACGCTCGCGCTGATCGTGCTGCCGACCGTCCTCATCCTGCTGGTGTGGCTCGTCCCGCGCCTGCTGTGGATACGACGCTCGGCCTCCACCCGCCGCCTGCTGGACTCCCCCGGCGGCGCCGACCTGCTCGCCCTGCGCGCGCTCACCGGTCCGCGCCGTCCGCTGGCCGCGCTTCCGCAGCCGGCCGGCGGCCTGGCGGACGGGTGGCGGCGCGGCGACCCGGACGTAGTAGCCGACTTGTCGACTCTGATGCTCCGGCGCGCGGGACTGAGGCCCTAGGGACTGTCCGGTGCTCCGGCGCGCAAGGGAATCCGTAACTGCCCGGCCTGCACCAACTAGTGGTGGCTTGCGGCCAGTTCGGTGATGGCGCGGGCCACTCCCGCCGGGTCGACGATCTGGTGGAGGTGCTCGCCGGGCAGCCGCGCCACGGTCCAGCCGCGCTCGCGCGCGTCCGCGGCGGTCTCCTCGTACGGCGGTGCGAACAGCAGGTAGGAACAGGGGTGGTCGTCCCAGCCGGCGGGGACGGGGATGCGCTGTTCGTAGTACGACAGCGGCAGGGTGGGCTGTTCGTCGGTCACCGTCCGCCGGATCGCCGGGTCGGCGAGACCGGCGAACAGCGGCGTGATGTCCGCCTCGTCCCACCAGTCCGTCCAGCGCGGCAGTATCCCCCGTTCGTCGGCCAACGGGCGGAGGAACGCCAGGAGTTCGGGCGGTGCGGCGGGAGTGGGGCCGGTGCGGGACGGGAGCGCCGCGTCGACGAGGACGGAGGCGGCGACGGGGCGGTCCAGGGCCGCGCGGATCGTCGGCAGGAACAGGCCCGCGTTGCTGTGGACCACCAGGACCACGGGGCTGTCGTCGGGGACCCCCGCCAGGCCGGCCCGGACCGCCTCGGCGACGCGGGGCCAGAACGGCGGGCCGTCGTCGCCGACGTGCAGCAGGGACGGGACGCGGGCCCGGTGGCCGGCCGCTTCGAGGCGGGCGGCCACCGGGTGCCAGGTCGTGGGGCCCACGGAGGGGCTGTGGACGAGGACGAAGGTCGTCGGCTGCATGCTCCGAGCCTGCCCCGCGCGGCGGGGTGCGGGCGAGCCGTTCGGCCCGGAGCAGAGTGCCGTCAGGCCCACTCGAGTTCGCCCTCGTGCACTCGGGGCGGGGCTCCGGGCGACAGTTCCGGCACGTCGAGGGCGTCCGCCATGTCCTCCAGGTACACGGAGAGCGACGGATGGACGAGGGTGCGCTCCGCGATCTCCGTCCACTTCCAGATCCGTCCCGTCTCGGCGTCCAGGCACAGCCCGTAGAGGTTGTCGTGCGGGCCGAAGGAGGCGAACGGGATCCAGGAGGGCCGCCAGGACACGTACTCGTCCATGGTGACCCGCATCAGCATCTGCCCGCGGTAGGTCTCGAGCACCGCGTCGAACGACATCGGGGCCCACCGGTCCAGCAGGAAGGGCGTGCCCTCGCCGGGGCCCGCGGTCATTCCCGCGCACCGCCGCCACAGCGCCTTCAGCCCGGCGGGGATGCGGACGCCGAGGTCCCGTTCGAAGGCCGCGAGTTCGTCGTCCGAGGCGCCGGGGCGGAGGAGGGCCGCGGTCGCGGGGGCGTTGCGGTGCAGCCAGGTCTCGATGCGCTGCCAGGCGTCGTCGACCTGCCGGGCCTCGATGGCGGGCTGCCGCGCCCAGGCGTCGCGTATGTCACTGCTCATGACCGTCACCGTAGCGTCGGACGGGCAACCGCGGCGCACCGGAACGGAGTTGGCCGACTCCCGTCAGAAGCCGCCGCCGAAGTCCCCGCCGCCCCCGCCACCGCCGAAGTCGCCGCCCCCGCCGAAGTCACCGAAGTCCGAGGTGTCGAAGTCGGCTCCCGAGACGTCGCCGCCCTCGTAGCCACCGCCGAAGTCGCCATACCCCGAGCCGTAGTCCGCCGCGTACGCCGGGCTCGCCATCATCGAGCCGAGGACCGTGCCGAACAGCAGCCCCGGCAGGATGCCGCCGCCGAAGTAGCCGCCGGCCCAGGGCCCGTAGGCCGGACCCGCGTCGTAGTACGGGCGCCGCTCCCCCGCACCCGTGTCCACCGTCCGCACCAGCGGCTCGGCGCCGTCGCGCAGCCGGGCCGCGTCCGCCGCGCACACCGGCACCTCGCGCGGCGCGCCGCCGGGCGGGGCCCATGCGGCGTCCTCGACGGAGGGCCCGTGGCGCGGGTCGAAGAAGCAGGGGGCGCGGCGCTCGGGCAGCGGGCGGCCCTCGCGGCGAGCGGCGAGCAGGGCGAGGGAGAAGCGGCCGTCCTCGATCGCGCGGGTCACCTCGCGCACGTCCTCGGGGCGCCGGGCCGCCGCCATGTACTGCTTGGCCTTCTCGTAGGCGTCGAGGGCCCGCTCGTAGTCCGCGCGCATCGAGTCGTCGGCGCCCGCCTCGGCCGGGTGGAAGTCGAGCCGGTCCAGTTCCTCGCCGAAGGCCGTGATGTCCTCGTCGACGACGACCCGGAGCCGGTCGAGGGCGGCCCGCTGCTCGGCCTCGCGCCTGCGCCGGTTGCGGCGGACGAGGGCGTAGGCGCCCGCGCCGCCGACGACCACGACGGCGCCGATGCCCGCGAGCGCGCCGACGGGCACCCCGCCGGATTCGCCGCCGCCCCAGGAGGAGGGCGCCGAGCCCTTGGCGGTGCGTACGGCGGCGCCGACGAAGTCGTCGAGCTGCTGTGCCGCCGGTTCGCCCCGGACGCTCGTGGTCAGGTTGTGAACGGCCGCGGTGGACATCACGGCGCTGTCGGCGCGCGCGTCGAAGGCGTCCCCGAGCCGGACGCCGTAGACGCCGACGATCCCCGTCTTGGTCCGCAGATCGGTGAACAGGTCCTTCTTGGGGAAGTCCGGGGGCAGCACCGCCACCATCACCGGCTTGTCCGCGTCCTTGATCGTCTTGGTGAGGGAGTCGACATCGGCCGAGGTCAGCGCGGTGCGGACGGCCGGATCGACGTAGACGGGGTTCTTCTCCAGGGCGTCCGCGACCGTGGAGACGTCCGTCGCGGCGGCGGCGCCGGGCGCCATGGCCACCGGGGCGCCGAACGCGAGGAGGGTCGCGGCGAGGGCCGCAAGAGTGGGCCTCATACTCCGACGCTAACCCAGTCGGGGTGTGAATGGCGGGTCGGAGCATTCGTGACGTGAAGTCTTGACGCGCACATGGAACGCCCTTTAACTCACGTCTTGAACTAAGCCATGAAAGTGGACTGTTGAGCTTCACGGGACACAGGAGGCATCGTGCACACCCCCACGCGATCACTCAGATCGGCACGAGCGGGCAGATCGGCCCGGGTACTGCTGGCCGGAATCCTCACCGCCGCCGGGCTCCTCGGAGCCTCCGCCGGCACGGCTCGGGCGGCCGGTGAACCGGTCGCCGTCTGGCTGACCACCACCGACGACAGCGGCGGCCGGCACGTCACGCGCGGTCTGGCGCAGCAGACCCCGACGGCGTTCCAGTCGGGCACGGGCTCGGCCGGCACCACGATCGACGTCGACGAGAACACCCGCTACCAGACGTTCACCGGCGGCGGCGCGTCCTTCACCGACACCGCGGCCTGGCTGATGAACAGCAGCGGCGCCCTGTCCCAGGCCACCCGGGACGCGACGATGAAGAAGCTGTTCTCGCCGACCGACGGCATCGGACTGTCGTTCATCCGCAACCCCATGGGCGGCTCGGACCTGGCCCGCTTCGGCTACACGTACGACGACGTGCCCGCCGGGCAGACGGACGCCTCGCTGGCGAAGTTCTCCCTGGCCCACGACCAGGCCGACGTGCTGCCGCTGACCAAGCAGGCCAAGCAGCTCAACCCGGCCGCGACCGTGATGGCGTCGCCGTGGACCGCCCCGGCCTGGATGAAGGACAGCGGGCAGCTCAACGGCGGCTGGCTGAAGGCCGAGAACTACGGCACGTACGCCTCGTACTTCGTGAAGTACATCCAGGGCTACCAGGCGGCCGGTGTGCCGGTCGACTACGTGACCGTGCAGAACGAGCCGACCTGCTGCTCGGGCTATCCGTCGATGAGCTGGAACGGCTCCGGGCTCGCCTACTTCACCAAGAGCGAGCTGCTGCCGAAGCTGGCGGGCGCGGGCGTGAAGACCAAGGTCCTCGCGCACGACTGGAACTGGGACACCTACGACGCGTACGCGGCCCCGACCGTCGACGACGCCGCGGTGCGCAGCCATCCGAACTTCGGCGGCATCGCGTGGCACGGCTACGGCGGCGACGTCGCCAAGCAGACCGAGATCCACAACAAGTACCCGTCCCTGGACGCCTTCCAGACCGAGCACTCCGGCGGCACCTGGATCGCGAACCAGCAGCGCGAGGACATGATGAACATCATCGACTACACCCGCAACTGGGCGAAGTCGGTGACGAAGTGGTCGCTGGCCGTGGACCAGAACCGCGGTCCGCACAACGGCGGCTGCGGTACGTGCGACGGGCTGATCACCGTCCACAACGGCGACGCGAGCAGCGGCAAGGTCGACTACAACATCGAGTACTACACGATGGGCCACCTGACGAAGTTCGTCCGGCCGGGTGCGTCCCGGATCGCCTCGACCGCGTCGTCCACGGTGCCGAACGTCGCCTGGCGCAACACCGACGGCTCCAAGGCGCTGATCGCCTACAACGACGCCTCCACCGCGAAGGACGTCACCATCAACTGGGGCGGCCAGCACGTCACTTACTCGCTGCCGGGCAAGACCTCGGCGACCTTCACCTGGAGCGGCACGCAGTCGGGCGGCGGCGACCGCACCGGCGCGCTGCACGGGCTGGGCGGCAAGTGCCTCGACGTGAAGGACGGGTCGACGGCCAACGGGACGGCCGCGCAGATCTGGACCTGCTACGCCGGTTCGCAGAACCAGACGTGGACCGTGAAGGCCGACGGCACGGTACGGGCGCTCGGCAAGTGCCTCGACGTGGCGTCGGGGTCGACCGCGAACGGCGCGAAGGTCCAGCTCTACGACTGCAACGGCTCGGGCGCACAGCAGTGGCGGCTCGAATCGTCCGGTGACCTGGTGAATGTTCCGGCGGGCAAGTGCCTTGATGTGACCGGGAATTCGTCGGCGGACGGGGTCGGTACGCAGATCTGGTCGTGCACCGGGGCCGGCAATCAGAAGTGGACGCTGTCGTAGCCGAGGCCCGGGGCTCTGCCCCGGACCCCGCTCCTCGATCGCCGGAGGGGCTTGACCTCCCCTCCGTCTACTCCACCGGCTCCACCCCGGCGCGCAGCAGCCCGTACGTGTAGGCGTCCTCCAGGGCGCCCCACGAGGCCGCGATGACGTTCTCGGCGACTCCGACCGTGGCCCACTGGTCGGAGCCGTCGGTCGTGGAGATCAGGACGCGGGTCGTGGAGGACGTGCCGTGCTTGCCCTCCAGGATGCGGACCTTGTAGTCGACCAGTTCCAGCTCGGCGAGCTGCGGGTAGATCCGCTCCAGGGCGACGCGCAGGGCCCGGTCCAGGGCGTTGACCGGGCCGTTGCCCTCCGCCGTGGCGACGATCCGCTCGCCCTTGGCCCAGAGCTTCACGGTGGCCTCGTTGGCGTGGGTGCCGTCGGGGCGGTCCTCGACGATGGCCCGCCAGGACTCGACGCGGAAGTAGCGCCGCGCCCGGCCCTCGGCCTCCTCGCGCAGCAGCAGTTCGAAGGAGGCGTCGGCGGCCTCGTACGTGTAGCCCTGGAGCTCGCGCTCCTTCACGCGCTCCACGACCCGGCCGACCAGCTCGCGGTCGCCGCCGAGGTCGACGCCGAGCTCCTTGCCCTTGAGCTCGATGGAGGCGCGGCCCGCCATGTCGGAGACCAGCATCCGGATGCGGTTGCCGACCAGCTCGGGGTCGATGTGCTGGTACAGGTCCGGGTCGACCTTGATGGCGGAGGCGTGCAGGCCCGCCTTGTGGGCGAAGGCGGAGACGCCCACGTAGGGCTGGTGCGTGGACGGGGTGAGGTTCACGACCTCGGCGATGGCGTGCGAGATGCGGGTCATCTCGCGCAGCGCGCCCTCGGGCAGCACCTTCTTGCCGTACTTCAGCTCCAGGGCGGCGACGACCGGGAACAGGTTGGAGTTGCCGACGCGCTCGCCGTAGCCGTTGGCCGTGCACTGGACGTGGGTGGCGCCGGCGTCGACGGCGGCGAGGGTGTTGGCGACGGCGCAGCCGGTGTCGTCCTGGGCGTGGATGCCGAGCCGGGCGCCGGTGTCGTCCAGGACGGTGTGCGTGATCGCCTGGACCTGGGCGGGGAGCATCCCGCCGTTGGTGTCGCAGAGCACGACGACCGAGGCGCCGGCCTCGTGCGCGGCGCGGACGACGGCCTTGGCGTACGCGGGGTTGGCGCGGTAGCCGTCGAAGAAGTGCTCGCAGTCGACGAAGACGCGGCGGCCCTGGGCGACCAGGTGGGAGACGGTGTCGCGGACCATCTCCAGGTTCTCGTCGAGGGTGGTGCGCAGTGCCAGTTCGACGTGCCGGTCGTGGGACTTGGCGACCAGGGTGATCACCGGGGCGCCCGAGTCGAGCAGCGCCTTGACCTGCGGGTCCTCACTGGCCTTCCCGCCTGCCCTGCGGGTCGCGCCGAAGGCGACCAGCTGGGCGTGCCGGAAGTCGATCTCCTCCTGCGCGCGGGCGAAGAACTCGGTGTCGCGGGGGTTGGCCCCGGGCCAGCCGCCCTCGATGAAGCCCACGCCGAAGTCGTCCAGGTGCCGGGCGATGGTCAGCTTGTCCGCGACGGTGAGGTTGATGCCCTCGCGCTGCGCGCCGTCGCGCAGCGTGGTGTCGAAGACGTGGAAGGCGTCGGAGACCTCGTGGGCGTCGAGGGAGGCGTCGAGTTCGCCGGTGTGTTCGCTCGGGCTGCTGCTCATGGCTGTCTGGCTCCTGTTGGGAATCTCGGTCGTCGTACCGGAATGACCGGTTCCACCGTCCATCTATGATCCCCCGCGCTCTTCTCCCGGCTTCGGGTGGGCCGAGAAACAGAAAAACCCCTCGCGGGTGCGAGAGGTCTGCGCGCGGGTCGAGGACGACGGTGTCCGCCCGTACCGGGTCGTACGAGGCGGTCACTGCGGACCGGCGCGCCTGCTGCCAATAATCATGGCGAACGAGAGCACGGCGGCAGTCTGCCACAGCCCGGGCCGGTCCCGGACTGTGGTCTCACGATGCGGTCAGGCGGGCTGGTTCTGTACGGCTTCGGCCCGCTGGACCCGGCTCAGGTCGATGTCGCGGGTCTCGCGCATCGTCAGGTAGACGATCAGCGACACGGCCGCGCAGCCGGCGACGTACCAGTAGAAGCCCGATTCGACGCCGGCGTTCTTGAACCACAGGGCGACGTACTCGGCGGTGCCGCCGAACAGGGCGTTGGCGATGGCGTACGGCAGGGCGACGCCGAGGGCGCGGATGCCGGTCGGGAACAGTTCGGCCTTCACACAGGCGTTGATGGAGGTGTAGCCGGTGACGACGACCAGCGCGAGCAGGGCGAGGCCCAGGGCGGGCCAGAACGAACCCGCGTGCTGGAGCAGCGTCATGATCGGGACCGTCAGGAAGGTGGAGCCGACGGCGAAGGTGATCAGGAGGGGGCGGCGCCCGATGCGGTCGGAGAGGGCGCCCGCGAGCGGCTGGATGCAGGCGAAGACGACGAGCGCGCAGAACGAGACGAGCGTCGCCGTCTCCTTGCTCAGGCCGGCCGAGTTGGACAGGTACTTCGTGAGGTAGGTGGTGTACGTGTAGTAGGCCACGGTGCCGCCCATGGTGAGCGCGATGACGAGGAACGCCTCGCGCTTGTGCGCCCACAGGGCCTTGATCGTGCCCTTGTCGTCGCCGCCCACCGTGGCGTCGTCGTCGGCCGACTCCGCGTAGACCTCGGTCTCCAGCATCGAGCGGCGCAGCCAGAAGATGATCGCGGCGCCGAGCGCGCCGATGATGAACGGGATGCGCCAGCCCCAGCTGTGCAGGGCGTCGTCGCTCATGGTGCGCTGGAGGACGATCTGCAGGCCGAGGCCGACGATCTGGCCTGCCGTCATCGACACGTACTGGAAGCTGGAGGCGAAGCCGCGCCGCTCGGGGGCGGAGGCCTCGGTGAGGTAGGTGGCGCTGGCCGCGTACTCGCCGCCGACCGAGAGTCCTTGCAGGAGGCGCGCGATGAGCAGCACGACGGCGCCGCCGTATCCGGCTACGGCGTAGGTCGGCGCGACGGCGATGAGCACGGCCGACGCGGACATGAGGGTGACCGTGAGGGTCAGCGCGGCCTTACGTCCCTTGCGGTCGCCGACCCGGCCGAGCAGCCAGCCGCCGACCGGGCGCATGAAGAAGCCGACGGCGAAGATGCCGGCCGTGTTCATCAGCTGGGCGGTGGGGTTGCCGTCGGGGAAGAAGGCTCCCGCGAAGTAGGTGGCGAAGCTCGCGTACACGAACCAGTCGAACCACTCGACCATGTTCCCGGCCGATCCGACCAGGATCTTCTTCCATTGCTCTCGTCCCATGACGGGCCACCATGGGTGATCGTTCCGACCCCTGACAAGGGTGCACCCGGCAACGATCCCGCGTACTTGTGTTCTTTGCGTTCACAGCGCGGGCCGGTGGGGGCTGATCGCGCAGTTCCCCGCGCCCCCTAGTGCGTAGCCCCCTCGCTGACGTGCAGGTCGTCGTCGGTGACCGCGGCGGCGGCGAGGAGCGCGGCGATGCCTCGGGCCACCGTCTCCACGGGAAGCGTCGCCGCCGAGCCGTCCGGCACCTGCTCCGGTGCCCACGGCACATGCACGAATCCGCCCCGAACGCCCGGGAGTTCGGTCGCCAGCAGATGCGCGAGCCCGTACGCGACGTGGTTGCAGACAAAGGTGCCGGCGGTGTTGGAAACGGCCCCCGGAACCCCCGCGGAGCGCAGCGCGGCCACACACGCCTTCACCGGCAACGAGGAGAAGTACGCCGCCGGACCACCCGGCACCACGGGCGCGTCGATCGGCCGCGCCCCGGCGTTGTCGGGGATGCGCGCGTCGTCGACGTTGATCGCGACGCGCTCGACGGTGACCCCGTTCCGGCCGCCCGCCTGCCCGAGGCAGACCACGAGATCGGGCCGCACCTCGTCGACGGCGGCCCGCAGCGCGGTGAGCGATTCCCCGAAGACGCACGGGAGTTGGACCGCCGTCACGGCGATGCCCGCAGGCGGCTCGGCGGCGACGAGCTCGGCCGCCTGCCAGGACGGGTTCACGGACTCCCCGCCGAAGGGCTCGAATCCGGTGAGCAGAACTCGGACAGTCACTGTGTCTCCCTCAGACCGCGAAGATCGCCATGAACACGATGTTGCAGCCGAGCAGCGCGAGCGCCGTCGGCAGTTGCGCCTTGATCGGCCCGTACTGGTCCTTCAGTTCGAGCAGCGACGCGGGAACGATGTTGAAGTTGGCCGCCATGGGCGTGCACAGGGTGCCGCTGAACCCGGCGAGCATGCCGATGGCGAGGACGGCGACCTCGTTGCCGTGCATCTGCTGGATGAGCACCGGCCAGCCGATGGCGGCGGTCATGACCGGGAACGCGGCGAACGCGTTGCCCATGATCACGGTGAACAGGAACATGCCGAGGCAGTAGGCGAGCACGGCGGCGTACTTGGAGCCGTCGGGCAGCACGTCGTTCACCAGCTTGCCGACCTGGGTGCCGACCCCGGCGAGCGCGAAGATCGACCCGAGGACGGACAGGAGCTGCGGCAACAGCAGCGCCGCGCCCATGGACTCCAGCATCGAGCGGCCGGAGGTCAGCGGCACGGACAGCCTGCGCTCGCCGGTGACGAGCATGCCGACGACCAGTGCGACGACGCAGCCGACGCCGAGCCCGATGAGCGTGGCCTTGCCCGTCTCGAACAGGCCGGAGCCGTCGAGGAGCGAGGCGCAGACGATCGCGACGAGGGGGATGGTGAGCGCGGGGACGAACAGCTTGTTGCCGAGTCGCGCGGCGGACGCCGTGCGCTCCTCCTCCGTCGTGGTGACGGGCACGCCCTTGCCGATGAAGTTGAACCCGGCGAGCACGATCAGCGCGAGGACGGCGACGCCGAGCGGTTCGGCGGGGAGCGTGAAGCCCTCGGTGCCGGTGACCCCGGTCCCGTAGGGGAAGGTCAGGCCGAGCAGTCCCCAGAAGGCGGCGGACGTCCAGCGCTTGGGGTTGGTGCGGTCCTTCGCCATCTGCACGGCCATGACGACGAAGACGAGACCGACGAGCCAGTACAGCCACTCGACCCTGATCACTTGCCGGCCTCCTTGGACGCGTCGGGCAGCGGGTAGGCGTTCTCGGCGGCCGTGGCGGCCATCTCGCGCTCCAGCTTCCGGTCGAGCAGGAGCAGCCGGGCGCCGTGGATGAGGAAGGCGCAGACGGCCGACGGGATGGCCCACAGGGCGAGTTGGGTGGGTTCGAGGTTCTGGTGGTACGTGGAGTTCACGAAGCCGGTGATGAGCAGGATCGAGCCGATGGCGATGAAGCAGTCCTCGCCGAAGAAGAGGCCGACGTTGTCGGCGGAGGCGGCGTAGGAGCGGACCTTCTCGCGCAGCCGGTCGGGCAGTTTCGCCCCGCCGGTGCGTTCGGCGGCGGCCTCGGCCATGGGCGCCACCAGCGGGCGCACGGTCTGGGCCGGGCCGCCGAGGTTGTTGAGGCCGAAGGCCGCGGTGATCTGGCGGACCAGCAGGTACACGGTGAGGAACCGGCCGGCGCTGAGCCGGCCGAGCTTGCCGATGAGGGTGCGGGCCTGTTCGCGCAGGCCGTACCGCTCCAGCAGGCCGATCACGGGGAGCACGACGGCGAACACGGTGACGGACCGGCTGTCGGCGAACGCCGTGCCGAAGGCGGCCAGGATCGCCTGCGGATCCATCCGGCCGAGCAGCCCGGTGGCGATACCGGCGACCCCCACCACGAGGACGGGGTTGCGGCGCGTGACGAATCCGAGGATCACCACGAGCACGCCGAGGAGAACGATCATGCGGCGGCCTTCACGGGGAGGGACAGGGCAGGACACGGAACCGGACCATGCGATTCCGGGGACGCCCGGACCCTAGGCGATCGTTGAACGATCGAACAAGGGGCATCCGATAACCGGACACCGCCCCCGCGACGGTTCGCCCATTTCGGGCTCTTGTCGAATCGTTCAACAATCGCTTACGTTGAGCAGGTGATCCAGGACGTGATGGACCTCAACGCAGACCTCGGCGAAGGATTCGGCCGCTGGACCCTCACCGACGACGAGGCCCTGCTCTCCGTCGTCACCAGTGCCAACGTCGCCTGCGGTTTCCACGCGGGCGACCCCAGCGTGATGCGGCGGGTCTGCGCGCTCGCGGCCGAGCGCGGGGTGCGGATCGGCGCGCAGGTGTCGTACCGCGACCTCGCGGGGTTCGGGCGCCGCGCCATGGACGTTCCGGCGGACGAGCTGGCCGCCGAAGTCGCTTACCAGATCGGCGCGTTGCGGGTGTTCGCGGAGGCGGCCGGGTCCACGGTCTCGTACGTCAAGCCGCACGGCGCGCTCTACAACCGGACGGTGCGTGACGCGGAGCAGGCGCGCGCGGTGGTCGACGGCGTGCTGCTGGCCGGTGGCGGGCTGCCCGTCCTCGGGCTGCCCGGGTCGCGGCTCCTGGCCGCCGCCGAGGAGGCGGGGCTCACCCCGGTCCGGGAGGCCTTCGCCGACCGCGCGTACACCCCCGAGGCCACCCTCGTGCCGCGTCGCGAGCCCGGCGCCGTGGTCGAGGACGCGGACGCCGTGGTGCGCCGCGCGGTCGGCTTCGCCGTGGACGGCCGTGTCGAGGCGGCGGACGGCAGCCTGGTCGCGGTCGCCGCCCGTTCGCTGTGCGTGCACGGCGACACCCCGGGCGCGGCCCGGACCGCGGCCAGGGTGCGGACGGCTCTGGAGGACTCCGGGGTCACGGTGGGTGCGTTCACGTGAGCGGCGATCTGGTGGTGCGGCCCGTCGGGCGGCAGGCGCTGCTCGTCGAGCTGCCGGACGCCGACCGCACCGGCGCCCTGCACGCGGAACTGCTGCGCCGCCGCGCCGCCGGGACCCTGCCCCCGGTCGGCGAGATCGTGCCGGGCGCCCGCACGATCCTCCTCGACGGCGTGCCCGACCCGGGACCGCTGGCGCGCCGGCTCCGCGACTGGGACGTGCCGTCGGCTCCCCCGGCGGACGGCGACGTCGTCACGGTTCCCGTGGTCTACGACGGGCCGGACCTGGCCGACGTGGCCGCGCTGTGGGGTGTCGCCGAGGACGAGGTGGGGGCGCTGCACTCCTCGTACACGTACCGCGTCGCGTTCTGCGGTTTCGCTCCGGGCTTCGGCTATCTCACCGGGCTGCCCGGGGAGTTGCACGTGCCGCGCCGATCGACTCCGCGTACGCGGGTGCCGGCCGGTTCGGTGGCCCTTGCCGGGCCTTATTCGGCGGTGTATCCGAGGGCGACGCCGGGGGGCTGGCAGATCATCGGGACCATGCCGGATCCGTCGGCCCTGTGGGATCCGGCCAGGGAACGGGCGGCGCTGCTGTCGCCCGGAACGCTGGTCCGGTATGCGCCCCTGCCACGGGGCTCCGCCCCGGACCCCGCTCCTCAATCGCCGGAGGGGCTTGATCTGCCGCGCTCGCAGTCGGCCGCCGACAGAAGCAGCGACGGCGAGGGACGATGACCACCAAGCTGACAGTCACCCGCTCCGGCGCCCTCACCACGATCCAGGACGCCGGCCGCCGGGGCCTCGCCCACCTGGGAGTCCCCCGCAGCGGCGCCCTGGACGCCCCCGCGATGGACCTGGCCAACCGGCTGGCCGGAAACCCAAAGGGCACCGCCGTCCTGGAGACGACCCTGACCGGGTGCGCCCTGCGCCCCGACCGCCCGGTCACCATCGTGGTCGGCGGCGCGCCCTGCGCGGTCACCGTCGACGGCCGCCCCGCGCCGTGGGGCGCCCCGGTGCGGGTCCCCGCCGGGGCCGTTCTCGACGCGGGCCCGGCCACCGGCGGCCTGCGCTCGTACCTCGCGGTGTCCGGCGGCATCGCCGTCGACCCGGTGCTCGGCAGCCGCGCCACCGATCTCCTGTCGGGCCTGGGCCCGGACCCGCTCGCCGAGGGCACGGTGCTGCCCGTGGGCCGGGCGCGCCCGGTTCCGGTGCTTCCCGTGGCGGCGCCCTGGCCCGCCCCGCCCGCCGAACTCGTCCTGCCGGTGCGGCTCGGCCCGCGCGCGGACTGGTTCACCGAAGACGGCCTGCGCACGTTCCTGTCGGCCGTGTTCACCGTCTCGGCGCACAGCAACCGCATCGGCCTGCGCACCGAGGGCCCGGCCCTGGAGCGGGTCGCGGAGGGCGAGCTGCCCAGTGAGGGCATGGTCCTGGGCGCGGTGCAGGTGCCGCCGGACGGGCGCCCGGTGGTGTTCCTGCACGACCATCCGACGACCGGCGGCTATCCGGTGATCGCCGTGGTCGCGCCGGAGGCCCTGGCCGCGGCGGCGCAGGCGGCGCCGGGCATCCCGGTCCGGTTCACGCCGAGCCGCTGACCGCGAGCCCGTCGTCCAGGAACTCCCGTACGTGGGCGAGGACTTCGTCGCGTCCCGCGCCGCGCAGGCCGATGACGACCTGGATCGAGAAGCCGTCGAGCAGCGCCCGCAGGCGGGCCGCGAACCGGTCCGGGTCCACGGCCCGGAACTCGCCCCGCGAGATCCCCTCGGCGAGCAGCGCCACCAGGTCGCGGTGCCAGGCGCCCTCGATGGCGGCCTGCCGGGCGCGGGCGGAGGTGTCGGCGGCGGCGCTCTTCGAGCGGTTCCACACCTCCAGCCACAGCGACCAGTGCGGGTCGCGGTAGCCGCCGGGCACGTACAGATCGACGTAGCCGTCGACGCGCTCCCGGGAGCTGCCGTCACGCACCAGCAACTCCCGCCGCTCCGCGCCGAGCCGCCCCTCGCTCCACTCCAGGGTGCGCAGCAGCAGCTCGTCCTTGGACCCGAAGTGGTACGCGAGATGGCCGCTGCTCATGCCGACCGCGCGGCCGAGCGCGGCCAGGGTGAGCTTCTCCAGGCCGTGCTCGGCGATCATCACCATGGTCGCGGCGAGCACGTCCTCGCGGGGCGGCGCCGGTGTGTGGCGCCGGGTCACGTCGCGGGCTGCTGCTGGGTGATGCAGTGGATGCCGCCACCGGCCGCGAAGACGGTCCGGGCGTCGACCAGCGTGACCGTGCGGGACGGGAACAGCCTGCGGAAGATCGCGGCGGCCTTCTCGTCGTTCGGATCGTCGAAGCCGCACAGGACCACGCCGTCGTTGCAGAGGTAGTGGTTGATGTACGAGTAGTCGACCCAGCCCTCGTCGTCGGTGAGGACGGTCGGGGCCGGGACCTCGACGATCTCCAGCGGGCGGCCCTGCGCGTCGGTCTGTCCGGACAGTACGCCGATGATCTCGCGGCTCACCTCGAAGTCGGGGTGGGCGGGGTCCTGCTGGGAGTGGACGAGGACGACGCCCGGCGCGGCGAAGGCGGCGACGATGTCGACGTGGCCGCGCGTGCCGAACTGGCCGTAGTCGCCGGTGAGTCCGCGCGGCAGCCAGATCGCCTTGGTCGTGCCGATCCGGGCGTGGATCTCGGCCTCGACGCGCTCCTTGGTCCAGCCGTTGTTGCGGTCCGGGTCGAGCTGGACGGTCTCGGTGAGGAGCACGGTGCCCTCGCCGTCGACGTGGATGCCGCCGCCCTCGTTGACCAGGACCGAGGAGTGGGCGGGGACGCCGGTGAGGTCGGCGATGTGCCGGGCGATCTTGGAGTCGTGCTCCCAGCGGGCCCAGTCCTGGGCGCCCCAGCCGTTGAACGTCCAGTCCACGGCGGCCAGTTCGCCGGACTCGGTGTGCTTCACGAACGTGGGGCCGATGTCGCGCATCCACGCGTCGTCGAGGTCCCGCTCGACCAGCTCGACGGCCGGGTCGAGGAGTGCGCGGGCGGAGTCGTGCTGACCCGGGCCGACGACCATCGTCACCGGCTCGTACGCGCGCACGGCGTTGGCGACGGCCGCCCACGCGGTACGGGCCTCGGCCAGCTCGATGTCGTCGGCGAAGGTCGGGTTGGGGCTCGGCCACGCCATCCAGGTGCGCTCGTGCGGGGCCCACTCGGGCGGCATGAAGTACGTCATCGCGGGGACCTCAGAGGAAGTAGAGACGGTTGAGGGAGACGGAGTCGGCCGGTTCGGAGCGCAGCGGCTCCCCGTCGAGGGTGACCAGGCCGGTGCGCTGGTCCACGTCGACCGCGCCGGTGCGGGAGTTGAACCGCAGGTCGGCCGGGCCGATGCCGCGGGTGCCGCGGACGGCGACCCGGCGCCTGCGGGTGGGCATCGTGTCGTGCCCGTCGTCGACGGCGGCCTGCGCCACGAAGGCGACGGACAGCTCGGCGGCGGTCGCGCCGTGCGCCCCGAACTGCGGTCCCAGGACGAGGGGTTCGCAGGTGTCGGTGGCCGCGTTCGGATCGCCGACGACGCCGTACGCCGGGAAGCCGGACTTCAGGACCAGCTGCGGCTTCGCGCCGAAGAACTCGGGGCGCCACAGCACGATGTCGGCCATCTTGCCGGGCTCGATGGAGCCGATCTCGTGCGAGAGGCCGTGGGCGATGGCGGGGTTGACGGTCAGCTTCGCCATGTAGCGCAGGACGCGGTCGTTGTCGTGGCCGACGCCGGGGTCGCCCAGCTCGCCCTTCATCTTCCCGGCCATGGCGAACGTACGGCGCACGGTCTCGCCCGCCCGGCCCATGCCCTGCGCGTCGGACGAGGTGATGCCGATGGCGCCCAGGTCGTGCAGCACGTCCTCGGCGCCCATCGTCCCTGCGCGGATCCGGTCGCGGGCCATGGCGGCGTCGCCGGGCAGGTCGGGCTTGAGGTCGTGGACGGAGACGATCATGCCGTAGTGCTCGGCGACGGCGTCCCGGCCGAAGGGCAGGGTGGGGTTGGTGGAGGAGCCGATGACGTTCGGCACGCCCGCCATCTTCAGCACGTTCGGCACGTGTCCGCCGCCGCAGCCCTCGATGTGGAAGGCGTGGATCGTGCGGCCTTCGAGGACCTTCAGGGTGTCCTCGACCGACAGGCACTCGTTCAGGCCGTCGCTGTGCAGGGCGACCTGCACGTCGTGGTCCTCGGCGACGCGCAGCGCGGTGTCGAGCGCGCGGGTGTGCGCGCCCATGTCCTCGTGCACCTTGAACCCGCAGGCGCCGCCCTCGGCGAGCGCCTCGACCAGCGGGGCGTCGTGCGAGGACGAACCGCGGCCCAGGAAGCCGATGTTGACGGGCCAGGCGTCGAAGGCGGAGAAGGCGTGCTTGAGCGCCCACGGCGAGTTGACGCCGACGCCCCAGACCGGGCCGAACTCCTGCCCGATGATCGTGGTCACGCCGGAGGCGAGGGAGGCCTCCATGATGCGCGGGGAGAGCAGGTGGACGTGGGTGTCGACGGCGCCGGCGGTGGCGATCAGCCCCTCCCCCGACACGATCGACGTGCCCGTGCCGACGACGACGTCGACGCCGTCGAGGGTGTCCGGGTTGCCGGCCCGCCCGATGGCGTGGATGCGGCCCTCGCGGATGCCGATGGAGACCTTGCGGATGCCGAGCGCGGCGTCGATCACGACGACGTTCGAGATCACCACGTCGCAGGTCTCGCGGACCGCGGCGGCCTTCAGGTGCAGTCCGTCGCGGGCGGTCTTGCCGAACCCGGCCAGGAACTCGTCGCCGTACGCCTGCGAGTCCGACTCGACCTTGATCGTCAGCCCGGAGTCGCCGAGACGGATCCGGTCACCGGCGCGCGGGCCGTGCGTGGCCGCGTACTCGTACGGGGTCAGGCGGCGGGCTTCGGCGGGGTGGCCTCCGGGGCGGCTCATCGGCCCGCCTCCTCTGCGTCGGGGGTGTCGACTCCGAGATAGCCGCAGGCGGCGGCGCGGCGCAGCGCCTCCTCGCGGGCGCCGGGCGCGTCGAGCGGCCCGTCCACGAGACCGGCGAAACCGATGGCGATCCGCTCGCCGCCGATCGGCACGAGGGGCACGTCGGCGGACTCGCCGGGCCCGAACCGCACGGACGAGCCCGCGGGCACCGCGAGCCGCATCCCGTAGGCCCGCTCCCGGCGGAAGTCCAGGCGCGGGTTCGCCTCGAAGAAGTGGAAGTGGGACGTGACCGAGACGGGGACGGACGCGGTGTTGGTGACGGTCAGCGTCAGCTCCGGCTCGGGGTCGCTGTGGTCGGGGCCGGGCAGCAGGGCGCCCGGCGCGTCGTCGCCGAGCCCGTCCCCCGCGATCGGGCCGCTGACGATCGCGAGCCGCGAACCGTCGTCGAAGACGGCCTCGACGTGCACCTCGGTGACGACGTCGGCGACGCCCGGCAGCACGTCGTCGGGGCCGAGCACGGACCGCGCCGCCTCGATCGCCTCGGCCAGCCGCTTGCCGTCGCGGGCCGCCTCGCAGACGGTGTCCGCGATCAGCGCGGTCGCCTCGGGCACATTGAGCCGCAGCCCGCGGGCCTTGCGGGAGCGGGCCAGCTCCGCGGCGCCGAACAGCAGCAGCCGGTCGCGCTCGGTCGGGGTGAGTCGCACGCCGTCCTACCTCCTCATGATTTGAATGCCACTCTAAATGCTGTCCGGGCGGAGGGGAACCCGGGCGCGCTGAGCTGCCGGTTCCACGCATTGAGCAGCGGTCTAAAGGGCGGGGTCTTCCGGCGGTGCGACTACCGTGGGCCCGTGACCAGCACCCCGCGCAGCCGCCGCGAGCGGCCCGCCAAGCCCGCCCTGAGCAGGAGCGGCATCGTCGCCGCGGCCGTGCGCGTCCTGCGCGCCGAAGGGCTCGGCAAGGTGACGATGCGGCGCCTCGCCGCCGAACTCGACACCGGGCCCGCCTCGCTGTACGTGTACGTCCGCAACACCGACGAGCTGCACGCGGCCGTGCTCGACGCGCTCCTCGCCGAGGTGGACCTCGGGCCGGTCCGGGACACCGCGGGCGACTGGCGCGAGCGGCTGACCCGGCTGCTCGCCTCGTACCGCGACATGCTGTTCCGCTATCCGTCGCTGGCCCGCTCCGCGCTGACCGTGCACCCCTCCGGCGAGCACTATCTGGACCTGGTGGAGGCCGTGCTCGTGCTGCTGCGCGAGGGCGGCGTGCCGGGCGCCCGTGCCGCGTGGGGCGTGGACCTGCTCCTGCAGTACGCGACCGCGACGGCCGCCGAGCACGCGGGCGACGACGGCACGGAGTCGATGGACGCCACGTTCACCGCGATCAGCGAGGCGTCGCCCGCCCGGCACCCGGAGATCGTCCGTCTCTCCGGTGTGCTCGTCGCGGGCGCCCCGGGACGGCTCGACTGGGGCTTCGCCACGCTGATCGCCGGCATCGAGGCCGCCCCCGAACCACCCCTCTGACCAGCGCAGAACCGCCTCCCGGCGTCCGCGCACCCTTCGACGAACTTGTTCGTTACGAACATGTTCGTTATTGTGAAAGGGAGAGACCGGACATCGCGGTACCCAAGGAGGCCACCATGAACGCCACGACCGACACCCCGCACACCCCGCACCTCCCGGTCGCCGTCGTCGGCGCGGGACTCGGCGGCCTCGTGCTCGCCCGCGTCCTGCACGTGAACGGCATCGCCTGCACCGTCCTCGACCTGGACGCCTCGGCCGACGCCCGCACCCAGGGCGGCATGCTCGACCTGCACGAGGAGACCGCGCAGGCGGCGCTGCGCGCGGCCGGCCTCCACGACGCGTTCCGCGCGATCGTCCTGCCCGGCGGCGAGGAGACCCGGGTCATCGCCCCCGACGGCACCCTGGTCAGCCACGAACCGGACACCGGTGACGGCGGCCGCCCCGAGGTCAACCGCGCCGAACTGCGCCGCCTGCTGCTGGACTCGCTGCCCGAGGGCACCATCCGCTGGGGTGCGAAGGTCACCGGCGCCGAGCCCACCGACGTCCCGGGCCGCCATCTGGTCACCCTCGCCGACGGCAGCGACTTCACCACGGACCTGCTGATCGGCGCCGACGGTGCCTGGTCCCGGATCCGCCCGCTGCTGACCGACGCCCGGCCCGCGTACACCGGCATCTCCTTCGTGGAGGCCGATGTGCTGCCGGACAACCCGCGGCACACGGAGATCGCCGCGTTCAACGGCGGCGGCAGCGCCTTCGTCCTCGGCGACGAGCGGGCCCTGCTCACGCACCGCGAGAGCGACGACCGCGTGCACACCTACGTCGCGGTGAAGGCGCCGGAGGACTGGCTCGGCTCGATCGACTTCACGGACACCGAGGCCGCGCGCGCCGCGGTGCTCGCCGAGTTCGACGGCTGGGACGACCGGCTGCGCGCGCTGGTCGCGGAGGCCGACGGCGCCCTGGTGCCGCGCCTGATCCACGCGCTGCCGGCCGGCCTCTCCTGGGAGCGGGTGCCCGGTGTCACGCTGCTGGGCGACGCCGCCCACCTGATGTCGCCGTTCGCCGGCGAGGGCGCGAATCTCGCCATGTTCGACGGCGCCGAGCTGGCCCGCGCGATCGTCGAGCACCCGGCCGATCCGGAGGCGGCGCTGGCCGCGTACGAGAAGGAACTCTTCCCGCGCAGCGCGGAGATGGCGGCCGAGTCGGCGGCCAACCTCACGATGATGTTCGGCCCGGACGCCCAGCAGCGGCTACTCGACATGTTCGCGGGGTTCGGCGCCGAGCAGGCGTGAGAACGGCGAAGGGCCCCGTACCGCTCCGCGCGGTACGGGGCCCTTCGCCGTCGGGTGCTCAGCCCAGCCGGTGCATCCAGCCGTGCTCGTCCTGCTTCTTGCCGCGCTGGATGTCCAGGAGCGCCTCGCGCAGCTTCATGGTGACCTCGCCGGCCTCGCCGCCGGACTGCTGCCACTCGGCGCCCGCGCGCTTGACGTGGCCGACGGGCGTGATGACGGCGGCGGTGCCGCAGGCGAAGACCTCGGTCAGCTCGCCGGACGCGGCGTCGGCCTGCCACTGCTCGATGGAGACGCGGTCCTCCTGCGAGGAGTAGCCGAGGTCGCGGGCGACCTGGAGGAGCGAGTCGCGGGTGACGCCCGCGAGGAGCGAGCCGGTGAGGGTCGGCGTGACGATCCGGTCCCCGTACACGAAGTACAGGTTCATGCCGCCCAGCTCCTCGACCCACTTGTGCTCGACGGCGTCGAGGTAGGCGACCTGGTCGCAGCCCTTGGCAGCGGCCTCGGCCTGCGCGAGCAGCGAGGCCGCGTAGTTGCCGCCGGTCTTGGCGTCGCCGACGCCGCCGGGGACGGCGCGCACGCGGTCCTCGGAGAGCCAGATGGAGACGGGCTTCACGCCGCCGGAGAAGTACGCGCCGGCGGGCGAGGCGATGACGATGAACAGGTACTCGGAGGCCGGCTTGACGCCGAGACCGACCTCGGTCGCGATCATGAACGGGCGCAGGTAGAGCGACTCCTCGCCGCCGTGCGCCGGGACCCAGTCCTTGTCCTGCTGGACGAGGAGGTCGCAGGCCTCGATGAACGTCTCGACGGGCAGCTCGGGCATGCCCAGGCGCCAGGCGGAGTGCTGGAAGCGCTTGGCGTTCATGTCGGGGCGGAAGGTGGCGACGGAACCGTCGGGCTGCCGGTAGGCCTTGAGGCCCTCGAAGATCTCCTGCGCGTAGTGCAGGACGTTCGTCGCCGGGTCGAGGGAGAGCGGGCCGTACGGCACGAGCTGTCCGTCGTGCCAGCCGCGGCCCTCGGTCCACCGGATCGTCACCATGTGGTCGGTGAAGTGCCGGCCGAATCCGGGGCTCTCCAGGATCGCCTCGCGCTCCGCGGCGGACAGCGGGGTCGAAGAGGGCTTGAGCTCGATCGTGGGCGTCGTCATGGTTGCGTGTCCTTCACCGTTGGTTGTGACGGACCGCGCTCACGTCCGCACTCCTTGTACTAGGACGTCCGAGCTTTCGCGTGGGTCGCGGCCCCGCGTTCGATTATCGCGCGCGAGGAGGGGTGCTCGAAACGTTCCGGGCGGGTGCGGAAGGTGATGCGGCCCGGGGTCGATGGTGGCACCTGGGGCCGCACAGGAGAAGCCGCCGGGTGCCCGTGGGCGACCCGGCGGCTTCTGTTGCTGAATGCGCGCCGGGTCAGCCGGCTACTACTCGGGCGACGAGCGCGTCACCGATCTCGTCGGTCGAGCGGACGGCATCGCCGCGCTCGCCGAGGTCGGCGGAGACGGCGGCCTCGATGCGCGTGGCCTGCTCCTCGTAGCCGAGGTGACGCAGGAGGAGGGCGACCGAGAGGACCGTGGCGGTCGGGTCGGCCTTGCCCTGGCCCGCGATGTCCGGGGCCGAGCCGTGGACGGGCTCGAACATCGACGGGAACTCGCGGCTCGGGTTGATGTTCCCGGAGGCCGCGACGCCGATGCCGCCGGAGACGGCCGCGGCGAGGTCGGTGATGATGTCGCCGAAGAGGTTGTCGGTGACGATCACGTCGAACCGGGCCGGGTCGGTGACCAGGTAGATGGTCGCGGCGTCGACGTGGATGTAGTCGGTGGTGACCTCGGGGAACTCGGCCGCCACCTTGTTGAAGATGTTCGTCCACAGGTGACCGGCGAAGGTCAGCACGTTGTTCTTGTGGACCAGCGTGAGCTTCTTGCGCGGGCGGGCCTGGGCGCGGGCGAACGCGTCGCGCACCACGCGCTCCACACCGAACGCGGTGTTGACGGAGACCTCGGTGGCGACCTCGTGCTCGGTGCCCTTGCGGATCACGCCGCCGTTGCCGGTGTACGGGCCTTCGGTGCCCTCGCGGACGACGACGAAGTCGATCTCGGGCTGGCCGGCGAGCGGGGTGGAGACGCCGGGGAGCAGCTTCGACGGACGCAGGTTCACGTGGTGGTCGAAGGCGAAGCGGAGCTTGAGCAGGAAGCCGCGCTCCAGGACGCCGGACGGCACCGACGGGTCGCCGATGGCGCCGAGCAGGATGGCGTCGTGCTTCTTGAGGGAGTCGAGGTCGGCGTCGGTGAGGGTCTCACCGGTCGCGTGGTAGCGCTTGGCGCCGAAGTCGTACTCCTCGGTCTCCAGCTTCACATCCTGCGGAAGGACGGCGGAGAGGACCTTGAGCCCCTGGGCCACGACCTCCTGGCCGATGCCGTCACCGGGGATCACTGCGAGATTCAGGATGCGAGAGCTTGCCGACATGGCCGCCACCGTACTCCCTGTCCCATGGGATGACACTCGCTGTCCACCATCCGGACAGGCTCCCGTACGGTCGTCTGGTGTTCACCCCCCGGTGTGGCGGGAGTTGGGGCCTGCTGGGAAGTTGACCCGCATGGAGACCCCCGACGTCGGCATACCGCCGCAACTCGCACGGCGGATGAGCATGCCGGAGCAGTACGAGTATCTGCGGACGCGGTTCGGCAGGCGGCGCGCGCTGGTGACGGCGGGCGCGGTCGCGAGCGGGCTGCTCACCGGCTGCGCGGGCGGCGGCCCGGAGTCCGGCACGAAGGGCTCGCCCTCGGCGTCCGCGACGCGGGGCTCGGCACTGGCGCCCTTCGGCCGCCATCTCGCGTTCGGCGCGGACCCGCGCACCCAGATGCGGGTCTCCTGGCAGGTGCCGGGCGCGGTCCGGGGCCCGTACGTGCGGATCGGGCTGCGCCCCGACGACCTGGGCCGGAAGATCGCGGCGGAGGTGCGCGACCTGCACACCCCCGGGGTGAGCGGGGTCCGGCTCGCCCTCGACCAGTTCTATGTGCACGCGGCGCTGGACCGGCTGACCCCGGGCACGACGTACTACTACGGCGTCGGCCACGACGGCTTCGACCCGGCCGCCGCCGCGCACCGCTCGACGATCGCGCACTTCCGCACGGCGCCCGCGGCGGCCCCCTCCTCGTTCACCTTCACCGCCTTCGGCGACCAGGGCGTCGGTGAGACGGCGGCGTCCAGCGACCATCTGATGCTCCGGCAGGATCCGGCCTTCCATCTGCACGCCGGCGACCTCTGCTACGCGGACGGCACCGGGCACGGCAAGAAGACGGACGGCTACGACCCCGGGTTCTGGGACCTGTTCCTCAAGCAGAACGAGCAGGTGGCCCGCACCGTCCCCTGGATGGTGACGACCGGCAACCACGACATGGAGGCCTGGTACTCCCCCGAGGGCTACGGCGGGCAGCTGGCCCGCTGGTCCCTGCCGGACAGCGGCTTCGACGCGAAGTCGACGCCGGGCGCGTACACGTTCACGTACGGCAATGTCGGCGTCGTGGCGCTGGACGCGAACGACGTCAGCTACGAGATCACGGCGAACCTGGGCCACAGCGGCGGCCGTCAGACGGCGTGGCTGGAGCGCACGCTGAAGAAGCTGCGGGCCGCGGACGGCATCGACTTCGTCGTCGTGTTCTTCCACCACTGCGCCTACTCGACCTCGGCGCACGCCTCCGACGGCGGGGTGCGCAAGGAGTGGCTGCCCCTGTTCGACGACCACCGGGTGGACCTGGTGGTCAACGGGCACAACCACGTCTACGAGCGCACCGACGCGCTGCGCGGCGGGGCCGTCGGCCGGGCCGTTCCGATCGGTGGCACGGCCGACCCCGTGCGCGACGGCATCGTGTACGTCACCGCGGGCGGCGGCGGCCGTGATCTGTACGGCTTCCGGCCCGGCAGCAAGGAGACCTACGAGGGGCACGAGCGGGCGCACCGGCCCGTCGACAGCTTCGTCTGGGCGACGAGGTCGGGGCAGGCCAGGAACGAGACCGTGGACTGGTCACGGGTGCGCTATCGCGGATTCTCGCTGCTCAGGGTCGAGGCGGAGTCCGGGGCGCACCCGCGCCTGAAAGTGTCGGCGCTGGCCCATGACGGGCGGCGCGTCGATCACTTCGAGGTGAAGCGGGGGATCTGATGGGGCCCGGCCGGTCTCAGTGACCGGTCTCTCCGCCGTTGTCCCTGCGGTCGAAGGAGCGCTGGAGGGCGGCGGCGGCGCTCTTCGCCGCCCTGCGGTCGGCTTCGGTGGAGGGAGAGACGTGGCGGACTCGGCGGCGGGCGGGCGTCGCAGTGGCCATGGAGATCGACTCCTTGAGATCGCATGAGGTCGCGCGGGAGCGCTGACCCACGGGGATTTCGAGGCGCCGGAAGGGGCGGGGAGCCAGAGCTGCAGGGGTTGCCTGCCATGTGCTCGGCCCACGGCCGCCCTTCGCCGGATCGGGCGAGTCGTTCGGCTCCTACAAAGCTAGGGCAGGTCTCTGCTTCTGTCTCCACAATTACTCGGACTTCCTACTATCTGAGACGGACCGCACACCGGGCCGGCTCCGGCGAGGGCCCATGGCGCGGGGGCGGCCGGGGCTCCACGATGGACCCCTGAACCGGCCGGGCCGCAGTGGCCCGGCCGGACTCCTGGGGAGGAGTCCCACCATGCGTGTGATCACTCAGCGTCGGCTCGGCGGACCCGACGTGCTGGAGCTGGTCGAGGTGGAACGGCCCGTGCCGGACACGGGAGAGGTACTGGTCCGGGTGCACGCGGCGGGGGTGAACCCGGTGGACCGGCTGGCCCGCACCGGTGAGGCGCCGCTCTTCGGCGATCCGCCGTTCACCCTCGGCCGGGACCTGTCCGGGGTGGTGGAGGCGTGCGGCGGGGACGGGACCGGGTTCCGGCCCGGCGACGAGGTGTTCGGCATGATCCCCGGCGGGGGGTACGCCGAGTGCGTGGTCGTCCGGGCCGAGCACCTCGCCCCGAAACCGGCGACGGTCGACCACGTCCACGCCGCCGCGGTCCCGGCCGCCGCGCTCACCGCCTGGCAGGCCCTGGTCGACACCGGTCACATGGCGCCGGGGCGGCGGGTGCTGGTCCACGCGGCGGCGGGCGGGGTGGGGCACATCGCGGTGCAGATCGCCAAGGCCGAGGGCGCGTACGTGATCGGGACCGCCCGCGCCGACAAGCACGAGTTCCTGCGCGGTCTCGGGGTCGACGAGCCGCTGGACTACACGACGACGGACTTCGCCCGCACGGTCCGCGACGTCGATGTGGCCCTCGACCTCGTCGGCGGCGCGTACGGGCCGCGCACCCTGGCGACCCTGCGGCCCGGCGGGCTGCTCGCCTCGGTGGTGCTGTCCGATCCGGGGGTGACCGCGCAGGACGCGCAGGCGCGCGGGGTGACGTTCGTGCCGGTGTCGGTACGGCCGTCGGGGGCGACGCTGGGGAAGGTGGCCGCGCTGATGGCCGCCGGGCGGGTGCGGTCGCACGTCTCAACGCTGTTGCCTCTGGAGGACGCGGGCAAGGCCCACGAGCTCAGCGGCACCGGCCGCACCCAGGGCAAGATCGTCCTGACCCTGGTCGACCGGGCGAGCTGAGCCCGGAGCCGTGGACGAACGACAGAGAAAACCCGCCCCCCGGCCGGAGGGGGGCCAGGCCGGGGGGCGGGTGATCGGTGGGGCTGGGGTCAGCCCATGTGCGGGTACGGGTAGTCGGTCGGCGGGACCAGCGTCTCCTTGATGGCGCGGGTCAGCGTCCAGCGCATCAGGTTCTGCGGCGCACCGGCCTTGTCGTTCGTACCGGAGGCGCGACCGCCACCGAACGGCTGCTGGCCGACGACGGCACCGGTCGACTTGTCGTTGATGTAGAAGTTGCCGGCGGCGTAGCGCAGCTTCTCCATCGTGTACGCGGCCGCGGCACGGTCGTTGGCGATGACCGAACCGGTGAGCGCGTAGTCGGAGACCGACTCCATCTGCTCCAGGACGGCGTCGTAGTTCTCGTCGTCGTAGACGTGGACGGCGAGGATCGGGCCGAAGTACTCGGTCGTGAAGACCTCGTTGGCCGGGTCGGTGCACTCGATGACCGTCGGGCGCACGAAGTAGCCGACGGAGTCGTCGTAGGTGCCACCGGCGACGATCGTGCAGGAGTCGTCGGCCTTGGCGCGGTCGATCGCGGCCTTGTTCTTGGCGAACGAGCGGTCGTCGATGAGGGCGCCGATGAAGTTCGACAGGTCGGTGACGTCACCCATGGTGATGCCGTCGACCTCGGCCGCGAACTCCTCCTTGAACCCGTCGTTCCAGATGGAGGCCGGGATGTAGGCGCGCGAGGACGCGGAGCACTTCTGGCCCTGGTACTCGAAGGAGCCGCGGGTCAGGGCCGTCTTGAGGACGGCGCGGTCGGCGCTCGGGTGGGCGACGACGAAGTCCTTGCCGCCGGTCTCGCCGACGAGGCGCGGGTAGGTGCGGTAGTTCTCGATGTTGGTGCCGACCGTCTTCCACAGGTGCTGGAAGGTCTTGGTCGAACCGGTGAAGTGGATGCCCGCGAGGTCGCGGTGGTTCAGGGCCACCTCGGAGACGGCGAGGCCGTCGCCGGTCACCAGGTTGATGACGCCCTTGGGCAGGCCGGCCTCCTCCAGGAGCTGGAGCAGCAGGACGGCGGCGTGGGTCTGCGTCGGGGACGGCTTCCAGACCACCACGTTGCCCATGAGGGCGGGGGCAGTGGGCAGGTTGCCCGCGATGGCCGTGAAGTTGAACGGCGTGATCGCGTAGACGAAGCCCTCCAGCGGGCGGTGGTCCATGCGGTTCCACACGCCGGTGGAGTTCGCCGGGGGCTGCTCGGCGAGGATCTGGCGGGCGTAGTGGACGTTGAAGCGCCAGAAGTCGACGAGCTCGCACGGGGTGTCGATCTCGGCCTGCTGGGCGGTCTTCGACTGGCCGAGCATGGTCGAGGCGGCCATGGTCTCGCGCCACGTCGTGGAGAGCAGCTCGGCGGCGCGCAGGATGATCGCGGCGCGGTCGTCGAAGGCCATCGCGCGCCAGGCCGGGGCGGCGGCCAGGGCGGCGTCGACCGCGTCCTGGGCGTCCTGGGCGGTGGCGTTGGCGTACGTGCCGATGACGGCCTTGTGGTTGTGCGGCTGCACGACGTCGAAGCGCTCGCCGCCACCCATCCGCTTCTCGCCGCCGATGGTGCAGGGCAGCTCGATCGGGTTCTCGGCCAGTTCCTTGAGCTTGGCCTCCAGGCGGGCGCGCTCCGGGGAACCGGGGGCGTAGCCGTGCACCGGCTCGTTGACCGGGGCGGGGACCTGGGTCACGGCGTCCAGCGTCATGGGTCCGTATCTCCTTCGGGGGGTCGGGGGAGTTGGGGACTGTCTTACGGAAGCGGTGGGCTCAGCCCTTGGTGAGGATCGAGCGGCCGAAGAACAGCAGGTTGGCGGGCTTCTCCGCGAGGCGGCGCATGAAGTACCCGTACCAGTCGGTGCCGTACGCGGTGTAGACGCGCATCCGGTGGCCCTCGGCGGCGAGCCGCAGGTGCTCCTCGCTGCGGATCCCGTAGAGCATCTGGAACTCGTACTCGTCCAGCTTGCGCCCGGCCTGGCGGCCCAGTTCCTGCGCGATGGAGATCAGGCGCGGGTCGTGGGATCCGATCATCGGGTACCCGTCACCCTCCATGAGGATGCGCATGATCCGGACGTACGCCTTGTCGATCTCGGCCTTGTCCTGGTACGCGACCTCGGCGGGCTCCTTGTAGGCGCCCTTCACGATGCGCACGCGGCTGCCGGCGGCGGCCAGGCGGCGGGCGTCGTCCTCGGTGCGGAAGAGGTAGGACTGGATGACGCAGCCGGTCTGCGGGAAGTCCTTCCGCAGCTCCTCGTGGATGGCGAACATCGAGTCGAGGGTGGTGTGGTCCTCGGCGTCGAGCGTGACGGTGGTGCCGATGGCGGCGGCGGCCTCGACGACCGGGCGGACGTTGGCGAGGGCCAGCTCGTGGCCGTTCTCCAGCGCCTGGCCGAACATCGACAGCTTCACGGACATCTCGGCCCTGGCTCCGAGGCCGAGGTCCTTGAGGTGCTCGATCAGCTCCAGGTAGGCGTCGCGGGCGGCGTGCGACTGCTCGACGGTGGTGATGTCCTCACCGACGACGTCGAGGGTGACCTCCAGGCCCTTCGCGGCGGCATCCTGAACCACCGGGACCACGTCGTCGACGGTCTCGCCGGCGATGAAGCGGTCGACGACCTGCTTGGTGCCCGGCGCCGCCGACACGAAGGCGCGCATCTTGTCGCTGCGCGACGCGGCGAGGATCAGGGGAGCCAGCACGGGGCACCTCCATGGAGCATGAGTACGGATGGGCCGAACCCGTATAAAGCTCTGATAGCTGCCATAGCGGGAACGGCACGTGGAACCACCGTGAAATCTAAGGATCCCTCCGATCCTGTGCCATTGACAGCTGTCACGCATCTGTGGCCGCCACCTCAGACATCTGTATGAAGGGACGCCTGAGGTGGGTGAGAATGGTGGGGTGAAGGGCGATTACCAGGAACTGGTCGACGAGATCTCGGCGCTGCTCGGCGCCCCCGCGACGCTGGAGAACCGGGATTTCCGGCTGATCGCGTTCGGCCAGCAGGTGAGCGCCGACGAGTACGACGAGGCGGCCCTCGACCCGGTGCGCACCCGCTCGATCCTCACGCGCGGCTCGACACCGGCGGTCCGCGCCTGGTTCGAGGGGTTCGGCATCGCCCGCGCCACGGAACCGGTGCGCATCCCGGCGACCCCCGAGGCGGGCGTCTACCGCGGCCGTATCTGTCTGCCCGTGCGCCACCGGGGCTTCGTGCTGGGTTACGTATGGCTCCTGGACGACGAGCCGGGGCCCGCGCAGGACCAGCTGGACGCGGCGATGGAGGTCGCGGGCCGGATCGGCGCGCAATTGGCGGACGAGGCGCAGGCGGGCGCCGACCTGACCCGCGAGTTCCACTCGGTGCTGACCGCCGAGCGCGGGTGGCAGCGGGACATGGCGGTGGCCGCGCTGCGGACGGCCCTGGGCACCCGGGCCGACGGGCTGCACGCGGTGGTCTGTGTGGCGCCCTGGCCGTCGGCGGACCCGGACGACGCGCCGTCGGTCCGCACCCTTCCGGCGGCGGACGCGCTGTGCACCGTTCCCTGGGGCCCCACGGGCCAGTGCCTGGCGCTCCTCGTGCGGCTGCGCTCGTCGGAGGTGCTGACCCCGGCGCTCACGGCGGCCGAGAAACTGCGGGCCCGCGCGGGCGACGGCCCCGTCGCGGCGGGCATCGGCGCCCCCCGCACCGACCTGGCGGAACTCGCCACGTCCTGGCAGGAGGCGCAGGCCGCCGCCCGCACCGCGCTGGCCAACCCGCGGCTCGGCCCCGACGCCCAGTGGTCGGCGATCGGCCCGTACCGCCTGCTGACGGCGCTGCCCGCCGACTCCGCGCACGACCCGACGCTGACCGCGCTGCTCTCCCCCGCCCATCGCCAGCTGGCGCACACCGCCGAGGTGTTCCTCGACTGCGCGGGCCAGGCGGGCCGCGCCGCGGCGGCCCTCGGCATCCACCGCCAGACCCTCTACTACCGCCTGTCCCGGGTCGAGCAGCTCACCGGCCTCGATCTGGACGAGGGCGAGGACCGGCTGCTGCTGCACATGGGGCTGAAGGCGGCGCGGCTCTAGGCGTTCGCTCCCCCATAAGCCAGCAGAAACGTATCGACCGCCGACCGCGCGATCTCCCGCGTCTCGGCGGCCCCCACCGCCCGTGTGCCGAGCCGTGAGCGGGCTTCCATGGGGCCGGTGAGCAGGGCGAGGAACTGTTCGGCGGCGCGTGCGGGGTCCTCGGTGCGCAGCCGCCCGGCGAGGGCCAGGCGGGCGAACCGGTCGGCCAGCGCCTCGCCGAGCCGCCCCGACGTCCGCGCCTGCACGACCTCCGCCAGGTCGGGGAACGCGGCGAGCTGGGCGTACGTCAGCGCCCGCAGCGCGCCGGCCCGCTGCCCGCAGCACACCTTCAGCAGCCGGTACGCGGTGTCCTCCAGCCCGGCCCGCAGGTCGTCGCCCGGGTCGCGCAGCCGCTCGACGACGGCGAGGTTCTCGGCCATGACGAGGTCGGCCGCGGCCGCCATCGCGTGCCGGAACAGGTTCTCCTTGTCGCCGAGGTGGTTGTAGACGGTCGGCTTGGCGACCCCGGCCTCCTCGGCGATCTCCCGCACGCACGCCTGCGCGTATCCGCGCCGCGCGAACACGTCGAAGGCGGCGTCGAGGATGGCCTGCCGCTTGTCGATGCGCCCGCGGGGTGCGGGGCGTCCGGCGGCGGCCGTGGTCGCTGGCGTCACGGCGGCAGACTACCGCTCACCCGGGCCGAGTTGAACTCACGGGTTCATTTTCCGGAACCCGCGAAATCCGACCATGGAGACCACTAACTTGAACCCGCGAGTTCATATTGAGGAGACCCGAGAGGAGCGTCACATGATCGTGAACACCCTGCGGTTCAGCTTCAGGGACGGCACGTCGGAAGCGGACAAGGAGGCGGTGCTCGCCGCGATGCGCCGGACGGCGAGCACGGAACCGGTCGCGTTCGGGACCGTCGGCCGGTACCTCGGCGACCCCGCCGAAGGCTTCACGCACGTGTACTGCGCGGGCGTCCCGGACCTGGCGGCCCTGGAGCGCTACCTGCATGAACCGGTGCACATCGACGGGGACTGGCTGATCATCCCGCACCTTCAGCAGCTCACCGCGTTCCGCTTCTCGGACGATCCCGACCCGGACCTGGACGCCAGGATCCTCGCCCTGCACGCCCGCAAGGTCGAGATGTACCCGGAGTGGGGCCGCCTGCTGGACGCGATCCCGGGCCCGAAGGGGCCCTTCGACGACGGCACCGCCTAGGGCCTGTCTGACAATTCCCGTCGTCGCCCGAAGGGCGGCCTCGCGGCGTCTGGTGCGTGCTCTCGGCGTGCCGGGTGCAAGGCCTCGTACTGGACGTACTCGGCCTGGTGCCCGGTGCGGCGAGAGCGCGTGCCAGGCGTCGCGGGGCAGACGGGAATTGTCAGACAGGCCCTAGCGGGCCGCCTCCATCAACAGGGATAGCCCCTCGGTGAGTTCGTCGGCGCTCGGCGAGTAGTCCGGGTCGAAGGTGTGCTGGGCGACGAGCCCGATGACGAGCACCGAGAAGAACTTGCCGAGGGTGTCCACGCTCGGGTCGTCGGCCGGCGGCTCCTCCCCCATCACCATGCCGATGAAGCCGCGCCCCGCCTCACGCTGGGCCGCCGACATGTGTTCGCGCAGGGCCGGCATCTTGTCGCCCATGACGATGAGCTCCATGCTCAGGTGCCAGATGGAGCCGGGCTTGCCGAGGCTGTTCGTGATGCCGCCGACCACGGCCCTGATCCGTTCCAACGAGCCGTTCGCGCCCGGCAGTTCGCCCGGCTCGCCCCACTCCTGCGAGACCCCCTCCGCAAGCGCCACGTACGCCTGCGCGAGCAGCGCGTCCTTCGACCCGTAGTGATAGCCGATGGACGCCAGGTTGGTCCCCGACTCCTTGACGATGTCGCGCGCGGTCGTCCGCGCGAACCCCTTCTCCAGCAGGCAGCGCTTGGCGCCCTCGAGCAGATCTTCACGGTGTCCCATGCCCGCACCGTACCCCGGATCCATACAGCCGTCCTATACCTACGTTTTACACAGTCGTTCTATACGTCCGTACTAGACAAGCGTTTAATACGTCCGTACAGTCCTGCCCATGACGAACCCGACGAGCACCACCACAGCCCCCAACTCCCTTGCGGGGTGCAAGGAATGGACCGCCCTGGTCGTCCTGATGCTGCCGCTGCTCCTGGTCTCCATGGACGTCTCGGTCCTCTACTTCGCGATCCCCCAGATCAGCGCCGACCTGGCGCCGACCGGCACCCAGCAGCTGTGGATCTTCGACATCTACGCGTTCGTGCTCGCCGGACTGCTGATGACGATGGGCTCGCTCGGCGACCGCATCGGGCGCCGCAAGCTCCTGCTGACCGGCGCGGTGGCCTTCGGCGCCGCCTCCGTCTGCGCGGCCTACGCGAACAGCGCGGAGATGCTCATCGCGGCCCGCGCCGTGCTCGGCATCGGCGGTGCCACGCTGATGCCCTCCA
Organism: Streptomyces sp. HUAS MG91; assembly: GCF_040529335.1. GTDB lineage: Bacteria > Actinomycetota > Actinomycetes > Streptomycetales > Streptomycetaceae > Streptomyces > Streptomyces tabacisoli. The sequence goes on along the minus strand of NZ_CP159534.1, from coordinate 5,937,867 downwards.
CGATGGCGCTGGTGCGCAACATGTTCCGCGACGCCGGGCAGCGGGCGAAGGCCATCGGCATCTGGTCCGGCGTGATGACCGGAGGCATCGCGCTCGGCTCGGTGATGAGCGGCATCCTGGTCGAGCACTTCTGGTGGGGCTCGGTGTTCCTGGTCAACCTGCCCGCGATGGTGCTGCTGCTGATCCTGGCGCCGCTGCTGCTCCCGGAGTTCAAGGACCCGGACCCCGGCCGCTTCGACCTCGTGAGCGTCCCGCTGTCGATGGCCGCGGTGCTGCCGCTCGTCTACGGGATCAAGGAGATCCCCTCCGAGGGCTTCGCGCCGCCGTACGTCGTCTCGGTCGCCGTCGGCCTGGTCTTCTCGTTCCTCTTCGTCCGGCGCCAGCGCAGGGCCGCGTCGCCGCTGATCTCGCCCGCGCTGTTCCGGCACCGGGGCTTCGGTCCGGCCGTGCTGCTCAACCTGATCTCGGCGTTCGCGATGCTCGGCTCGGCGTACTTCACCACGCAGTACCTCCAGGCCGTCCTCGGCAAGAGCGCGCTGGAGGCGGCCCTGTGGGCGCTGCTGCCCAGCGTGCTGATCGGCTGCGCGGCGCCCGTCGCCACCGTCCTCGTCCAGCGCGGGGTGCGGCGCTCCACGGTCGTGGCGATCGGCTTCGTGACCAGCGCCTGCGGCTACGGGCTGCTGGCCCTCACCGGCACCGACTCGCTGTGGATCGTGCTGGCCGGGGCCGGGGTCCTGGCCTGCGGCGCGGTCATCGTCGGCTCGCAGCTGACCGACCTGGCGCTCGGCGCGGCGCCGGCCGAGAAGGCGGGTGCGGCGTCCTCCCTGCTGGAGACCGGGCAGGAGTTCGGCGGGGCGCTCGGTATGGCGGTGCTCGGCTCGATCGGTACCGCGGTGTACCGGCACGATCTGGCAGGGGCTCCGGACGAGGCCCGCGAGACGCTGGGCGGCGCGCTGGCCCTTGCCGGGCGGTCGCCGGGGCGGGCGGGTGAGGCGCTGCTCGCCGCTGCGCGGGAGGCGTTCACCAGTGGGATGCACGTGGCGGCGTTCGCCGGGATCGGGGTGCTTCTGATCGCGGCGCTGCTGGCGGGACGCGCCCTCCGCGACGCCCCCGCCGGGGCCGTCGGCTGACCTCGTCCGCGAGCCGGTGGCCGCTTCCCGCGCAGTTCCCCGCGCCCCTGAAGCATGCGCTGCGCGCAGCTTCCCCTTGAGGCTGCGCTCCGCGCGCCTCTCCGATGAGATGGCGCACGCAGTGCGCATCTCAGGGGCGCGGGGAACTGCGCGAGAAGCCCCACCGGCCGTCAGACAACCGACAAACCCAACAGGGGCGCGGGGAACTGCGCGACCAGCCCCCACCGGCCCGCAGACGAACGAACGCGGGGAACTGCGCGACCAGCCGTGATGGGGTGCGCGCATGCCAGGATGGGGCCGTGGCACAGATATTCGGTACGCCGTTCATCGGCCGGGAGGGCGAACTCGCCCGGCTCACCGGCACACTGGAGCGAGCCGCCGCAGGCGACCCGCGTGCCGTCCTGCTCGCCGGAGACGCCGGCGTCGGCAAGACCCGCATCCTGACGGAGGCCGCCGCCCACGCCGCCGCCACCGGCACGACCGTACTGACCGGCCACTGCGTGGACCTCGGCGACGTGGGCCTGCCGTACCTGCCGTTCACCGAGATCCTCGGCGCGGCGGCGGCCGACGAGCGCCTCGCCCCGGCCTTCGCCGCGCACCCCGCGGTGGACCGCCTGATCGGCCAGGCCCGGGGCACCGCGCCGGACCCCGGCTCCCGCCTCCAGCTCTTCGAGGGCATCGCGGGCCTCCTCGCCGACCTCGCCGACCTGGCCCCGCTCCTGCTGGTCGTCGAGGACCTACACTGGGCCGACCAGTCCTCCCGCGACCTGCTCCGCTTCCTGCTCAGCCGCGGCGTCCTGCGCCTCCCGCTCTTCGCCTCGTACCGCACGGACGACCTGCACCGCCGCCACCCCCTGCGCCCGCTGCTCGCCGAGCTGATCAGGCTGCCCGCCGTGGACCGGCTGGACCTGCGCCCGATGGCCGACGCCGACGTGGCCCGGCTGGTGCGCGCGCTGGGCGACGCGCCGGTCCCCGACAGCACGGTCCGCCGCATCGTCGACCGCGCCGAGGGAAACGCCTTCTACGCCGAGGAGTTGCTGGCCGCCCTCCCCGGCGACGAGGGCCTGGGCAGCCTCGGCGACGTGCTGCTGATCCGCATCGAGCAGCTGTCCGAGACCACGCAGCAGGTGCTGCGCACGGCGGCCGTCGCGGGGCGCCGGGTCGGGCACGACCTGCTGCGCGACGCCGTCCGACTGCCGCTCGGGGAGCTGGAGTCGGCGCTGCGCGAGGCCGTCGGGCACCAGCTGCTGCTGCCGGACGACGACGGCTCCTACTCCTTCCGGCACGCCCTCACCCGCGAGGCCGTGTACGCGGATCTGCTGCCGGGCGAACGGGTCCGGCTGCACGGCCTGTTCGCCGAACTGCTCGGCCGCCCGGGCCATCCGCCCAGCAGCGCGGCGGAGCGCGCCCACCACTCGCGCGAGAGCCACGACCTGGCCGACGCCCTGTCGGCCTCCCTCGAAGCCGCCGGGCACGCCCAGCGCGTCGGCGCGCCCGCCGAGGAACTGCGGCACCTGGAGAGCGCCCTCGACCTGTGGACCGCGGTGGACCCGCCCGACCGTCCCGCGGACACCGACCCGGTCGCGCTCACCCTGCGCGCCTCGTCCGCCGCCGCCCACGCCGGGGACCCGCACCGCGCGGTCCAGCTCACCCGCCACGCGCTCGCCCAGGCCGGCCCGGACACCGACTCGGAACTCGCGGCGCGGGTCCGCTACACCCTCGCGGGCAACCTGATCCGGATCGACCACCTGGAGGCCGCGTTCACGTACAGCAGCGAGGCACTGGCCCTGATCCCGGCCGAGCCCCCGTCCCGTACGTGGGTGTGGGCGGCCGCCACCCATGTCCTGGCCGCGCGGAACGTGGGCCGCGACGAGGACGCCGAGCAGGTCGCACGGCAGGCGCTCGCCGTCGCGGAGGAACTGCGGCTGGCCGACGCCCAGGCCGACCTGATGGTCTCGCTGGTCGGCCTGTCCCCCGACAACCGGCGCACCGCGCGCGGCCGGGAACGGCTGACGCGCGCCCGTGACCTGGCCCGCGCCGCCGGGAACCTGCGGGTGGAGATGCGGGCCCTCTACAGCCTCGCCCTCGGCTGCTACGAGTCGGGGGACATGGACGCCTGCCTGACCTGGCTCGGCGACGGCATCGACCGCGCCCGCCGCGCCGGGCTGCTCTCCTCCCCCTACGCCCTGGAGCTGCGCTACCTCCAGTCCCTGCTGCTCTACACGCTGGGCCGCTGGGACGAGTGCGCCCGGACGGCCGCCGCGGACACCGAACTGCTGCCGGCCGCGGGCGGGTTCACGACCGCGCCCGCGCTGTACGTCGCCCTGGGACGCGGCGAGCTGGACGCGGCCGTCGCGGGCGCCCGCACCCTGCTGAGCGGCCCCGCGGACTGGATGGCGACGCTCGTCGCGAGCATCGTGCTGACCGACGCGGCGGCCCTGCGCGGTGCGGCCGACGACTCCGCGCGGCAGGTGCGGACCGCGATCGACGCCCTTGCCGAGAACTCCTCCACCACGCTGCCCGACGTCGTGGTGCGGCTCGCCGCGCTGGCCCTGTCGCCGGTCGCGGACGCGGCGGAGACGGCCCGGCTGTCCGGCGACGCGGCGGGCGCGGCGCACTGGTCGGGGGTCGCCGAGGAGCTGGTGGGGCTGGCCAGGACCACGGCCGCCCGGGACGACGACGGCACCCCGCAGGGGCCCGAGGGCCTGGCCTGGCTGGCCCGCGCCGAGGCCGAGCGGACCCGGGCCGCCACCGGCCCCGACGTGCCGGCCTGGGAGCGGGCCGTGGCGGCGTTCGGCTACGGCGACCCGTACGAACTGGCCCGCTGCCGCAGGCGGTTGGCCGAGGCGCTGCTCACCGCCGACCGCCGCGAGGAGGCCGCCGAGCAGGTCCGCGCGGCCCTGGACACCGCGGTGCGGCTGGGCGCCGGACCGCTGCGCGAGGACCTGGCGGCGCTGGTCCGGCGGGGCCGCCTCGCCGCCGCCCCGGCCGCGGACGACCGTATCGCCGCACTGACCTCACGGGAGAGCGACGTGCTGCGGCTGCTCGGCCGCGGGCTCACCAACCGCAGGATCGGCGAGGAGCTGTTCATCAGCGGCAAGACGGCGAGCGTCCACGTCTCCAACATCCTCGCCAAGCTGGGCGCCGCGAGCCGCACCGAGGCGGTCGGCATCGCCTACCGCGAGGGCCTGATCGAGCCGGAGCCGGTCGAGAACGGCTGAGGGCCGGGCCACCCGCGGGTGACCCGGCCCTCGAACCGCTCTGTTCTCAGACCAGGTTGACGGAGCGCGCCGAGGTGGCGCCGATCTCCGCGGCCAGCTCGGTCAGCACGGACTGCGGGACGGTGTCGTCGACGGTGAGGACCGCGAGGGCCTCGCCACCGACGTCCGCGCGGGAGACCTGCATGCCCGCGATGTTGATCCCGCCCTCACCGAGGACGCGGCCGACGGTGCCCACGACACCCGGACGGTCCTCGTAGCGCAGGACGACCATGTGGTCGGCGAGCGCCAGGTCCACGTCGTACTCGCCGACGGCGACGATCTTCTGGAGGTGCTTGGGGCCGGCCAGCGTGCCGGAGACCGAGACCTCCTGGCCGTCGCTGAGGGTGCCGCGCACCGTCACGACGTTGCGGTGGTCGGGCGACTCGGAGGAGGTCGTCAGCCGCACCTCGACGCCGCGCTCCTGCGCGAACAGCGGCGCGTTCACGTACGACACCGTCTCGTCGACGACGTCCTCGAACACGCCCTTGAGCGCGGAGAGTTCGAGCACCTTCACGTCGTGCTGGGTGATCTCGCCGTACACCTCGACGTCGAGGCGGACCGCGACCTCGCCGGCGAGCGCGGTGAAGATCCGGCCGAGGCGCTCGGCGAGCGGCAGGCCCGGCTTGACGTCCTCGGCGATGACGCCGCCCTGCACGTTCACCGCGTCGGGCACGAGCTCGCCGGCGAGCGCGAGGCGCACCGAGCGGGCGACGGCGATACCGGCCTTCTCCTGCGCCTCGTCCGTGGAGGCGCCGAGGTGCGGGGTGCAGACGACCTGGTCGAACTGGAACAGCGGGGAGTCCGTGCAGGGCTCCTTCGCGTACACGTCGAGGCCGGCGCCGGCGACGCGGCCCTCCTTGAGCGCCGAGTACAGCGCCTCCTCGTCGACGATCCCGCCGCGCGCGGCGTTCACGATGCGCACGCTCGGCTTGACCTTGTGCAGCGCCTCGTCGCCGATGAGACCCAGGGTCTCGGGGGTCTTGGGCAGGTGCACGGTGATGAAGTCGGAGACCTCGAGCAGCTCGTCGAGCGAGAGGACCTTCACGCCCATCTGCGCGGCGCGCGCGGGCTGCACGTACGGGTCGTACGCGACGACCTTCATGCCGAACGCGGACATGCGCTGCGCGACGAGGGCGCCGATGCGGCCGAGGCCGACGACGCCGAGGGTCTTCTCGGCGAGCTCGACGCCCGTGTACTTGCTGCGCTTCCACTCGCCGGCCTTCAGTGCCTGCGAGCCCTGCGGGATGTTGCGCGCGGTGGCGATGAGGAGGCCGCAGGCCAGCTCGGCGGCGGTCACGATGTTCGACGTCGGGGCGTTGACGACCATCACGCCGGCCTTGGTGGCGGCGGACACGTCCACGTTGTCCAGGCCGACGCCGGCTCGTGCGACGACCTTCAGCTTGTTCGCGGCGGCGATGGCCTCGGCGTCGACCTTGGTGGCCGAGCGGATCAGGATCGCGTCGACGTCGGCGATGGCGGGGAGGAGTTCCGCGCGGTCCGCTCCGTTGCAGTGCCGGATCTCGAAGTCCGGGCCCAGGGCGTCGACAGTCGCGGGCGACAGCTCTTCAGCGATGAGTACGACGGGTTTGCCGTTGGCAGCAGTGCTCACGTGAGTCCTCACAAGTCCCAATGCGGACGGCCGTCCCGACGGCCGCAAGCGGTGGAGGGGTGGGTGCATGGCCGCGTGGAAGACGCACGACGCTGTGGGCCCGACGCGAATAATTCAGCAGTGTAGTGGCGCCAGGGGGATGGTCTTGCGCCTCCCTGGAAGGATCACCCGTCCGTGGCTGGACGGGTTGGACAACCCGGCCACGATCGAGTGGCCGCGCCGTGGAGACCCCATGGAGAACGGGGCCGCGGCGTGTGCCGCGGCCCCGTCCGAAGGCTTACGCCTCCTCGTTGTCCACCCAGCTCATGAGCTTGCGCAGCTCCTTGCCGGTGGTCTCCAGCAGGTGCTCGCTGTCGGCCGTCTTGTACTCGTTGTACTTCTTCAGGCCACCGTGGTACTCGGCCATCCACTCGCGGGCGAAGGTACCGTCCTGGATCTCGGCGAGGACCTTCTTCATCTCGGCCTTGGTGGCGTCCGTGATGATCCGCGGGCCGGTGACGTAGTCGCCCCACTCGGCGGTCTCGGAGATCGACCAGCGCATCTTCTCCAGGCCGCCCTCGTACATGAGGTCGACGATGAGCTTCAGCTCGTGGAGGCACTCGAAGTACGCGATCTCCGGCTGGTAGCCGGCCTCGGTCAGCGTCTCGAAGCCCGCCTTCACCAGCGCGGCGGTGCCACCGCAGAGGACGGCCTGCTCGCCGAAGAGGTCGGTCTCGGTCTCCTCGGTGAAGGTCGTCTTGATGACGCCGGCGCGGGTGCCGCCGATGCCCTTGGCGTACGACAGCGCCAGCTCGAAGCCCTTGCCGGTGGCGTCCTGCTCGACGGCCACGATGCAGGGAACGCCGCGGCCCTCCTCGTACTGACGGCGCACCAGGTGGCCCGGGCCCTTGGGGGCGACCATGCAGACGTCGACGTCGGCCGACGGCTTGATGAAGTCGTAGCGGATGTTGAGGCCGTGACCGAAGAACAGGGCGTCGCCCGCCTTCAGGTTGTCCTTGATGGACTCCTCGTAGACCTGGGCCTGGATCGGGTCCGGGACGAGGATCATGATGACGTCGGCCTCGGCCGCCGCCTCCGCGGGGGTGACGACGCGCAGGCCCTGCTCCTCGGCCTTCGCCTTGGACTTGGAGCCCTCGTGCAGACCGATGCGCACGTCGACACCCGAGTCGCGCAGGGAGAGCGCGTGGGCGTGGCCCTGGGAGCCGTATCCGATCACCGCGACCTTGCGGTTCTGGATGATGGACAGATCGGCGTCGTCGTCGTAGAACAGCTCGGCCACTGGGGTTCTCCTTGGTGTGCTGGTGTTGCTCCCACCGTACGGCGGGGTGCGGAAATGAAGTTTCGGGGTCTCGGTATCCGAGAGGGCGTGCGGTGGTGCTACGCGCTGCGGTCGAGGGCGCGCAGGCTCCGGTCGGTGATGGAGCGCGAGCCGCGGCCGATCGCGATGGTGCCGGACTGGACGAGCTCCTTGATGCCGAAGGGTTCCAGCATCTTGAGCATCGCCTCCAGCTTGTCGCTGGAGCCGGTGGCCTCGATGGTGACGGCCTCCGGGGAGACGTCCACGGTCTTGGCGCGGAAGAGCTGGACGATCTCGACGATCTGCGAGCGCGTCTCGTTGTCGGCGCGGACCTTGGCGAGCACCAGCTCGCGCTGGACGGCCGCGCCGGGCTCCAGCTCGACGATCTTCAGGACGTTGACCAGCTTGTTGAGCTGCTTGGTGACCTGTTCGAGCGGCAGGTCCGCGACATTCACCACGATGGTGATGCGGGAGATGTCGGGGTGCTCGGTGACGCCGACGGCGAGCGAGTCGATGTTGAAGCCGCGGCGCGAGAAGAGGGCGGTGATCCGGGCGAGGACACCGGGCTTGTTCTCGACGAGGACGGAGAGCGTGTGCTTGGTGGACATGGTGGGATTCCTTCTCCTGCGCTCTCTCAGTCTTCTTCGCCGTCGCCGAAGTCGGGACGGACGTCCCGGGCGGCCATGATCTCGTCGTTGGAGGTGCCGGCGGCGACCATCGGCCACACCATGGCGTCCTCGTGGACGATGAAGTCGACCACGACCGGGCGGTCGTTGATCGAGTTCGCCTCCTCGATGCACTTGTCGAGGTCCTCGGGGCGCTCACAGCGGATGGCGTAGCAGCCCATCGCCTCGGACAGCTTGACGAAGTCCGGGATGCGGGTGCCCTTGTTCGGCGGGGTCTCGCCGTCCGGGCCCGCGTGCAGCACGGTGTTGGAGTAGCGCTGGTTGTAGAACAGCGTCTGCCACTGCCGGACCATGCCCAGGGCGCCGTTGTTGATGATGGCGACCTTGATCGGGATGTTGTTCAGGGCGCAGGTGGTCAGTTCCTGATTGGTCATCTGGAAGCAGCCGTCGCCGTCGATGGCCCAGACCGTCTGGCCCGGGGCACCGGCCTTGGCGCCCATCGCGGCGGGGACCGAGTAGCCCATGGTCCCGGCGCCGCCGGAGTTCAGCCAGGTCGCCGGCTTCTCGTACCGGATGTAGTGCGCGGCCCACATCTGGTGCTGGCCGACGCCCGCGGCGAAGATCGTGTCGGCGGGGGCGAGCTGCCCGATCCGCTCGATGACCTGCTGCGGGGAGAGCGAGCCGTCGGCGGGCTGGTCGTAGCCGAGCGGGTAGGTCTCGCGCCAGCGGTTGAGGTCCTTCCACCAGGCGCTGTAGTCGCCGGTGTGGCCCTCGCCGTGCTCCTTCTGCACGGCCTGGATCAGGTCGGCGATGACCTCGCGGGCGTCGCCCACGATCGGCACGTCGGCGGCGCGGTTCTTGCCGATCTCCGCGGGGTCGATGTCCGCGTGGACGATCTTGGCGAACGGCGCGAAGCTGTCCAGGTTGCCGGTGACGCGGTCGTCGAAGCGGGCGCCGAGGGCGACGATCAGGTCGGCCTTCTGCAGCGCGGTGACGGCGGTGACCGCACCGTGCATGCCCGGCATTCCCACGTGCAGCGGGTGGCTGTCGGGGAACGCGCCGAGCGCCATCAGGGTGGTGGTGACGGGCGCTCCGGTGAGCTCGGCGAGGACCTTCAGCTCGGCGGTGGCCTGCGCCTTCATCACGCCGCCGCCGACGTACAGGACGGGCCGCTTCGCACTCGTGATCAGCTTGGCGGCCTCGCGGATCTGCTTGGCGTGCGGCTTGGTCACCGGGCGGTAGCCGGGCAGGTCCTGCTGCGGCGGCCAGGTGAACGTCGTCTGCGCCTGGAGGATGTCCTTGGGGATGTCCACGAGGACCGGGCCCGGGCGGCCGGTGGAGGCGATGTGGAACGCCTCGGCGATCGCCTTCGGGATGTCCTCGGCCTTGGTGACCAGGAAGCTGTGCTTGGTGATCGGCATGGTGATGCCGACGATGTCCGCCTCCTGGAAGGCATCCGTGCCGATCGACTTGGAGACGACCTGGCCGGTGATCGCGACCAGCGGGACGGAGTCCATCATCGCGTCCGCGATCGGGGTCACCAGGTTGGTGGCACCCGGTCCCGACGTGGCCATGCACACCCCGACCTTGCCGGTGGCCTGCGCGTATCCGGTGGCCGCGTGACCCGCGCCCTGCTCGTGGCGGACGAGCACGTGGCGGACCCGGCTGGAGTCCATCATCGGGTCGTACGCGGGAAGGATCGTGCCGCCGGGGATGCCGAATACGGTGTCGACCCCGACCTCCTCAAGCGAGCGAATGAGGGACTTCGCACCCGTGACGTGCTCGACGGGGGCGGACTGCTGTCCTCCGGAACGGGGCCGCGGCTGCGGATGGTGGGCCCCGGTGGCCTGCTCGGTCATCGGCATTCTCTTCTCGATGCTGAGGGTTTTTGCGAGGTTTGTGCAGGGTGTTGCGGGTTGTCTGGCGCGTACGGCCTGTCCCGGTGCAACAAAAAACCCCTCGTGCCGGGAGGCAAGCGAGGGGAGCGCGCCGGGTGCGGTCGCTGGGGATTCCGATGTCCGAACCGGTGGTCCCAGCTTCAGCCGACGCGCTTTCCAAGTACGAGAATTCGGGTGCGCATGGCACTGACCCTCCCCCCGGCGCCCAGTCACTGTCAAGTGGGTGGGACGGGAGTCTCATTATGTGAGCGCAGGGGTGGCCCGCCCACGAACACCGGCTCGATCGGCCCCAGCGGAACCGGGTACTCCCCCGAGACCAGCGCGCGGCGCAGCCGGTACTCGTCGAGCGGTCCCGAGAACGCCATGCCCTGCCCGTGCGTGCACCCCATCGACCGCAGCGCCACGACCTGTTCGGGCAGGTCGACGCCGTCGGCCACGGAGGTGAGCCCGAGGTCTCCGGCGATCCTGAGCAGCCCGCTGGTGATCTTGTGGAGCCGGGCCGACTCGACGACGCCCTCGACGAGCGACCGGTCCAGTTTCAGTACGTCGACGGGGAGTCGGCGCAGCGCCGTGATGGCCGCATAGCCGCTGCCGAAACCGTCCAGCGCGATCCGGACACCGAGCCTGCGCAGCGCCGTGAGCCGCCGCTCCAGCTCGTCGAGGGGCACCCTGGGGTCACTGTCGGCCAGCTCGATGATGAGCGCGCCCGAGGGCAGGCCGTGCCGGGTCAGCAGCGCCTCGATGGAGCCGAGCGGCATGGAGCGGTCGAGCAGCCGGCGCGCCGTGATCCGCACGGCGACCGGGACGGCGTGGCCGGTGTGGCCGCGCTCGGCGGCCTGCTCGACGGCCTCCTCCAGCATCCAGCGCCCCAGTTCGGCGGTGCGCTCGCCGTCGTCGGCCACCCGCAGGAACTCGGCGGGGGTGAACAGGATGCCCTGCGCGGAGCGCCAGCGGGCCTGTGCGGCGACCGCCGTGATCCGGCCGTCGTCGAGCGACACGACCGGCTGGTGCAGCAGCGCGAACTCGCCGTCGTGCAGCGCCGTGCGCAGCCGGGTCGCCAGCTCCGCCTTGCGGACGACGTCGGCCTGCATCTGCGGCGCGTACAGCTCCACGCGCCCCTTGCCGGCCGCCTTGGCGCGGTACATGGCCAGGTCGGCGTTGCGCAGCAGTTCGCCCGCCGTGATCTCGGGCTCGGCGAACGAGACGCCGATGGACGCGGCGACGCGCACATTGTCGTGCCCGTCGATCGAGTAGGGCTGGGAGAGCCTGATTCTCAGCCGGTCGGCCAGCTCGTAGATGTGCTGCTCCCTGGCGGTGTGGTCGCGGCTTCCGTCGCCGACGATCAGTGCCGCGAACTCGTCACCGCCGAGACGAGCCGCGGTGTCTGAGGCGCGTACGGAGTCGGCCAGCCTTCTTGCCGCCTGCACGAGCAGTTCGTCGCCCGCCTGGTGGCCGATCGTGTCGTTGACCTGTTTGAAGCCGTCGAGGTCGATGAAGAGCACGGCGGTGCCGCGGTCCGTGGCCCGCCGCCCGGCGAGGGCCTGGCCGACCCGCTTGGTGAACAGCGCGCGGTTGGGCAGGTCGGTGAGCGGGTCGTGCTCGGCGTTGTGCTGCAACTGCGCCTGGAGGCGCACCCGTTCGGTCACGTCCCTGCTGTTGAGGATCAGGCCGCCGTGGTGGCGGTTGACCGTGGACTCCACGTTCAGCCAGGAGCCCGTGCCGGAGCGGAAGCGGCACTCGATGCGGGTGGTGGGCTCCTCGACCTGGCTCGCGGCGAGGAACCTGCGCACCTCGTGCACCACTCGCCCCAGGTCCTCGGGGTGGATGATCGAGGCCAGCTCGGACCCGACGAGTTCCTCCGCGTCGCGGCCGTAGACCCCGGCGGCGGCCGGGCTGACGTATCTCAGCACCCCGTTCGGCGCGGCGATCATGATGACGTCGCTGGAGCCCTGCACCAGGGACCGGAAGTGGTTCTCCTTCTGGGCCAGTTCCTGGGTGAGGGTGATGTTGTCGAGGAGCATGATGCCCTGGCGCACGACGAGCGCCAGCACGACGGTGCAGGCGGTGAAGAGGACGATCCGGTCGACGCTGTGCCCGTTCAGGACGTTGTAGAGAATGCCCAGGGTGCAGATGGCGGCGGCCAGATAGGGCGTGAGCGCGGCCAGCGAGCCCGAGATGGGCCGGGTCTGGCTCACCTGGTAGCGCCGCGCCCCGCCCGCGGGGTGCTCCTCCTGGGGGGTCCTGCCCCCGCCGCTCACCCAGGGCGCGTACGCCATCAGCAGCGAGCCGGCGAACCAGCCCGCGTCGAGGATCTCGCCCGAGCGGTACGTGGCGTGCAGCAGCGGCGAGGTGAACAGGGCGTCGCACATCACCGTGAGGGCGAGCGCGCCGATCGCCGTGTTCACCGCCGTGCGGTTGCCGGGCGAGCGCCGGAAGTGCAGGGCGAGGACCATGCTGACGAGCGCGATGTCGAGCAGCGGATAGGCGAGCGAGAGCGCCGTCCTGCTGACGCTCTGGCCCTCGAACTCGGCGGTGTGCGCGAGGGCGAGGCTCCAGGAGAGCGTGATCAGGGAGCCGGCGATCAGCCACGCGTCGAGCCCGAGGCAGATCCAGCCGGCCTTCGTCATGGGCCGCTTGGCGAGGACCAGCAGCCCGATGATGGCGGGCGGCGCGAAGCAGAGGAAGAACACGTCGGCGAGGCTGGGGCTGGGCACGGGCTCGTGGAGGACGAACTCGTACCAGCCCCACACCCCGTTGCCCAGAGCGGCCATCAGGGAGGAGAAGGCGAACAGGAGCCAGGCGGATCGAAAACGGCTGCGCCGGCTGCGGGCGTACAGGAAGTTCGAGACGGCCGCGGTGGCGGCGGCGACGCTCAGCCCGAAGTCGCCCATGAACAGGGCGATCCGGTCGGAGCCCCAGCCGAGCGCGGAGCCCACGGCGTACCCCGCGCAGACCAGGACGAGCAGCAACTGCGAGCCCGCGCCCATCCGGTGCTCGGGGGGCCGGGCGGGCAGCGGCCCGCCGGTGCGCAGCGGGGCGCCGAGCGCCGCGGCCGACGCCGCCTTGGCGGTCACCGGCCCGCCCCCGTCCGCCGGGCCGCCCCCACGTCTGTCTTGCTCTGCCCGGGCTGCGGATGCTTTCTGCGGCCGCCGCGCGGTCCGCTCCGGTACGTATGACCCCTGCGGCAGCCGGTACTTCGCCCGTGCACGGGCGAACGTGAGGACCGGCATAGCAGCCGTCGTCCCCGCCGCGTCGGATTGTGTGCCCATAGGCCGTGCATCGCCCGTCGCCCCCCTCGCAGTCCGTCACAAGTCCCCGGCGCCGCATGGTGCCGAGCGGCGCTGCCCCAGTCGGGACGATACACCAGTCTCGTCACTCAGGGACATAGTTCCTCTACTCTCCGTGACGACCAGCGACGATGGCGGCACGGGGTGCAGCCGGGCGGGCGCGGAGCGTCAGCACCCGGGTGCGCGCGCCCGCACGGGAGGGATCCGTGGGGCCCGCGGGACGCCTGTCGGCCGCTGTCAGCCGACGGTGAGCACGAGGTTGTCGAGGGGTCTGCCCTCGGCGAACCGGGTCAGCTGAGCGGCGAGCAGCCGCTTGGCGCGGGGCAGGAAGGCGGACGTGGGTCCGCCGACGTGCGGGGAGATGAGCACTCCCGGAGCCTGCCACAACGGATGGTCCCGGGGCAGCGGTTCGGGGTCGGTGACGTCCAGGGCGGCCAGGATCCGGCCGTTGTCGACCTCGGCGAGCAGTGCCTTGGTGTCGACGACGGGGCCGCGCCCGACGTTCACCAGGAGCGCGCCGTCCTTGAGGCGGGCCAGGAAGTCGGCGCCCACCAGGCCGCGGGTGTCCTCGGTGAGCGGGGTGACGACGATGACGACGTCGGCCTCGGGCAGCAGACCGGGCAGGTCGGCGAGCGCGTGCACGGGGCCGCGCTCCGTGGTGCGGGCGGAGCGTGCGACGCGCACCACCCGCGCGACCTCGAACGGGACGAGCCGGTCCTCGATGGCGCTGCCGATGGCGCCGTAGCCCAGGATGAGCACCGTCCGGTCGGCGAGCGCCGGGCGGAATCCGGTGCGCCACTCGCCGTGCTCCTGGCCGCGCACGAAGTCCGGGATGCCGCGCAGCGAGGCGAGGGTGAGAGTGAGCGCGAGTTCGGCGGTGCTGGCGTCGTGCACCCCCCGGGCGTTGCACAACTGCACGCCGGGGCGCAGGTACTTGAGCCCGGACTGCACGTGGTCCACCCCCGCGGTGAGGGTCTGCACCGTGTGGACGGACGTCATCCGCGGCAGCGGGCGTACGCAGACCTCGGCGCTCTTCGCGTACGGAACGACGTAGAACGCGCAGTCGGCCGGGTCCGCCGGAAAGTCGGAGTCACCGTCCCAGAAGCGGTAGTCGAGCCCCTCGGGCAGCCCGGGGACCTCGTCGGCGGGGAAGGGGAGCCATACGTCACCAGTCATGGTCAGGAGGCTATGTCAGAGCGCTCGGGGCGCAGAGGTTAGGTTGGTGGCCTCAGCGAGGGAGGGTCACGGGCACGTGGAGCCAGGAGGTGCGCGCCGGGCGATCGGCGCCGCGGCGCTCGAGGTGGGCGCGGTCGGACTCGGCTGCATGCCGATGAACTGGGCGTACACCGGCTCGCGGCGGCGCGGGGAGGAGTCCCTGCGGGCGGTGCACACGGCGTTGGACCGGGGGTGCTCGCTGCTCGACACGGCGGACATGTACGGGCCGTTCACCAATGAGCTGCTGCTCGGCCGGGTCCTCAAGGAGCGGCGCGCGGACGCGTTCGTGTCGACCAAGGTGGGGCTGCTCGTCGGTGAGCAGCACATCGTCGCCAACGGCCGCCCGGGGTACGTGCGCAGGGCCTGCGACGCGTCGCTGCGGCGGCTCCAGACGGACCGCATCGACCTGTACCAACTGCACCGCCCCGACCCCGAGGTGCCCATCGAGGAGACCTGGGGCGCGATGGCGGAGCTGGTGAGCGCCGGCAAGGTGCGCGCGCTCGGGCTGTGCGCGGTGGGGGCGCGGGCCACGCGCCGCGACGGCCGTGACGGGCTGCATGCCGGAACGATTCGGCAACTGGAGCGGATCCAGCAGGTCTTCCCGGTGAGCGCGGTGATGGCCGAGCTGTCCGTGTGGTCGCCGGAGGCGCTCGCGGCGCTGCTGCCGTGGTGCGCGGCGCGCGGTGTGGGGTTCCTGGCGGCGATGCCGCTCGGCAACGGCTTCCTGAGCGGGACGCTCACCCCGGGCCAGGGCTTCGAGCCCGACGACGTACGCGCCCGGCACCCGCGCTTCACCGCCGAGATGATGGCCGCGAACCAGCCCGTCGTGGCGGGGCTGCGCCGGGTCGCGGCGCGGCACGGCGCGGACGTGACGCCGGCCCAGGTGGCGCTGGCCTGGGTGCTGTCGCGCGGGCGCACCGTGATCCCCGTACCGGGCACGAAGCACGAGCGGTGGGCGGCCGAGAACGCGGCGGCGGCGCACCTGTCGCTGACGGACGCCGATCTGGCGGAGATCGCGGGGCTGCCCCCGGCGCGGGGCTCCTGGGACTGACCCGTCGGGGGCCCGGCCGGATTCCGTGCGCGGAGATCGGGAACCCGGGCGGCGCGAGCGGTGTATGAACAGGAGAACCGCGCGCATCCCGCGCATCCCGCGTCGAAGGGACCCGACCGTGCCACGTCCAGCTGTCCGGCCCGCACTCGCCCTGGCCGCCTGCGCCGCGCTCCTGCTCACGGCGGGCTGCTCGTCCGGGGACAACGGCCGGCCCGGCGACGGGAGCACCCCGTCCGGCCGGACGGCGCCCGGCGCCAGCGCCTCCGGGTCGTCGGGCGCCGTGCCGCCGGCCGAGGGCTCGGTGCGCGTGGTGCGCACGGTCACCGAGAACCTGAAGTCACCGTGGGGGCTCGCCCCGCTGCCCGAGGGCGGGCTGCTCGTGTCGTCCCGCGACGAGGGGACGATCACCAGAGTGGACACGGACACCGGGAAGAAGACCGTGGCGGGCTCGGTGCCCGGGGTGGCGGCGGCCGGCGAGGGCGGCCTCCTCGGCCTCGCGCTCTCCCCCGACTACGCCTCGGACCACCTGGTCTACGCGTACTTCACGACGGCGTCGGACAACCGCGTCGCACGGATGGTCTACGACGAGAAGAAGCCCGCGGGCGAGCGGCTGGGCGCGCCGGACACGGTGTTCAAGGGCATCCCCAAGGGCACGAACCACAACGGCGGCCGGATCGCGTTCGGCCCCGACGGCATGCTCTACGTCGGCACCGGCGAGACGTACCGCACCGAACTGGCGCAGGACAAGCAGTCCACGGGCGGCAAGATCCTGCGGCTGACGCCGGAGGGGGAGCCCGCTCCGGGCAATCCCTTCGGCGACTCCCCCGTGTACTCGTACGGGCACCGCAACGTGCAGGGGCTGGCCTGGGACTCCGGCAAGCGGCTGTGGGCCTCGGAGTTCGGCCAGGACACCTGGGACGAGCTGAACGACATCGTGGCCGGTGACGACTACGGCTGGCCGGACGCCGAGGGGAAGAGCGGCGACTCCGAGTACCACGACCCGATCGCCCAGTGGCACACCTCGGAGGCGTCGCCCAGCGGCATCGCGTATGCGAAGGGTTCGATCTGGATGGCGGGCCTGCGGGGCGAGCGGCTGTGGCGGGTGCCGCTGGACGGTACGAAGGCCGCGCACGATCCGCAGGCGTTCCTCAAGGGCGAGTACGGGCGGCTGCGCACGGTGGTCGCGGCGGGCGGGGACAGGCTGTGGCTGGTGACGAGCGAGACGGACAGCCGGGGCACACCGGGCAAGGGTGACGACCGGATCCTGGAGCTGAAGGTCAGCTGACCTCGTCGCCGTCGTCGCCGTCGGCCGCGTCGGCGGGCTCCGGACGCGGCCGGCGGACGACGACCTTGCCCGAGGTGAGGTCTATCGGGCCGCGGCCGGGATCGCCGTCGTTGAGGTCGACGCGGGTCAGCTCCAGGCGCTTGCGCTCGTCGTTCGTGTGCTTGCGTCCGGGTGAGAACAGTTCCTCGAACATGTTGAACACGGTGCGCCTCCCCTGGCTCGTGCGGCCGGGCTCCGCCGTCCAGCGTACGGGAGGGCCCGGCGCCGGCCTCAGCTCCGGACCGCCGGGAAGAGGCGCAGCCGGTGGGCGAGCGCGGCGGCCTCGCCGCGGCCCGCGACTCCCAGCTTGGCCAGGATGTTGGAGACGTGGACGCTGGCCGTCTTCGGCGAGATGAACAACTCCTCGGCGATCTGCCGGTTGCTGCGGCCCGCGGTGACCAGGCGCAGCACATCGCGCTCGCGGCTGGTCAGGCCCAGCTCCCCGGCGGGGTCGGCCGGGGCGTCCCGGCGCGGCGCGTCCCGGGTGAGGCCGATGCGGGCGCGCTGGGCGAGCAGGGCGACGGACTCGGCGAGCGGGCGGGCGCCGAGGTGGTCCGCGACCGCGGCGGCGAGGCGGAGCAGCTCGGTGGCCCGGTCGCGGTCGTCGTCCTCGGCGCGGGCCAGCAGCGACGCGGCGAGCCGGTACCGGGCGCGGGCCAGGTCGTAGGGGCGGTCGAGGGGTTCGAGCACGGTGACGGTGGCGGACCAGTCGTCGGGGGTGTCGCGGCCCTCGGCGCGCAGCAGCTCGGTGCGGACCCACTGGTCGTGGGCGAGCCAGAGCGGGACGGGCGTGGCCTGGTGCTTGGCGGCGGCCCGGATCCGGGCGACGGCCTCGGCGCGTCCGGCGTCGGCGGCGGGCAGGCCCCGGGCGTCGGCCTCGGCCTCGGCGGCGGTGCGCAGCAGGGGCCACAGGTAGCGCTGGCTGGAGGGCGGCAGCCCGGCGTCGACGATCCGGGCCAGGTCGGCGCGGGCGTCGAGGAGTCGGCCCTGGGCGACGGCCAGTTCGACGACGCGGTGGGCGATCGGCAGGTCGTACTGCGGCTGCGGGTCGTGGGTGCCGACGCAGCGCTGTGCGGCGGTGAGGTGCCGGGCCGCCTCCTGGAGGGCGCCGCGGCCGAGGGCGACGGCGGCGAGCTGGGTCAGGGCGGTGGCGCGCGGCTTGTCGCTCAGGCAGAAGTCGTGCGCCCACCCGGCCGCGTCGACGGCCTCGTCCCAACGGCCCAGGGAGACCAGGGACTCGGCCTTGTTGGAGACGATCCAGCCCTTGGTGTCGGTGAGGCCGTGACGGTGGTAGAAGGCGACGCCCTCGACGCAGATGCGCACGGACTCGGCGGAGCGGCCCGCGCTCTCCAGGGCGGAGGGCAGGTTGACGTTCACGTTGTTGATCCGGGCCATCAGGCCCAGCTCCATGGAGCGCTCGCGCACCTCGTACAGCTCGGCGAAGCCCTGCTCGACGGAGCCCGCGTCGACGAGGAGGCCGCCGCGCACCAGGCGGGCGTGCAGCTCGACCTCCTGGTCGCCGACCATGCGGGCGTACTCCACGGCCCGCTCGGCGGCGGCCAGCGTCTCGGCGCCCGGGCGGTGCAGCATGCCCCAGGCGGCGGCGTGTGCCAGGACCTCGGCGTGCACGGCGGACGGCGGCAGTCCGCGGACCAGCTCCTGCGCCTTGGCGATCTCGTCCCAGCCGTTGCCCCGGGCGATGTGGGAGATGATCCGCGAGCGCTGGAGCCAGAACCAGGCGGCGAGCAGCGGGTCGCCCGCG
Organism: Streptomyces sp. HUAS MG91; assembly: GCF_040529335.1. GTDB lineage: Bacteria > Actinomycetota > Actinomycetes > Streptomycetales > Streptomycetaceae > Streptomyces > Streptomyces tabacisoli. The sequence goes on along the minus strand of NZ_CP159534.1, from coordinate 5,919,408 downwards.
CCGTCGGCCGCGGCGTCCTCCAGGATGCGGATGGCGCGCTTGCCGATCTTCAGGGCGCGCTCGCGCTCCCCGCACAGCCGGCCCGCGTCGGCGGCCTCGGCCATCAGGTCGAGGAAGTCGAGCCGGGTCTCGGCCGGGTCGCAGCCGCAGGAGCGGTAGGCCGAGGCGTAGTGGCCCATGCGCAGTGCGGAGCGGATCTCCTGCGGTGTGCCGTCCCACAGCTCCATCGCCCGCTCCAGGAGCCGCAGTTGCTCGGAGTAGGCGTGCCGGCGGCGGGCCTCCACGGAGGCGTCGAGGACGGCGGGCAGCGCCTTGGCCGCGTCGTGGGCGTGGTACCAGTAGCTGGCCAGGCGCATCACGCGGGAGTCGGCGGGGACCAGCGCCGGGTCGGCCTCCAGGGCTTCGGCGTAGCGGCGGTTGATGCGGGAGCGCTCGCCGGGCAGCAGGTCGTCGCTGACCGCCTCGCGGACCAGGGAGTGGCGGAAGCGGTAGCCGTCGCCGTCCGTGGTGGCGAGCAGGATGTTGGCGCCGACGGCGGCGCGCAGCGCCTCGATGAGGGCGTCGGCGCCGAGGCCCGCGACGGCTTCGAGCAGCGGGTACTCGACGGTGGAGCCGCCCTCGGCGCAGATCCGGGCGATGCGCTGGGCGGACTCGGGCAGGGATTCGACGCGGACGAGCAGCACGTCGCGCAGCGAGTCGGTGAGACCGGTGACGCAGCCCTCGGCCGCGGAGACGGCCAGTTCCTCGACGAAGAAGGCGTTGCCGTCGGAGCGGCGGAAGATGTCGTCGACGAGGGAGCGCTCGGGTTCGGCGGCGATGATGCCGGCGATCTGGCGGGCCACCTCGTCACGGGTGAGCCGGGCCAGTTCGATCCGGGTGACGGTGCGCAGCCGGTCGAGCTCGGCGAGCAGGGGGCGCAGCGGGTGGCGGCGGTGCACGTCGTCCGCGCGGTAGGTGGCGACGACGGCGAGACGGCCGCTGCGCAGGGTGCGGAAGAGGTAGGCGAGGAGGTGGCGGGTGGAGGCGTCCGCCCAGTGCAGGTCCTCCAGGACGACCACGACGGTGCGCTCGGCGGCGACCTGTTCGAGCAGTCGGGCGGTCAGTTCGAAGAGCAGGGCGGTGGCGCTCTCGTCGCCGCGGCCGTCGCGCTGACGGGTCAGGCCGTCGCCCAGTTCCGGCAGGATGCGGGCCAGTTCGTCCTCGCGTCCGGCGGCGGCCCGGTCCAGCTCGTCGGGCAGGGCGCGGCGCAGCGCGCGCAGGGCGGTGGAGAACGGGGCGAACGGCAGGCCGTCGGCGCCGATCTCGACGCAGCCGCCGGTGACGACGACGGCGCCGCGCGCGCAGGCGCTCGCGGCGAACTCCTCGACGAGCCGGGTCTTGCCGACGCCGGCCTCCCCGCCGAGCAGCAGGGCCTGCGGCTCGCCGGCGTCCGCGCGGCCGAGTGCGGTGTGCAATATGCCCAGTTCGTCGGCGCGGCCGACGAACACCGGGCTGACGGACCTGGTCTCCACATCGCCGAGCATCGCATACGCGTCCGACAGCCCGGCACTGGTTTCCGCCGCGAGCGGAGCGTCCGTCCCGGACGACGGGAAGGGGAGGGCGGCAGCCGTGCCGTCCTCCCCTTCCGCCCGTGCCCCCGTGTCCCGGGAGCGGGGCACCGTGTTCACGCCGTTCGGGCGTAGCGCGTGCGACGCTGACCGCCGGTAGTCACCGGCCCCTCGGCGTCCGTGGCGGTGGAACTCCGCTCCGCCTTGCGGGCCTTGCGGCCCGCGAGGGCGGCCCGCGCCAGGCGGTGCTCGTCGGCCTGCCGGATGAGTTCGGCGGAGCGGATCCGGTGCATCTCGTACTCGAACATCTCGTCTCCCTGGTGACGATCGGTGTGGCTCTCGCGGTGTGTTCCGCGATGCCTCAACTCTCGTTTCCCAGGGGGGTGCGGCACATCGGGAGAGTGCCGCATCCGCGGGCGCCGGGATGCCTTATCCGGCCCCTTCAGGTCCTTAGGCGCCTCATAAGGGCCTTAGGACGTGCCTCAGCTGGTCTTGGGCAGCCCGAGGAGGAGGTCCGAGTACTTGGCGACGGCGAGCAGCAGGCCGAGGACGCCGAGCGAGACCCCGGCCCACGCCACGGACTTGATCCAGATCGCCTGCGGCCGGCCGGGTGCCCCGAAGGCGGGCCTGACCAGGACGAACGCGCCGACGAGCAGGGCGATCAGGGAGAAGACCCCGCCGACCACGGCGGCGGCGTGCCAGGAGTCGCCGTAGACCTCGGAGACCTGGGTGGCGACGCTGGCGGACTGCGAGGTGTTGAGCTGGCCGATGAGGGATTCGCGGGCGGAGGCGACGGTGCCGAGCCAGCTGCCGCTCATCGCGATCACGCCGAGGCCGACGGAGACGATGGCCGCCGCGCCCTGACCGACCCCGGAGGGGCGGTCCGCCTCGGCGTTCTCCTTGGCCAGCCGGGCCAGTTCGGCCTCGGCCGCCGCCTCGGCGGCCTCGTCGTCCTCGGTGGCCCCGGCCTCGGGGGCGGCGTTCTCGGCGGCCTCGGGCTCGGTGGCCTCGGTGGTCTCGGCGGTCTCCTGGGAGGGGGCGTCCTCCTCCCGGATCTCTGCGTCGCGCTGCGCGTCAGTCTTCGTAGTCATGCTGCGCACCGTACGGACGCTGTCTGAGCGTTCTCTTAACGTTCCTTGTGCGCGTCGCGTGCGCTGCGCCACTCCGGGGCGAGCAGCGACCAGACCTCCAGGTCATGGCGTTTCCCGCGCCATTCGTGTGCCTCGCGCCGCACGCCGTCCTTGCGGAAGCCGAGGCGCTGGGCCACCTTCAGGCTCGCGGTGTTCCCGGACGCGGCCACCCATTCCACCCGGTGGATGCCGCGCTCCTCGACGACCCACTCCAGCAGGACGCGCATCGCCCGCGTGATCAGGCCGCGCCCGGTCGCCGCCGGTTCCAGCCAGCAGCCCACCTCGGCATTGCCCGTCGCCGCGTCGAAGTTGAGGGCGAGCACCCCGCCGACCAGCCGTCCGTCCAGCCAGATGCCGTGGTACGAGCCCGTGTCCGCGGCCCGCATGTCGGTGTAGCGCTGGAGGGTGCTCCGCGCCGAGTCGACGTCCGTGACCTGGGAGCCGAACGGGATGAACTGCCCGATGAACTCCCTCCCGCGCTCCAGGTTCGCCAGGAACTCCTCGGCGTGCCAGGTCTCCAGGGGCCGCAGTTCGGCGCCCTCGTCACCGAGCGGGATCGCGTACATCGGACTCCTTCATCTGTCGCTGTCCGGGTACGGTCACCTTCTCATGGGCGGCGCGGCACTCCGGCGGCTCGATGCTGATGCGGGGCAGGACGCGGCCGAGCCAGCGGGGCAGCCACCAGTTGGCGCCGCCGAGCAGGTGCATCAGGGCCGGCACCAGCAGGGTCCGCAGGATGAAGGCGTCCACGGCGACGGCCACCGCGAGCGCGATGCCGAACATCGCGATGACCCGGTCGCCGCTGAGCACGAAGGCCAGGAAGACCGAAATCATGATCACCGCGGCGGAGTTGATCACGCGGCTGGTCTCGGCGAGGCCGACCCGGACGGCTCGCCGGTTGTCGCCGGTCTCCAGCCATTCCTCGTACATCCTGCTGACCAGGAAGACCTGGTAGTCCATGGAGAGCCCGAAGAGGACCGACACCATGATCACGGGCAGGAAGGGCTCGATCGGCCCGGCCGCGCCGAGCCCGAGCAGTTCGCTCCCCCAGCCCCACTGGAAGATCGCGACCACGACGCCGAAGGCGGAGCAGACGGCGGCGATGTTCATGGCCGCCGCCTTCAGCGGGATGCCGAGGGACCGGAACGCGAGCAGCAGCAGGAGGCAGCCGAGTCCGACCACGGCGCCCACGAACAGCGGCAGCTTGCCGACGATGACCTCGGCGAAGTCGTCGTAGCTGGCGGTGACGCCACCGATCCGGACGTCGAGCCCGGACTGCGGTACGACGTCCGTGCGCAGGTCGTCGACGAGGTCGCTGGTCGCCCGGGACTGCGGGGCGGAGGCGGGCACGACGGTGAGGTAGGCGGCGGAGTCGTCGCCGTTGTACGTGATCGGGGAGACGGCCGCGACGTTGTCGGTGGTCCGCAGTTCGGCGGCCAGCGTCTGGACGGCGGCCTTGTCCCGGGCGCCGTCGACCTCGGTGACGAGGGTGAGCGGACCGTTGACCCCGGGCCCGAAGCCGTCGGCCAGCAGGTCGTAGGCCTGCCGGGTCGTCGCGCTCTTCGGGTTGTTGCCCTGGTCGGAGGTGCCGAGGTGGAGGGAGAGGGTGGGCAGCGCGAGGACCGTGATCACGGCGAGCGCGATGCCGCCGAGCAGCTTGGGGTGGCGCTCGACGAACGCGGCCCAGCGCGCGGCGAGCCCCGTGGGCAGTTCCGGCTCGGGCCCGTGCTCGGCGAGGCGGCGCCGCTCGCGCCGGGACAGGGCGCGCGGGCCGATGAACGACAGCAGCGCGGGCAGCAGGGTCACCGAGGCGGCGACGGTGAGCAGGACGGTGACGGAGGCGGCGACGGCGACGCCATTGAGGAAGCTCAGGTTCAGCAGCAGCATGCCGAGCAGGGCGACGCAGACGGTCGCGCCCGCGAAGACGACGGCCCGTCCGGTGGTGGCGACGGCCCGTTCGGCGGCGAGGGCCACCGGCAGCCCGCGCTTGAGGCCCTTTCTGTGCCGGGTCACGATGAACAGCGCGTAGTCGATGCCGACGCCGAGCCCGACCAGCATGCCGAGCATCGGGGCGAAGTCGGCCACGGTCATGGCGTGCCCGAGGAGCACGATCCCGGCGTACGCGGTCCCGACGCTCACCAGGGCGGTGCCGATGGGCAGCGCGGCGGCGGCGAAGGAGCCGAAGGCGAGGAAGAGCACGACGGCGGCGACCACGATTCCGATCACCTCGGACAGGTGCGCCGAGGCCGACTCGGTGAGGGCGACGGCGCTGCCGCCGAGCTCCACCTGCAGGCCGTCGGGCCCGTGCGTCTCGGCGTCCTCGGCCGTGTCGACGACCGCCCGCGCCTGGGCGGCGGGGATGTTGTCGGCCTGCTCGTCGAAGGTGACGGTCGCGTACGCGGTGTGACCGTCGGCGCTGATCAGGTCGGCGCCTCTGCTGTCGTACGGCGAGACGACGGAGGAGACCCCGGGAAGGCCGGCGATCTGGTCGAGGGTGTTGCTCATGGTCTTCTCGACGTCGGCGGCCCGGACGGTCGAGCCCTCGATGTGCCAGACGACGGTGTCGCTGTCGCCGCCGAGCCCGGAGAAGTTCTCGTCGAGGAGCTGGGTGGCCCGGCCGGATTCGGTGCCGGGTGCCTCGTAGTCGTTGGAGTACGCGGATCCGGCGACCGCGGCGGCCGCGCCGGTGCCGCCGAGCGCGAGGAGCCACAGCAGGAGGACGACGAGCCGGTGCCGTACGCACCAGCGGGCGAGGGTAGCCACAGGCGTGCTCCCAGGATGGTTCATGGATCTTTGCCAGGGAGCAGCCGCGCAAAAGGGACGAGCCCGCAAAGAACACGTGAGCAGTGGCCAGTCACTCTTACAGGCAAACGTGATCGTTTGTCTCTTTCGTGTCCTTACTCACAAGGATGTCGCGCGGCCTCACAGCTCCTTCTCAGCCGAGGAGTTGGATCCCCGCCCACAGCGCCGTGGTGGACAGGACGAGCGTGGCGGGGACGGTGAGCAGCCCGAGCCGGGTGAAGTCGCCCAGCTCGGGTTCGGTGCCGTGGGCGTGCACGATGCGCCGCCACAGCAGGGTGGCGAGCGAGCCGACGTACGTGAGGTTGGGGCCGACGTTGACGCCGATGAGCGCGGCCAGGACCGGCCCCGGGCCCGCCGGGGCGACGGCCGGGAGCAGGGCGAGCGTCGCGGGCAGATTGTTGATCAGGTTCGCGAGGAGCGCCGCGATCGCGGTGACGGCGAGCAGCGCGGGCAGCGAGGAGCCGCCGGGCAGGACGTGGCCGATGAGGTCGCCGAGCCCGTTGTCGACGACCGCCTTGACGATGACGCCGAGCGCGAGGACGAACAGGCAGAACGGCAGGTTCGCCGATCTCAGCAGCTCGCCCGGGGTGGAGTCCCGGCGGGCGAGGGCCCGTACGCCGAGCACGACGGCGCCGGCGAGGGCGGCCCACACCGGCTCGATCCCGGCGAAGGAGGTGACGGCGAACCCGGCCAGCGTGAGCGCGAGCACGGTCAGCGTGAACACCGGGACGCCGGTCGGCTCCGCCTCGTCCGGGGCGTGCGCCGGGGCGGCCAGGTCGTCGGCGAAGTACCGGCGGAAGACCAGGTACTCGACGCCGATCGCGACCAGCCAGGGCAGTGCCATGAGCCCGGCGAAGCGGGTGAAGGTGAGGCCGCTCGCGGTGAGGGCCAGCAGATTGGTGAGGTTGGAGACCGGGAGCAGGAGCGACGCGGAGTTGGCCAGGTGCGCGCTGGCGTAGACGTGCGGGCGGGGGCGCGCGCCGATCCGGGCGGCGGTGGCGAAGACGACCGGGGTGAGCAGGACGACGGTGGCGTCCAGGCTCAGGACGGCGGTGATGCCCGCGGCGACGGCGAAGACGCCGCCGAGCATGCGGGTGGGGCTGCCGTGGCAGATCCGGGCGACCGCGTCGCCCGCGGCCTTGAAGAGGCCCTCGTCGGCGCAGAGTTGCGCGAGCAGCAGGATCGCGGCGAGGAAGCCGACGACGGGGAGCAGGTCCTTGGTCTCGGACCAGGCGTGATCCGGGGTGACCCTCCCGGTGGCGATCGCCAGAGCTGCCGCGGGCACGGCGACGACGGCCTCGGGCCAGTTGCGGGGACGCGACACGGCGAAGGCCAGAGTGACAGCGAGGAGGGCGAGGGAGATCAGCACGTTCGAGCCTCTCCGGCGATTGAGGAGCGGGGGTCCGGGGCGGAGCCCCGAGAGGGTGCGGGCAGCGGCCCGCACCCTCTCGTTCCGGTCAACCGACGGAGTGGACGTCAGCCTTCGCTGACGCCCAGCTTCTCCAGGATCAGTTCCTTGACGCGGGCCGCGTCGGCCTGACCCCGGGTCGCCTTCATGACGGCGCCCACGAGGGCTCCGGCGGCGGCGACCTTGCCGGACTGGATCTTGGCGACGATGCCGGCATTGCCCGCGATCGCCTCGTCCACGGCGGTGTTCAGCGCGCCCTCGTCCGAGACGACCTTCAGGCCGCGCTTCTCGACGACCTCGTCCGGGGTGCCCTCGCCCTTGAGGACGCCGTCGATGACCTGACGGGCGAGCTTGTCGTTGAGGTCGCCCTTGGCGACCAGCTCCGACACCCGGGCCACGTACTCGGGCGTGATGGGCAGTTCGCCGAGCTCGACGCCCTGCTCGTTGGCGTTGCGCGCCAGCTCGCCCATCCACCACTTGCGGGCGGACGCCGAGTCGGCACCGGCGTTGATCGTCGCGACGATCGGGCCGATGGCGCCGGCGTTGCGGATCGACTGCATGTCGTGGGCGGAGATCGCCCACTCCTCGATCAGCCGGTTGCGCTGCGCGAGCGGCAGCTCGGGCAGCTCGGCCCGCAGCGCCTCGACCCACTCGCGGGACGGGGCGACCGGGACCAGGTCGGGCTCCGGGAAGTACCGGTAGTCCTCGGCGTTGTCCTTGATGCGGCCCGACGTGGTGGAGCCGTCCTCCTCGTGGAAGTGACGGGTCTCCTGCACGATGGTGCCGCCGGAGTTCAGGACGGCCGCGTGCCGCTGGATCTCGAAGCGGGCCGCGCGCTCGACGGAACGCAGCGAGTTCACGTTCTTCGTCTCGGAGCGCGTACCGAACTTCTCGGTCCCGTTCGGCCGCAGCGACAGGTTCACGTCGCAGCGCATCTGGCCCTTGTCCATACGGGCCTCGGAGACGTCCAGCGCCTTGATGACCTCGCGGAGCTCGGCGACGTACGCCTTGGCGACCTCGGGGGCCCGCTCGCCCGCGCCCTCGATGGGCTTGGTGACGATCTCGATGAGCGGGATGCCCGCGCGGTTGTAGTCGAGCAGCGAGTGCGAGGCGCCCTGGATGCGGCCGGTGGCACCGCCGACGTGCGTCGACTTGCCGGTGTCCTCCTCCATGTGGGCGCGCTCGATCTCCACGCGGAAGACCTCGCCGTCCTCCAGCTGCACGTCGAGGTAGCCGTTGAAGGCGATCGGCTCGTCGTACTGGGAGGTCTGGAAGTTCTTCGGCATGTCCGGATAGAAGTAGTTCTTCCGGGCGAAACGGCACCATTCGGCGATCTCGCAGTGCAGCGCGAGGCCGATCTTGATGGCCGACTCGACGCCGATCTCGTTCACGACCGGCAGCGCGCCGGGCAGACCGAGACAGGTCGGGCAGGTCTGACTGTTGGCGTCCTGCTTCAGCTCGGTGGAGCAGCCGCAGAACATCTTCGTCTTCGTGCCGAGTTCGACATGGACCTCCAGGCCCATGACGGGGTCGTACGCCGCGAGGGCTTCCTCGTACGACACCAGGTCAGTCGTGGCAGTCACGGTGAAACTTTCCCTCTCAGCCCAGCAGGACGTCGTCGTCGCCCAGGCGCTTGAGCTCCCGGTAGAGGATCGCCAGGCCGGTGACGATGGCGGCGGCGGACACGGCGGCGTCGATCAGCCGCAGGGTGTCGTTGTCGTTCTTGGCCATCCGCGCCTGCTTCGCGACACTGATCGCGCCGAAGGCGGTGCTGGCGGCCGACACGTACACGCCGGTCTTGGACTTCTTGAAGTTCTTGGCCTTCTTTGCCATGGCACTCACAGCGACGGAGCCTCCTCGAGCAGCGGGTGCCCCCACTTTTCCACGAAGGCGGCCTCGACGGCGGCGCCGACCTTGTACAGCCGGTCGTCCTTCATGGCGGGGGCGATGATCTGCAGGCCGACCGGCAGTCCGTCCTCCGGCGCGAGGCCGCAGGGCAGCGACATGGCGGAGTTGCCGGCCAGGTTGGTCGGGATGGTGCACAGGTCCGCGAGGTACATCGCCATCGGGTCGTCGGCGCGCTCGCCGATCGGGAAGGCGGTGGTCGGCGTCGTCGGCGAGACGATGACGTCGACCTGCTCGAACGCGGCTTCGAACTCGCGCGTGATGAGCGTACGGACCTTCTGGGCGCTGCCGTAGTACGCGTCGTAGTAGCCGGAGCTGAGTGCGTACGTGCCCAGGATGATGCGGCGCTTGACCTCGTCGCCGAAGCCGGCCTCGCGGGTCAGCGCGGTGACCTCCTCGGCGGAGTGCGTGCCGTCGTCGCCGACCCGCAGGCCGTAACGCATGGCGTCGAACCGGGCGAGGTTCGAGGAGCACTCCGACGGGGCGATCAGGTAGTACGCGGACAGCGCCAGGTCGAACGTCGGGCAGTCCAGCTCGACGATCTCCGCGCCGAGCGACTTCAGCATCTCGACGGACTCGTCGAAGCGCTGCACGACGCCGGCCTGGTAGCCCTCGCCGCGGAACTGCTTGACGACGCCGACCCGCATGCCCCGCACCGAGCCGTTGCGCGCGGCCTCGACGACCGGCGGGACCGGAGCGTCGATGGACGTGGAGTCCAGCGGGTCGTGCCCGGCGATCGCCTCGTGCAGCAGCGCCGCGTCCAGGACCGTACGGGCGCAGGGCCCGCCCTGGTCGAGGGAGGACGAGAACGCGACCATGCCGAAGCGGGAGACGCCGCCGTACGTGGGCTTGACGCCGACGGTGCCGGTGACGGCGGCAGGCTGGCGGATGGAACCGCCGGTGTCCGTGCCGATGGCCAGCGGGGCCTCGTACGCGGCGAGCGCGGCCGAGGAGCCGCCGCCGGAGCCGCCGGGGATGCGGGTCAGGTCCCACGGGTTGCCGGTGGGCCCGTACGCGCTGTTCTCGGTGGAGGACCCCATGGCGAACTCGTCCATGTTGGTCTTGCCGAGGACCACGACGTCGGCGGCCTTCAGCTTCTTGACCAGCGTGGCGTCGTACGGCGGGATCCAGCCCTCGAGGATCTTGGAGCCGACCGTGGTCGGGATGCCCTCGGTGGTGAAGATGTCCTTCAGCGCGAGCGGGACGCCGGCCAGCGGGCCCAGCTTCTCGCCCGCGGCGCGCTTGGCGTCGACGGCGGCGGCCTGCTTCAGGGCGCCCTCGCGGTCGACGTGCAGGAAGGCGTGCACCTTCTCGTCGACGGCCTCGATCCGGGCCAGGTGGGCCTCGGTGACCTCGACGGCCGTGAGATCACCGGAAGCGATCTTCGCGGCGATCTCGGCGGCGGTGAGCTTGATGATGTCCGTCATGGTGATTAGTCCTCCCCCAGGATCTGCGGCACCTTGAAACGCTGCTGCTCCTGGGCCGGGGCGCCGGAGAGCGCCTGCTCGGGGGTGAGCGACGGACGGACCTCGTCCGCGCGCATGACGTTCGTCAGCGGCAGCGGGTGGGAGGTCGGCGGTACGTCTTGGTCGGCGACCTCGCTGACGCGGGCGACCGCGCCGATGATGTCGTCGAGCTGGCCTGCGAAGTGGTCGAGCTCTTCGGGCTTCAGCTCCAGACGCGCCAGCCGGGCGAGGTGGGCGACCTCCTCGCGCGTGATGCCAGGCATGCAGCGATCCTCTGGGGTGAGTGTGTGTGGTTTGGCCTCAATCCTATGGGTGCCCGGGGTGTGCCTGGTAAACGGTTGTGGGCGCAGGCGGTCGGCCCGGTTCTCCGACTGCGGCCCGGTGGGGCTTCTCGCGCAGTTCCCCGCGCCCCTGAAAGGCCTGCGGCCTTCAGGGGAGGCTGCGCGCAGCGCATGCCTCAGGGGCGCGGGGAACTGCGCGACCAGCCACGACGAAAGCCGCACCCGACCACCGGGTCAGACGTCGTCGGCCCCCGGCAACACCGCGGTGGCGGCCCGCTGCCACCCCCGGTCACCCCGGGCCCGGAGCCACGCGGTGGTCTCGTCGGGCGGCATCGCGGCGGCGACGAGCCACCCCTGCACCGCGTCGCACCCCAGATCCCGCAGCCGCTCCCACGTCTCGTCGTCCTCCACGCCCTCGGCGACGACGAGCAGCCCGAGCGAGTGCGCCAGGTCGACCGTGCACCGCACGATCTCCGCGTCCTCGTTGTCCACCGCGAGCCGGGCCACGAAGGACCGGTCGATCTTCAGCTCGCTGACCGGCAGCCGCCGCAGATGCACGAGCGAGGAGTACCCGGTGCCGAAGTCGTCGAGCGACATCTTCACCCCGTGCCCGGTCAGCCCGGCCAGGGTGTCGGCGGCGCGCTGCGGGTCCTCCAGGAGCACGTGTTCCGTTATCTCCAGCTGGAGCGACCCGGCCGGGACTCCGTGCCGGGCCAGCCGCGCGGCGACCGCGCCCGCGAAGCCGGGGGTGTGGACGTCGCGCGGTGACACGTTCACCGCGACGGGCACGTACAGGCCCGCCGCCCGCCAGCGCGCGACCTGGGCCAGCGCCGTCTCCAGGACGTACTCGGTCAGGTGCGGCATCAGGCCGGAGGACTCGGCGATGGCGATGAACTCGTCAGGCGGAACCTTCCCTCGCTCGGGATGCACCCACCGCACCAGCGCTTCGAGACCCGCCACCTGCCCGTCGAAGCGGACCTTCGGCTGGTAGTGCAGCTCCACGTCGCCCGCGTCGAGCGCGCGCCGCAGATCGCCCAGCAGACCGAGCCGGTCGGGGGTGTTGGAGTCCCGCTTCGACTCGTAGACCTCGACGCCCGTACGGTCGCGCTTGGCCTGGTACATCGCGACGTCGGCCCGGCGCAGCAGCCCCTCGGCGTCGAGGGCGTGGTCGGGGAAGACGGCGAGGCCCGCGCTGGCCTCGAGGACCAGCGTGAGCCCGTCGAGGTCGAGCGGCGAGCCGAGGGCGGCGACCAGACCGCGGGCGACCCGGGACGCGGACGTCGTGGAGTCGGCGACCGGCAGCAGCACCGCGAACTCGTCCCCGCCGAGCCGCGCGGCCTCCGCCCCGCGCGGCAGTGCCGCCCTGAGCCGGTCCGCGATCTGCAGCAGGAGCCGGTCGCCGGCGAGGTGGCCGAGCGTGTCGTTCACCGAGCGGAACCGGTCGAGGTCGATCAGCAGGAGCGCGCTGCGGGCACCGATCCGCTCGGCGTCGTCGAGCGCGGTCCAGGTGCGTTCGAGCAGCCACTGGCGGTTGGGCAGTCCGGTGAGCGGGTCGCGCAGCTGTTCCTCGGCGCGGGCGCGGGCGATCCAGAGCGTGGAGTCGAGCGCGATCAGCGGGATCGAGAACAGCGGCAGCAGCACGGGCAGCGCGACGGCGACGACGCACACGAGCGGCGCGATGCCGAGCAGCGCGACTCCCACCAGGCCCTGCCGGACGAGCGCGGTGCGGTCGACCTTGGGCAGGCCGGAGCTGCGCGGCGCGTGCACGTAGTAGAGCAGGAGCCGGGTGACCAGCAGGTACGAGGCCGCCACCAGGGCGATCTCGGGCGCTGTGAAGAAGTCCCAGGTCTCCGGCTTCCACGGGGACTCGACGGACGGTACGCGGCCTAACGCGGCCAGGACCAGGGCGCCCGCCCCGATGCCGAGGATGTCGATCGCGCCGTGCAGCACGCCCTGGCGCCAGCGGTGTCTGCGGGCCGCGCCGACGAGCACGACCACGGTCAGGCTGACCATCCCGGCGGGCACCCAGCCGTACAGCAGCAGGACGGCGAGGGTGAGGGCGCCGCCGGAGCCGGTGCCGCCCCACCAGCGGTCGCGGCCCATGGCGACCAGGTGGCCGACGATGATGCCGGTCAGGATCGCGAGGGACCAGCCGACGACGCCGGACGGGAAGAGCGCGTGGTTCCCGGTGAACGCCCGGTAGAACCCGGCGGCCAGGATCACGGCGGCGAGCGCGACGACCGCGCCGGGCAGCAGCGGCAGGGCGGTCGCGCGGGCATTGTCTGCCGGTCCGCCGTGCTGGTTCTGGGCGGGGGTGGCCACGCCGATGTGACCGCCCGCGGTCAGTGCGGCGGGGTGCCGCTCGGCGGGCGGGACGGGCGTGCCCCCGGTCCGCGGGGCGGCGCCCCGGGACGCGGCGCCCGGCGGGCTCTGGACTCCGAAGGCCGCCCGGCCGCCCCGGGTCCGGTCCGAGCCGGGCCGGGCGAGACCCAGCCCTCTCTCACGCCACCAATTGCGCCAGTTCACCGCACCACCGCGTTCGCTCTCCCCGTGACCGCTGTCGCTGTCGCCGCCGCCCTCACCGGGGCGTCGGGCCGTGCCGCGCCGCAACCGCCGGCGCGGCAGCAGCCGTGAGTCCGGGGCGGCGCTCTCGGTCGGTTCCATTCCCGTCCCTCTCACAGCCGGCGGTGCCCAGATCCGCAGCCCGCTCCCCGGGCTTCCGTGGAGCGGAGGTTGCCCCATCCGCAGCAGGACACGGCAGGCGCACACCCTCAACAGTAGGCCGCAGAAGGCTTCCACGGGCACCAGACGGACGCGCCCGGCCGTGGATACCCGAATGCGACCCGGCCACCCGTATGCATCTGATATGCGCTGAACGGGTGGCCTTCAACCGCTACTCCTCAGTCGGTTCCTCGGCGGGAAGCGCCAGTTCGGCGGCGGCGTCGGGACCTTGGTCGAGGAGCACGGCGAAGCCGGCCTCGTCCAGAACCGGAACCTTCACCTGCATGGCCTTGTCGTATTTGGATCCCGGGTTGTCCCCGACAACGACAAAGGACGTCTTCTTGGAAACGGAACCTGTCACCTTGGCACCTCTGCTCTGCAGGGCGTCCTTCGCGCCGTCCCGGGTGAAGTTCTCCAGGGTGCCGGTGACGACGACGGTGAGGCCTTCGAGCGGGCGCGGCCCCTCGTCCTCACCGGCCCCTTCCTCCTCCATGCGCACACCGGCATCACGCCATTTCCGCAGAATCTCCCGATGCCAGTCCTCGGCGAACCACTGCTTCACGGAGGCGGCGATGATCCCGCCTACGCCATCGGTGGCGGCCAGCTCCTCCTCTGTGGCCTGGTCGATGCGGTCGACGGAGCGGAACTCGCGGGCCAGTGCCTCGGCCGCGACGGGGCCCACGTGCCGGATGGAGAGGCCGTTGATGACGCGGGCGAGCGGCCGGTCCTTGGCGGCTGCGATGTTCTCCAGCATCGACAGCGCGTTCTTCCGCGGCTCGCCCTTCTGGTTGGCGAAGACCGTGACGACCTTGTCCTCACCGGTCTTCGGGTCCCGCTTGGGCAGGCCGCTGTCGGGGTCGAGGACGTACGCCTTGATGGGCAGCAGCTGCTCGATGGTGAGGTCGAACAGATCGCCCTCGTCGGTCAGCGGCGGCTCGGCGGGCTCCAGCGGGGCGGTGAGCGCGGCGGCGGCGACCGCCCCGAAGTTCTCGATGTCCAGGCACTGCCGGCCGCCCAGATAGAACAGCCGCTCCCGCAACTGGGCGGGGCAGGTGCGGGCGTTGGGACACCGCAGGTCGATGTCGCCCTCCTTCATGGCCCGCAGCGGGGTGCCGCACTCGGGACATTCGGCGGGCATCTCGAACTCGTACTCGCTGCCGTCGCGCAGGTCGACGACCGGGCCGAGGATCTCGGGGATGACGTCACCGGCCTTACGGATGACGACGGTGTCCCCGATGAGCACGCCCTTCTTCTTGACGATCTCCTGGTTGTGCAGCGTCGCGAACTCGACCTCGGAGCCCGCCACCGTCACCGGCTCGACCTGCGCGTACGGGGTGACGCGGCCGGTGCGGCCCACGCCGACCCGGATGTTGACCAGCTTGGTGTTGACCTCTTCGGGCGGGAACTTCCAGGCGATGGCCCAGCGCGGGGCGCGCGCGGTGGAGCCGAGCCGGCCCTGGAGCGGGATCTCGTCGAGCTTGATGACGGCGCCGTCGATCTCGTGCTCGACGGAGTGCCGGTTCTCCCCGTAGTACGCGATGAACTTCCGTACGCCGTCGAGGTCGTCGACCACTCTGTTGTGCTTCGCGGTGGGCAGGCCCCACTCGCGCAGCAGGTCGTACGCCTCCGACAGGCGGGCGATGTCGAAGCCCTCGCGGGCGCCGATGCCGTGCACGACCATGCGCAGCGGGCGGGTCGCGGTGACCCGGGGGTCCTTCTGGCGGAGTGAACCCGCCGCCGCGTTGCGCGGGTTGGCGAAGGGCTTGTCGCCGGCCTCGACCAGCCGGGCGTTCAGCTCCTCGAACTTCTCCATCGGGAAGAAGACCTCACCGCGGATCTCGACGAGGTCCGGGACGCGCTCGCCCTGGAGTCGGTCGGGGATCTCGGCGATCGTGCGGACGTTGGGCGTGATGTCCTCGCCGACGCGGCCGTCGCCGCGGGTGGCCGCGCGGGTCAGCCGCCCGTGCTCGTACGTCAGGTTGACCGCGAGGCCGTCGATCTTCAGCTCGCACAGGAAGTGATAGCCGGACGCGCCGACGTCCTTGTGGACGCGCTCGGCCCAGGCCGCCAACTCCAGGTCGTCGAAGGCGTTGTCGAGCGAGAGCATGCGCTCGCGGTGCTCCACGGACGTGAACTCCGTGGCGTAGTTGCCCGCGACCTTCTGGGTCGGCGAGTCGGGGGTGCGCAGCTCGGAGTACTGCTCCTCGAGCGCTTCGAGGGAGCGCAGCAGCCTGTCGAACTCGGCGTCGGAGACGACCGGCGCGTCCTTCACGTAGTACCGGAAGCGGTGCTCTTCGATCTGCTCGGCCAGCTGGGCGTGCTCGTCCCGCGCCGTCGCGGGCACGGAGCTCTCGGTCTCCGCCTTCTTTCCAGCGCTTGCGGCAGCCACCGTCTCTTCCTCCCGTTTGCCTTCGTCCCCGGTCACTCAGGGTTGTCCGCGAGTGATCTCGCCGCCCGGGCGCAGTGGGCGAGCGCCGCGCGGGCGTACGCGGGCGAGGCGCCCGCGAGTCCGCACGACGGCGTGACCACGACCGACTCCGCGAGCGACCCCGGATTCAGCCCCAGCCTGCGCCACAGCGTCCTGACACCCATGACGCTACCGGCAGGGTCCGACAATGGAGCGTCCACGCCGGGTACGACACCGGCGAAGAGTCGGGTGCCGCCTTCGACGGCCTCGCCGATCGCCTCGTCGTCACGCTCGGTGAGGAGCGAGAAGTCGAAGGAGATCGCGTCGGCGCCGGCCCTGCGCAGCAGTGCGAACGGGACGTCGGGGGCGCAGGAGTGGACGACGGTGGGTCCGTCGGCGTGGACGCCGAGGACGTCGCGCAGGGCGCTCTCCACGACCTGCCGGTCGACGGCGCGGTGGGTGCGGTACTCGCTCGCGGTCCTGACCTGTCCGCGCAGCACGGCGATGAGGGAGGGCTCGTCGAGCTGGAGCACGAGCCGGGCGCCGGGGACGCGGCGGCGCAGGTCGGCGAGGTGGGTGCGCAGGCCCTCGGCGAGCGAGCCCGCGAGGTCGCGGCAGGCGCCCGGGTCGGAGAGCGCGGCCTCGCCGTTGCGCAGCTCCAGCGCGGCGGCGAGGGTCCACGGCCCGACGGCCTGCACCTTGAGCGGTCCCTCGTAGCCCTGGGTGAACTCCTCCAGCGCGTCGAGGTCTTCGCCCAGCCACGACCGGGCGCGCCTGGTGTCGCGCCCGGGCCGGTCGCCGATCCGCCAGCCGCTGGGCTCCACGCGCGCGTACAGGTCGACGAGGAGTCCCGCGGTTCTGCCGATCATGTCGGCGCCGGGCCCGCGCGCGGGCAGCTCGGCGAGGAACGGGAAGTCCTCGAAGCTGCCGGTGACGGTCTTGGCGGCCTCCCGGGCGTCACCGCCGGGCATCGACCCGACGCCGGTCGCCGGTCCCCACTTGAAGTCGCTCTTTTCGCTCACCCACGAAGGGTACGTAACCGGGCCGGGAGCCCGGTCGTCAGCGTCCCGGGCGGACCGTCAGGTCGTTGACCTCGGCGTCGCGCGGGAGGTCGAGGGCCATGACGATGGTGGTGGCCATCGACTCGGGGTCGATCCAGCGGGCCGCGTCGTATTCCTTGCCCTCCTGCTGGTGCACCTTGGCCTGCATGGGGCTGGCGGTGCGGCCGGGGTAGACGGACGTGACCCGTACGCCGTTGTCGTGCTCCTCCTGGCGCAGCGAGTCGGCGAGTGCCTTCAGGCCGTGCTTGGAGGCGGCGTACGCGGCCCAGTCGGGGCTCGCCCGCAGCCCGGCGCCGGAGTTCACGAACACCACGTGCCCCTGGGCGAGCCGCAGTTGGGGCAGGAAGTGGCGGGTCAGCTCGGCGGGGGCGACGAGGTTGACGTTGAGCTGGTGGCGCCAGGCCTTCGGGGTCAGCTCGCCCACCGGTCCCAGGTCGACGACGCCGGCGATGTGCAGCAGCGAGTCGACCCGGTCGGGCAGCGTCTGGTGGGAGAACGCCCAGGACAGCCTGTCCGGGTCGGCCAGGTCGCCGACGAGGGTGCGGGCGCCGGGGAACTCGGCGGCGAGTTCCTTGGCGCGGCCCGCGTCGCGCGCGTGGAGGACGAGGTCGTCCCCGCGCGCGTGCAGACGGCGGGCGACGGCGGCGCCGATGCCGGAGCCGGCGCCGGTGATCACGTGAGTGGCAGTGCTGGTCATGGCGCCATGCTCGCACTCCCGTCCGGGCTACCGCTGGCCGAGGGACTCCTCGAGGTAGGCGAGGGCGCCGACCGGCTCCTCGGCGAAGAACACCAGGTCGGTGAGGGGGATCGGCAGGAATCCCTCGTCCTCCATGCGCCGGAACTGCTCTTTCAGGCCGTCGTAGAACCCGGCCGAGTTGAGCAGCACGACGGGCTTGTCGGTCTTCCCGTGCTTCTTCAGCTCCAGGATCTCGGTGGCCTCGTCGAGCGTCCCCGTACCGCCCACCATGATGACGACGGCGTCGGCCTTCTCCAGGAGCAGCCGCTTGCGCTCGGCGAGGTCGGCGGCGACGACCATCTCGTCGGGCGCGGTCACGGCGCGGGCCTTGGCGGCGAGGAACTCCACGGACACCCCGACCAGTCCCCCGCCGCTCGCGTGCACCCCGTCGGCGACGACCTTCATCAGCCCGCTCTCGCTGCCGCCCCACACGAGGGTGTGCCCGCCCTTGCCGAGCAGCTCGGCGAATTCGCGGGCGGGGCGGGTGTAGCGGTCGTCGAGGTCGGCGGCGGAGAGGAAGACGCAGATGTTCATGGGGCCTACGGTACGGGCCCGCGATCGCGCGGCCGTCCCGGGAAGAACCCGCCCGCTGTGAGCGCTGACACAGTCATGGCTGATGGACACACGATCACGATCGAGCAGGATGCACGGCGCGTGCGCGTCGTCCGGGACGGGGAGGTGCTGGCCGACAGCACGAGGGCGCTGCTGCTGAAGGAGACCGGCTGTCCGGAGCGGCACTACATCCCTCCGGAGGATGTGCGGACCGAACTGCTGACCCCGTCGGACACCACGACGTACTGCCCCTTCAAGGGCCACGCCTCGTACTGGTCGCTGCCGGGCGCGCAGGACCTGGTGTGGGCGTACGAGGAGCCGAAGCCCGGGGTGGCCGCCATCAAGGGCCACTTGTGCTTCTACGAGACCCAGGTCGACGACGCCTAGGGCCTGTCTCTCAGATCCCTCCGTCCGCCCGGAGGGCGGGCCCCGCGGCGTCTGGTGCGTGCTCTCGGCGTGCCGGGCGCGAGGCCTCGTACTGGACGTACTCGGCCTTGTGCCCGGTGCGGCGAGAGCACGTGCCAGGCGTCGCGGGGCAGGAGGGATCTGAGAGACAGGCCCTAGCCGGAACCGCCGCCGGGGGCGTGGTCGAATACGGGGGTATCACGGCACGAGGCGGAGGACGACGCGGCATGACGCACGGAGACGGGCAGCAGGGCGTTCCGACGGGCGGCTTCGGGCCGCCCCTGCCATCGTTCGTCCCGCCGCCGCCCGCTCACCCGCCGGCGTTCCCCCCGCCGCCGTCCGTGCCCCCGGCGGCGGGCCCCGGCACCGTGCAGGGCCCCGAGTTCATCGCCGCCGACGAGCACAACGGCCTGGTCGTCGACGCGGACGGCGTCCACTTCGAGCAGGGCCCGCACGCCGTCGACCTCCCGTGGGCGTACGTGCGGACCGTGCGGTTCCAGCCGGTGCCGGACGGTCTGTACGTGACCGCGGTGATGACGGACGGCCCGGTCTACGAGTGCCGGGTCCGGGCCCGCCGCCGCTCCCTGGCGACACAGTGGAGCACCGATCTGGCCGGGGTGCTCCACCACTATCTGGCGGGCCGGCTCAACAGCTAGGCGACCGCCGTGGCCCGGTCGGTGGTCGCGATGGTCGCCGAGCCGACCACGCGCGTACCGGCGTAGAGCACGATCGCCTGGCCGGGTGCGACGCCGCGCACGGGCTCGTCGAAGGACACCCGCAGTTCGTCGTCGACGAGTTCGGCCGTCACCTCGGTCTCCCCGCCGTGGGCGCGGAGCTGCGCCGTGTAGGTGCCCGGGCCGGTGGGGGCCGCGCCGCACCAGCGGGGCTTGATCGCGGTCAGGGCGGACACGTCGAGGGCGGCCGCGGGGCCCACCGTCACCGTGTTGTCCACCGGGGAGATGTCCAGGACGTAGCGGGGCTTGCCGTCGGGGGCGGGGGTGCCGATGCGCAGGCCCTTGCGCTGGCCGATGGTGTAGCCGTACGCGCCCTCGTGGGTGCCGAGCTTGGTGCCGGACTCGTCGACGATGTCGCCCTCCGCCTTGCCGAGGCGGGCGGCCAGGAAGCCCTGGGTGTCGCCGTCGGCGATGAAGCAGATGTCGTGGGAGTCGGGCTTCTTGGCGACGGCGAGGCCGCGGCGCTCGGCCTCCGCGCGGATCTCGTCCTTGGTCGTCTCGGTGTCGCCGAGCGGGAACATGGCGTGGGCGAGCTGGCGGTCGTCCAGGACGCCCAGCACGTAGGACTGGTCCTTGGCCATGTCGGTCGCGCGGTGCAGCTCGCGGTCGCCGTCGGCGTTCACGACGACCTGGGCGTAGTGGCCGGTGCAGACCGCGTCGAAGCCGAGGGCCAGCGCCTTGTCGAGCAGCGCGGCGAACTTGATCTTCTCGTTGCAGCGCAGGCAGGGGTTCGGGGTGCGCCCGGCCTCGTACTCGGCGACGAAGTCCTCGACGACGTCCTCGCGGAAGCGGTCGGCGAGGTCCCACACGTAGAACGGGATGCCGATGACGTCCGCCGCGCGGCGCGCGTCGCGGGAGTCCTCGATGGTGCAACAGCCGCGCGCGCCGGTGCGGAACGACTGCGGGTTCGCCGACAGGGCCAGGTGGACACCTGTCACGTCGTGGCCGGCTTCCGCGGCGCGGGCCGCGGCGACGGCGGAGTCGACACCGCCGGACATGGCGGCGAGAACACGGAGGGGACGGTCCGGGGCGGGGCGCTGCGCGGCGTGCGAGGTCTGGGAAGTCATAGCACTAACAGAGTACGGGGAGCCGGGAACCGAATCGCTCCGATATCCGTTATGGAACATGTACGCGAAAGGTGGGACGGGGGGCGTCGCGTGGGGAAGCAGGGGTCGGGCGGCAAGGACCGTGACCGGGGGATCAGCCGGCGGACCTTGATCGTCGGTGGTGTGGCGTCGGCCGTGGGTGTGGGGCTGCTGGCGCGCGGTGATCTCGCCCGGATGTGGTGGCAGATGCCCGGCGTGGACAAGCCGCGCACCGCGGGCGCGGTGGATTTCAAGGGCGCGGAGTGGGTGGCGGCGGCCGCGGCGAACTGGCGGCGGGCGGACCGACCCGCGGACTATCCGATCGACATGGTCGTCGTCCATGTCACACAGGGCAGCTACAGCGGCACGCTCCAGGTGTTCAAGGATCCCTGGCACGGAGCGTCGGCGCACTACGTCGTGCGCAAGGACGGGCACATCGCGCAGATGATCCGGGAGCTGGACGTCGCGTTCCACGCGGGGAACAGGGACTACAACCAGCGCAGCATCGGCATCGAGCACGAAGGGTTCGTGGACCGGCCCGAGGACTTCACCGCCGCGATGTACGCGTCCTCCGCGAAGCTGACCGCCGGGATCTGCAGACGGTACGGGATACCCGTGGACCGCAAGCACATCATCGGGCACGTCGAGGTGCCGGGCACCGACCACACCGATCCCGGGCTGCACTGGGACTGGGACCGGTACATGAGGCTCGTCCGGGCGGCGTACAAGCAGGCCGGATCGGCCAAGGCCTAGGTCACATCGGTTCGGACCGGCCGGATCAGACCAGGCCCGCCGTGCGGGCGCGGTCCACCGCCGGGCCGATCGCCTTCGCGACCGCCTCGACGTCGGCGCTGGTCGACGTGTGGCCGAGGGAGAAGCGGAGCGTGCCGCGGGCCAGGTCGGGGTCGGTGCCGGTGGCGAGCAGGACATGGCTGGGCTGGGCGATGCCCGCCGTGCAGGCCGAGCCCGTGGAGCACTCGATGCCCTGGGCGTCCAGGAGGAGGAGCAGGGAGTCGCCCTCGCAGCCGGGGAAGGTGAAGTGGGCGTTGGCGGGGAGGCGGCCGCCCGGGGCCGGGTCGCCGCCGAGGATCGCCTCGGGGACCGCGGCGCGCACCGCCGCGACCAGGTCGTCCCTGAGCGCGCCGATCTCGCGGGCGAACGTCTCGCGGTGCTCGTGCGCCAGGCGGCCTGCCGTGGCGAAGGAGGCGATGGCGGGGACGTCGAGGGTGCCGGAGCGGACGTGCCGCTCCTGGCCGCCGCCGTGCAGGACGGGGACGGGGGTGTACTCGCGGCCGAGCAGCAGCGCGCCGATGCCGTACGGGCCGCCGATCTTGTGGCCGGACACGGTCATCGCCGCGAGGCCGGAGGCCGCGAAGTCGACCGGGATCTGGCCGTAGGCCTGGACCGCGTCGGCGTGCAGCGGGATGTCGAACTCCTGCGCCACATCGGCGAGTTCGCGCACCGGCTGGATGGTGCCGATCTCGTTGTTGGCCCACATGACGGTGGCCAGGGCGACATCGGCGGGATCGCGCTCGATCGCGTCCCGGAGCGCGTCGGCGTGGACGCGGCCGTGCGCGTCGACGGGAAGGTACTCGACGGTGGCGCCCTCGTGCTCGGCGAGCCAGTGCACGGCGTCGAGGACGGCGTGGTGCTCGACGGGGCTGGACAGGACGCGGGTGCGGGCCGGGTCGGCGGCGCGGCGGGCCCAGTACAGGCCCTTGACGGCGAGGTTGTCGGCCTCGGTGCCGCCGGAGGTGAAGACGACCTCGCTGGGGCGGGCGCCGAGCGACTCGGCGAGGGTCTCGCGGGACTCCTCGACCGTGCGGCGGGCGCGGCGTCCGGCGGCGTGCAGGGACGAGGCGTTGCCGGTGACGGCGAGCTGGGCGGTCAGCACCTCGACCGCCTCCGGAAGCATCGGGGTGGTCGCGGCGTGGTCGAGGTAAGCCATGGTGGGCACGATTCTACGAGCCCGCCGGAGCCCTTCGGCCGCCGCATGGGGTCCCGTTCCCACGCGCGGCCCCTCAGGGGCCTCAGCCCGTGATGCTCCAGGAGAACGTGCCGTCGGCCGCGACGAGGGCGGCGAGCACGACGAGGTCGGCGACACCGAGGCCGAGACCGAGCAGGGCCCGGCCGCGCCGCGCGGTGCCGCGCCACAGGGCGAGGCCCGCGAGGACGATCGCGACGGGGCCGAGGAAGACGTTCATGACGAGCAGGCCGACGAGGCCGAGGACGAACGAGGCGACGGCCATGCCGTCGGTGTCGCGGCGCCCGGTGGGCCGGGTGCGGGTCGGTGCCTCTGCGGTGAGTTGCATGGTGGTACCCCCTGAATCGACTGGTGCGATCGAGATGCGATCGGCTGGCGCGTGCTCAGTGCTGGTGGCGGCGGCGACCGCGCTCACGCACGGCGAAGACGGCCAGCCAGACGCCGATGACGGCGGCGGCCACGAGCGTGAAGGACAGCGGTGCGTGGGCGACGGTGCCGAGGGCGAAGCCCAGGAGCAGAAGGGCCGCTACGAGGAACAGCACGGGAAACCTCTCAGAGTTGGGTTACAACTGTTCACTGACTACTGAGTCTAACCGTGCACGCGGGTGTCCAATTACGGAGAACAGTTGTTAACTGGATGACATGAGTCACACCCTCGGCAGCCGTCAGGCGCAGAAACAGAAGACCCGGCAGGCGCTGCTCGACGCGGCGCTGGAGCTGCTGGAGGAGCAGAGCCTCAGCAGCCTGGGGCTGCGCGAGGTGACGCGGGCCGTGGGGGTGGCGCCGACCGCGTTCTACCGGCACTTCGACTCCATCGCCGATCTCGGCGCCGCGCTGGTGGAGGAGGCGGTCGGCAGTCTGCACGCGGTGGTCTCGGAGCTGCTGACGGCGACCTGGGACAGTGACGAACGCATCGCGCGGACGGTCGAGTTGATCGCCGCGCATGTGCGTGCGCACCCGGCCCATGTGCGGTTCATCGCGCGCGAGCGGCATGGCGGGGTGCAGGGGGTGCGGGATGCGATCGCCGCGCAGTTCGGGCAGTTCGGCGAGGAGGTGCGGGAGGCACTGCGGCGGGATCCCGAGTCGGTGGGGTGGAGCGAGGAGGACCTGCTGATGCTCGCCGGGTTGTACGTGGACCACATGATGATGGCGGCCGCCGCCTTCCTCGCCACTCCCCCGGCGGACTTTCCTCGTGCGGCGCGACTCGCGGAGCGGCAGTTGCGGCTCGTGAGCCTCGGACGCAGGCACTGGCTGGATGCGTCATGAGCAACTAGGCTTACGGTCATGACAGCAGCCGACTGGACACTCGACCGCGGCTTTCTCAGCTCGTCCGGTGAGGTCCGATGGGGCGTACTCGGCGCCCCGGATGCCCCGCCCGTCGTCCTCGTCCACGGCACGCCGTTCTCGTCCTACGTCTGGCGCGCCCCCGCTCGGGCCCTCGCCTCCCGGTTCCGCGTGCACGTCTGGGACCTGCCCGGCTACGGCGCCTCGGAGATGCGCCCCGGGCAGCGTGTCGACCTCGACTCCCAGAGCCGCGTCCTCACCGAGCTGCTGGACCACTGGGGTCTGGGCCCCGACGGCCCGGCGCCCGCCGTCGTCGCCCATGACTTCGGCGGCGCCGTCGCGCTGCGCGCACATCTGCTGCACGGCGCCGCCTACTCCCGGCTCGCGCTCGTGGACCCGGTGGCACTGGCACCCTGGGGCTCACCCACGTACCGCCTGTTCGCGGAACACAGCGATGTCTTCCGGCAGTTGCCCGCGGAGCTGCACGAGGCGCTCGTACACCGCTACATCAGCTCGTGCAGCCATCCCGGCCTGCGCCCCGACACCCACGCGCGGCTGGTCGCACCCTGGCTGACCGAGGCCGGCCGGGACGCCTTCTACCGGCAGATCGAGCAGAACGACCAGCGGTTCACCGACGACATCCAGGGGCGTTACGGGGAGCTGGAGCTGCCCGTCCTGGTGTGCTGGGGCGCCGAGGACACCTGGATCCCGGTCGGCCGCGGGCGGGAGCTGGCCACGGTGATCCCCGGTGCCGCACTGCGGATCATCGAGGGAGCCGGGCATCTCGTGCAGGAGGACGCTCCGGCCGAACTCACGGCCGCGCTGCTGGAGTTTCTGCGTGCTCCGCGCAGAGACGGGTGACCGCGACCGCGGTGGACGCGGGCGGTCACCTCGAACTGCGCGATCGGCCACCGGCCGGGGTGCCGACGGAGTCAGCTGAGGCGGGCTCGGGCCAGTTGGCGGGATTGGGCCACCAGGCGGTCCTGGGAGTCCCAGATCTCGGCGTCCTCCTCCAGGAAGCCGCCGGCCAGGTTGCGGGTGGTGATCGAGACGCGGAGGGGGCCGGGGGCCGGGCGGGAGCGGACGTGGACGGTGAGTTCCACCGTCGGGACCCAGCCCTTCAGGCCCATCTCGAAGGCGGTCGGCGGCAGCGCGTCCACGGTGAGGAGCAACGAGAACGGGTCGGCGTCGCGCCCGTCGGCCAGCCCGAACCAGGCCCGCATCTCACCCTTGCCCGACGGCGCGCCGAGCGCCCAGCCGAGCGTGGCCGGGTCGAGCTTGACGTCGAGGCGGTCGGTGATGGCCGAGCTGCCCGGGATGCGCGGACCGTCCGCGGGCGCGTCGGCGGCGCCGAAGCACTGCTCGATCGGCGGGATGGCGGGCGGCTTGGCGCTGGTGCGGACGTCGTCGGGGAGCGCGTCCAGGTCACCGTACGAGGCGAGGACGCGGATCCGCTCGACCTCGGTGCCGTCCTCCGCGAACTGGAAGAGCGAGGCCTGCCCGGTGGAGAGGGTGCGGCCGGTGCGGACCACGTCCGTGCGGATCACGGCGGGACCGGGCGCGGACGCGGTCAGATAGTGCGCCGAGATCGTGAACGGGTCGGCGTGCGGCAGGGTGTCGGCGAGCGCGCGGCCCAGCACGGCGAGCAGATAGCCGCCGTTGACGGCGTTGATGATCGTCCAGCCGGCCGACAGGTCGATGTCGTAGACCCCGGGGACGGCGGGATCGCGCCGCGTGACGGCGGTGTCGCGGTCGAACTCGCTGTCGCCGATCACGGCCGTGCCGGTACGTGCCTGCGTGGATGCTGCGTCTGCCATGCAGGAAGGGTACGACAGCTCATTACTAAGCGGTAGCTTTAGAGACCCGCCTCACGGCCGCCCTCACGACACCTCCTCCGGCACCTCCACCGCCGCGGACCTGCGGTTCCACGCGCGCGGCGCCCGCCAGTGGTAGCGCATCGCGAGCAGCCGCAGGATGAAGGCGGTGAGCACGGCGACGCCGCTGGTGAACCCGTTGAGGGTGTCGAAGCGGATGCAGAGCACGACGATGACGGCGCCGACGATCGCGGGCACGGCGTACAGGTCGCGATCCCAGCGCACGAGCGACGGCACCTCGTTGGCGATGATGTCGCGCAGCACACCGCCGCCGACCGCCGTGGCCAGTCCGAGCACGGCGGACGAGGTGAGGCCGAGCCCGTAGTCGTAGGCCTTGGTGGTGCCGGTGACACAGAACAGGCCGAGACCGGCCGCGTCGAAGACGTTCACCGCGACCTGGGTGCGTTCGACCTCGGGGTGCAGGACGAAGACGAGGGCGGCGGCGAGCAGCGGGGTGAGGAAGTAGCCGAGGTCGGTGAAGGCGGCCGGGGGCACGGCCCCGATGACCAGGTCGCGGAACAGCCCTCCGCCCAGCGCGGTGACCTCGGCCAGGGCGGCGATGCCGAAGACGTCCCAGTTCTTGCGTACGGCCATCAGAGCGCCCGAGATGGCGAACACGAAGATGCCGATGAGGTCGAGCCAATGCTGGACGGAGGGAGTGAACAGTTCCTGGATCACCCGATATTTTTACCTGCCGGGTCCGCGCCTACAGCGTCGGCTTGCCCGTCGTGAACAGCCACGTGTCGAACAGGTCGTCCAACTGCCGCCCCGAGACCCGCTCGGCCAGGGCGATGAAGTCGGACGTCGAGGCGTTCGCGTAGCGGTGCTGCTTCGTCCACAGCGGCAGCAGCCTGAAGAAGGCCTTGTCGCCGATGCGCTCGCGCAGCACCTGGAGGGTCATCGCGCCGCGCTGGTACACGGCGGAGGCGAACATGGTGTCGCGCTGCGGGTCGCCCACCGTCGTCTGCCAGAACGCGGAAGTGGCCGGTCGGGAGTCGTAGCCCGCGAGGAAGGAGTCGTGGGCGGAGCGGATGCCCTTGTGCTCGGACCAGAGCCACTGGGCGTAGGTGGCGAAGCCCTCGTTGAGCCAGATGTTCTTCCACTGCTCCACGGAGACGGAGTCGCCGAACCACTGGTGGGCCAGCTCGTGGACGATCGTCGACTCGCTGCGGACGGCGGAGTAGCTGGGCTTGGACTGGGTCTCCAGGGAGAAGCCGGCCTCGGGCATGTCGTCGACGACGGCGCCGGTCTCCTCGAAGGGGTACGGGCCGAAGACCTGCGACCAGTAGTCGGTGGCCTCGGCGGTGACCGCGTACACGTCGACGCTGTTGCTGTTGGCGAGGACCGGGTCGATGGCGACGTAGATGGGGGTGCCGGCGGGGGTGCGGCCGCTCTTGACGTCGAACTTCCCGATGCTGGCGGTCGCGAGGTAGGTCGCCATCGGCTTCGACTCGCGCCAGTGGTGGACGGTCCGCGTGCCCTTGTCGGTGTCGTACGTGCCGACGAGCCGCCCGTTCGAGACGCCGGTGAGGCCCTTGGGGGCCTTGATGCGGATGTCGTACGTCGCCTTGTCGGCAGGGTGGTCGCTGGAGGGGAACCAGGTGGAGGCGGCGTTCGGCTCGCACGCGACGAAGACGCCGTCGGCGGTCTTCATCCAGCCGTAGTCGGAGCCGAAGACGATGGGGCCGCTGAGGGGTTCGGGGACGCCGTTGTAGGTGACCGTCGTGGTGAAGGCGCTGCCCTTGCGGATCGGGGTGCGCGGGGTGATGACGATCTCGTCGCCGGTGCGGGTGAAGTCGGCGCGTCTGCCGTTCACTTCTATCCAGGTGACCGTGAGCTTCTGCAGGTCGAGGTCGAAGGAGGAGAGGTTCTGGGTGGCCCGGGCGGTGAGCGTCGTACGGCCGTCGAGGCGGTCGGTGCCGGGGTCGTAGGCGACGTCGAGGTCGTAGTGGCGGGCGTCGAAGCCGCCGTTGCCGAGATCCGGGAAGTACGGGTCGCCGATGCCGGCGGAGCCGGGGGTGGGGGCGGGGGCGGCGGCGATCAGGGTGAAGGAGGCCGCCGCGACGGTGAGCGCGGCCAGTCGTGCCGAACGGGAGAGCATGTGGCGTCCCTTCGAGCGTGATCCTGGGTACCGGACACGCAGGACTCTGGCCCGAAGGGTGCGGCATGTACATGCCCCGTACGGGCCATGTCGGCCGCGCCGGGGTGAGCGCCCGTCGAACGCTCACCCCGCGCCGGGGTGCCGCCTTGCCCACCCTGCCGCCCCTGGCGGCAGATTGCCCAAGGCGGCGGGCGGCCTCTACTTGCTCGCGTCCGGGGTTGCCTCCGGGGCCTCCGGCTCCGAGACGGGCTCCTCGGCGGCGACGGCGTCGGCCGGTGCCGGGACCGTCACCACGTCGATCGCCTCCTTGGCCGCCGAGAGGAGCTTGGTGTCCTCGGGGGCCTGGTCGGGGGCGTTCTCCGGGTGGTGGCAGGCGACCTGGTGGCCGGAAGCGAGCTGGAGCAGCGGCGGCTCCTTCGTCGCGCACAGCTCCGTCGCCTTCCAGCACCGCGTGTGGAAGCGGCAGCCCTTGGGCGGGTCGATCGGCGACGGCACGTCCCCGCGCAGCAGGATCCGCTCGCTCTTGACGCCGCGCCGCTTGGGGTCCGGCACCGGCACCGCGGACAGCAGCGCCTTGGTGTACGGGTGCATCGGCGTGGAGTAGAGGTCGTCGCGGTCCGCCAGCTCCACGATCTTGCCGAGGTACATCACCGCGATCCGGTCCGAGACGTGCCGGATGAC
Source organism: Streptomyces sp. HUAS MG91 (assembly GCF_040529335.1). Taxonomy (GTDB): domain Bacteria; phylum Actinomycetota; class Actinomycetes; order Streptomycetales; family Streptomycetaceae; genus Streptomyces; species Streptomyces tabacisoli. The sequence goes on along the minus strand of NZ_CP159534.1, from coordinate 5,891,244 downwards.
CGAGAGGTCGTGCGCGATGATCACGTACGTCAGGCCGAGCTCGTCCTGGAGGTCGTCGAGGAGGTTGACGACCTGGGCCTGGATGGAGACGTCGAGGGCCGAGACCGGCTCGTCGGCGACCACCAGCTTCGGCCGCAGGGCGAGCGCGCGGGCGATGCCGATGCGCTGGCGCTGGCCGCCGGAGAACTCGTGCGGGTAGCGGTTGTAGTGCTCTGGGTTGAGCCCGACCCGCTCCAGGAGCTCCTGGACCGCCTTCTTCACGCCGCCCTCGGGCTTGACGCCCTGGAGCTTGAACGGGGTGCCGACGATCGTGCCGATGTTGTGGCGCGGGTTCAGCGAGGAGTACGGGTCCTGGAAGATCATCTGCACATCGCGGCGCAGCGGGCGCATGCCGCCCGTGCCGAGGTGCGTGATGTCCTGGCCCTCGAACTCGACGCGGCCCGAGGTCGGTTCGAGCAGCCGCGTGATGAGCCGGCCCATCGTCGACTTGCCGCAGCCGGACTCGCCGACGACGCCCAGGGTCTCCCCCGCGCGCACGTCGAAGGTCAGCCCGTCGACCGCCTGGACGGCGGCGACCTGCCGCTTGAGCAGGCCCTTCTTGATCGGGAAGTGCTTGACCAGGTTCTCGACCTTGAGCAGCGGCTCGCCCGGCGCCGCGTTCGCGGAGGTCTGGGGAGAGTCGGCCGCCTGCTGGGGGATCGTCATCTCGGTCTCGGGTCCTTTGGCGTCCGTCACAGCTTCGGCGCAATCTCTTCGGTCCAGATCCGCTCCCGCTCCTCGCCCGACATGTGGCAGGCGGAGAAGTGGCCGGAGCCGACCTCGCGCAGTTCGGGGCGCTCGGTACGGGTGATGTTGTCCTTGGGGATGTCCGCGTACGGGCAGCGCGGGTTGAAGGCGCAGCCGGACGGCAGGTTGATCAGGCTGGGCGGGGAGCCCTTGACCGGGATGAGGCGCTCGGTCTGCTCCCGGTCAATGCGCGGCATCGAGCCCAGCAGGCCCCAGGTGTAGGGGTGCTGGGGCTCGGTGAACACCTGAGTGGCGCTGCCGCGCTCCACGCACCGGCCGCCGTACATGACGAGCAGTTCGTCGGCCATCTCCGCGACGACCCCCAGGTCGTGCGTGATCATGATGACGGCGGAGCCGAACTCCTTCTGCAGATCGCGGATCAGGTCCAGGATCTGCGCCTGCACGGTCACGTCGAGGGCCGTGGTCGGCTCGTCGGCGATCAGCAGCTCGGGGTTGTTCACCAGCGCCATCGCGATCATCGCGCGCTGGCGCATACCGCCGGAGAACTCGTGCGGGTAGGCGTCGACCCGCTTGTCGGGCTGCGGGATGCCGACCCGGTCGAGCATCTCGATCGCCCGCTTGCGCGCGGTCTTCTTGTCCACGTTGTGGTGGACCCGGTACGCCTCCACGATCTGCTTGCCGATCGTGTAGTACGGGTGCAGCGCGGAGAGCGGATCCTGGAAGATCATCGCCATGTCGCGGCCGCGCAGCCGGCGGACGGCGTCCTGGTCGCCGGAGAGCAGCTCCGTGCCGTCCAGCCAGATCTCGCCGCTGATCTGCGCCTTGCGCCGGCCGTACTGGCCGGCGGTGTGCAGGCCCATGATGCCCAGCGACGTGACGGACTTGCCCGATCCGGACTCGCCGACGATGCCGAGCGTGCGGCCCTTCTCCAGGGTGAAGGAGAGCCCGTCGACGGACTTGACCAGGCCGTCGTCGGTCGGGAAGTGCACCTTGAGGTCGCGGACCTCCAGGAAGGCGCTGGGGGCACCGGAGGCGGTGACGGGTTCGCCGACCGCCGCTCCGGTCTTGTGCAGGTCGGTCATCCCAGCCTCACTCGCGGGTCGATGACGGCGTACAGAAGGTCCACGACGAGGTTGGCGACGGCGATCGCGAGGGCCGCGAACAGCGTCACGCCGAGGATCACGGGCAGGTCCTTGTTGCTGATGGCCTGGACCGCTTCGAGACCGAGACCGGGCAGGTTGAACGTGGACTCGGTGAGCACGGCGCCGCCGAGCAGCACACCGAGGTCGAGACCGAAGACGGTGAGGATCGGGGTCATCGCCGAGCGCAGCGCGTGCCGGGTGATGACCGCGGACTCGCCGAGGCCCTTGGCGCGCGCGGTGCGGATGTAGTCCTCGCCGAGGATCTCCAGCATGGTGGCGCGGGTGAGTCTCGCGTACATCGCGGCGTTGAGGAAGGCGAGCACGATCCACGGCAGGATCAGCGTCTGCAGCCACGTGCCGATCGAGTCGTCCGTGGACAGCGAGTCGGCGATGTGCACCCAGCCCAGGGTGTGCACGAAGATGCCCATCGCGACCATGCCGGTGAAGAAGACGGGGAGCGAGACGCCGCCGAGGGCGGTGGTCATCGCGGCGCGGTCCCAGAAGGTGCCGCGCTTGAGGGCGGAGGTGACACCGGTGGCGACACCGCCGAGCAGCCACAGGACGCAGGCACCGAGCGCCAGGGCGCCGGTGATGGGCGCGTCCTGCTTGAGGGTGGTCCACACGGGTACCTCCGTGCGGAAGGAGTACCCGAAGCAGGGAGCGGGACAGTGGGTGACATCGCCGCCGTTGGTGTAGTCGCGGCCGAGCGGGATGCCCTTCACGAAGTCCCAGAACTGCACGAGCAGCGGGTCGTTGAGGCCCAGCTTGATGCGGATGCCGTCCAGCGCCTCGGGGCTGGTGGCCTTGCCGGCGAAGAGGACGGCGACGTCCTGGCCCGCCCATTTGGGCAGCATGAAGAAGATGGTGAAGGTCGCGAACAACACGATCAGCACCATGATGACGACGGCGAACAGGCGCCGGATGAGATAAGCAAGCACTGTGCGCGGCCCAGCGGCGGGGACCCGTTCGGGGTCCCCGCCGCCGAGGCCATCACCTGCCCTTCGGACTGGCGGGTTTCGACGGCATGAGCGGGATCAGCTCAACGACCGGAAGGACTACGACTACTTGTTGCCGACGCCGAGCATCACGTAGTCGTAGCGACCGCTGTAGGCGGCGGACGAGTACACGTTGGTCAGGCGGCTGCTGCGCCACGAGATGTTCTTCTCGTAGATGAACGGCATCCAGTAGGCCTGGTCCAGGATCTCGTGGTCCAGGTCGGTGTAGAGCTGCTTGGCCTTGTTCAGGTCAGTGGTGCCGATCGCGTCGTCGAAGAACTTGTCGACCTTCTTGTCCTTGATCTGCGACTCGTTGTAGTTGCCGGTCGGGAAGATGAAGCGGCTGTCGAACAGCGGCTGCGCGTACCCCTGGCCGGAGTTGAAGTCGGGGCCCCAGCCGCTCATCGTCATGCCGTAGCCACGGGACTTGACGACCTTCGGCGAACCGGTGATCGAGGAGGCCTGGGCGCCGTCAATCGAGTCGATCGTCAGCTTGATGCCGACCTTGGCGAGCGAGGCCTGGAGCGCCTCGGCCGCGTCGACCTCACCCGGGTTGTTGCTGCGGGCGGAGATCTTGGTGGAGAAGCCGCTCGGCTTGCCGCACTGCTTCAGCGCGTCCTTGGCCTTGGCCACGTCCGGCTTGCCCTTGCGGGCGACGATGCCGTACGGGTCGTAGTCGCTGTAGCCCGGGATGGACTTCGGGAAGGTGGAGTTGGCGATCTCGCCACCGGCCACCTTGCCGCCGCGCGACTGCTGGATGCTCGCGAAGTCGGTGCCGTAGAAGACGGCCTTGCGGCACTCGACGTTGTCCAGCGGCTTGGTGGCGGTGATCAGGGCCACGTAGCGCACGAAGGACGTCTGGACGTTGTCGACGTTGCCCCGGTACTTCTCGACGGCCGAGACGCGGCCGCTCTGGGTCATGCCGGTGCCGTTGACGTCGACGTCGTAGTCGCCGGCCATCAGGCGCTTGTCGTTCTCCTCCAGGTTCGAGGAGATGGTGACCGTGATCTTGTCCGGCAGGGCCGGGCGGATCGGGTCGGACGCCTTCTTCCAGGCCGTGTTGCGCACCAGCGTCAGGCTCTTGCCGGCGTTGTAGCTCTGGACCTTGTACGGGCCCGAGGACACCGGCTTCTGGGTGTACTTCTCCTTGGTGTCCTTCGCCTGCGGCACCGGGGCGCCGGTCGGCATGGCGAGCATCTGCTCGAAGTCACCGTTGGCCTTGGGCAGGTGGAAGACGATGGTCTGGTCGTCGGGCGTCTCGATCGCCTTCAGGCCCAGCTTGTCCTTCGACTTGTCCTTGTACGGGCCCTTGTACTCGCCCTTGGGGTCGAGGGTGGAGCGCAGGTAGCCGGGGCCGCCGGTGATGACGTCGGTGGCCCAGATGCGCTCGATGCCGTACTTGACGTCCTTGGAGGTCAGCTTGGAGCCGTCCTCCCAGGTCAGGCCGTCACGCAGCTTGTACGTGTAGGTCTTGCCGTCGTCCGAGACGGTGGCGGGCGCGGTGGCGAGGTCGCCGACCAGCTTGTTGGAGCCGTTGCCCGGCTTGGTGTCGTAGGTGACCAGGGTGCGGGTGTAGTACCGCATGAAGTCCCAGGTCATGCCGTAGTACGTCCGCTGCGGGTCCAGGGAGTCGAAGTCCTGCTTGCCGACGAACTTCAGCGTCCCGCCCTTCTTGGTGGACGCGTTGACGACCTTGTTCAGCGCGGCGTTGAAGCCGGGCGCCTTGGCGCCGTCCTTGCTGTCGCCGTCACCGCCGCCGCACGCCGTGGTGGCCGCCAGCGCCCCGACGACGAGGGCCGCGCACGCGGCGAGCCGTCGCTTGGGAATACCTGTGGGCATTTTCTCGTATCCTCCGAGATCGCGGTCCGGGCAAGACGCCGAGGAACCAGTCGGGTGCGCCGCCTGACGGTGCGACAGGGGCCTTTGGGAGAAGGGCTGTTGGGTGCCTAGCGGGTGCCCTTGGGGTCGAGCGCGTCACGCAGCCCGTCCCCGAAGAGGTTGAACGCGAGGACGGTGATGAAGATCGTGACGCCGGGGAAGACCATGAACATCGGGTCGTGCTCGTACGTCGCGAGCGCGTCGCGGAGCATGCCGCCCCAGGAGGCGGTCGGCGGGCGCACACCCGCGCCGAGGAAGCTGAGGGCGGCCTCGGTGAGGATGTTGGTGGGGATCATCAGCGTCATGTAGACGACGATCGGGGCCACCAGGTTGGGCAGCAGTTCGCGCAGCAGGATGTGCCGGCTGCCGCCGCCCAGCGAGCGGGCCGCCTCCACGTACTCGCGCTCGCGCAGCGAGAGCGTCTGGCCCCGGACGATGCGGCCGACGTAGGGCCAGCCGAAGAAGCCGATGACCAGGACGAGGATGGCGACGCGGACGCCGGTGCCGGTCAGCCCGAGCATGTCGTCGGGGAGCACGGAGACCAGCGAGATGATGAAGAGCAGCTGCGGGAAGGCGAGCAGCACGTCCATGACCCGGCTGATGACCGAGTCGAGCCAGCCGCCGAAGTAGCCCGCGACGACGCCGAAGACCGTGCCGAGCACGACGGCGACGATCGCCGCGAGGAACGCGACGAGCAGCGAGATCCGGGCGCCGTAGACGACGCGGCTGAAGACGTCGCGGCCCTTGTTCGGCTCGACGCCGAACAGGTAGTCGCCGCTGACGCCGCCGAAGGAACCGGTGGGCAGGTTCGTCAGCGGGTCGAGCTTGTCCTGGTGGAAGTCGTTGGGCGGATGGCCCAGCAGTCCGACGATGAGCGGGGCGAAGACCGCGACCAGGATCAGGAGGACGACAACGATGCCACCGGCCAGGGCGACCTTGTCCCGCTTGAGGCGGTTCCAGGCGATCTGCTTCAGCGACCGTCCTTCGACCTTGCCGCCTGACTGGCTCGCGGCAGCGTCGACCGACGCGACCGGCTCCGCCTCCGCAGTCGTGTCGTGCAATGGTGCCGTCATCGTGGCAGGGACCCCTCTCAACCGGCGGTGACCGGCCCGCACTTGCCGCTGGTGGCGGCGTGGTTCAGTCCGTCGTACTCGGGGGGCTCGTACACAAGGCCGAACCCCTTGGAGCGGGAGTCTTCAACCTGCGTGCGATCTGTTGCCAGACTTGACGGGGAAAGGATGCCTAAACGTGATGCTGTCTGGGGGGTTCCGTTATGCGGACGACGGTCAACGGCGTGCGAACACTGGGCAGTTGGGACAGAAGAGACGACGAGTCGGACATTGGCCCCACGAGGGAGTTTCTCTCCCGCAACCGTCCTCTTCCCGAAATGACCGCTGCACACGCGGAGTTGAGGAAGACCTGAGGTTCGGGCGGCAGACGGCGGACGGGCCGGGTCATCCCGCCCGTCCGGCGTTTGGGGACAAAAGCGGTCAGTACGACGCACCGTACGGCGGGGGGTAGCCGTAGCCCCCACCGGCCTGCCCGGCGGGAGCGGCGTGCGCCTCGCGGTCGTAGAACGGCCGGGCGTTCGCCCGCAGCCACATCGCCACCGGGTCGTACTCGTCGGACATCGCGACCGTGGACACCGGCAGGCCGTCCGGCACCGCCGAGACGGACTGCTGCATCATCGCGCGCACCGAGTCCACCGACGCGGGCGACGTGTCGTACACATCGAGGCCGATGGCGAGGTACGGCGCGCCGAGCGCGGGCTGCACCCAGGCGCGGCGCAGCGCCCGCACGGCGGTCGTGCGGTGCGCGTTCTGCGCGAGGACCGCGTAGAACTGCGGGAGGTCGATCGTCGGCTCGGACAGCCGCAGCGGACCGGCCGGCTGACGGTCGAGGCCGCCCGCGATCCGGCGCAGGTCGAGCCAGGGAATGCCGACACCGCCGCCCGGCGCGTGCGGGTTGAGCCAGAGGCCGTAGTGGTCGGGGTAGAGGGTGCGGGCCGCGTCGACGCCGCCGACCACCTCGTACGCCCGCGACCAGCCGGAGGCGGAGAGCTCCTGGGCGGAGGTGACACAGGGGGCGTAACCGAAGCCGTCGACCTCCATGTTCCCGTACTGGGCGTCGGGGGAGCCGGCCTGGCCGTGCCAGAGCAGCATCCACACCTGGCCCGCCGCGGGGTCGGCGAGCGCCTTGAGCAGCGCTTCGTACGCGTCGTAGCGCCCGGGAGTCACCTGGCGCAGCATCTGCTCGACCTGTCCGGCCGCGGCCGTGCCCGACGCACTCACCCGTAACCGCCCCTTCGTGAACTTCTGCCAGTCGGCGTTCTTGTCGTTTCCGCTGTTTCGCCCGATCGCCCCGCGCCGGGCGGTGTGACACCGCCCGGTCAGGTCATGAAACCAGCTTAAGCGGCGTTACTGACACCGACTTGACGGACGGTGTCACACCTCTCGTGCGTAGAACGGACGAACACGGGTCCGCAGCCAGTCGGCGACCGGGTCCTGGGTGACGTCGAGGAAGACGAGATTCACCGGCCAGCCGACCGGCACCCGGCCCAGCGCACGGCCGAGCGCGTCCAGCGGCACGTCCCGCGCCGGGCCCTCCCACTCGGCGAGCTCCACGCCGATGAACAGTGACGGGGCGCCGTCCTCCACGGCCGCGAGGCAGCGGCGCGCCGAGCGGACGGTGCCGGCCGCGTCGAACTCCTCGCGCACCGCCGTCAGGAAGTCGACCGGGTCGTCCTGCCAGTCCGGCTCGGACAGCACGACCCTGCCGCCGCTCGCCGGGCCGTCCAGCGGGGTGCGGCCGCCGCGGGCCAGCTCGGCGACGGCCGGGGGCGGCAGCGGGACGCCGATGGTGCCGTCCGGGTTCACGGCGAGGCCGACCTGCGGGGGCAGCCCGCGGGCGAACTCCACCGCCGGGGCCACCGTGCAGTCCATCCGGCCGCCGGTGACCCGCATGAACTCGTGCTCGGAGCTGAAGACGGGCACGTAGGCCTGGCCCTCGATCTCCAGGCTCGGCAGATCGAGGTCGCGGCTGGCCGGGCCGCCGCCCTTGGGCAGCGGGATCCACAGGTGGCTGCGGCCCAGCACCTCGACGATGCGGCCGCCGGCCTCGGGGCGGCCGAGCGCCGCGGAGAGGACCTCCTCCAGCTCGTTCGCCGGCCAGGTGTGCCGCGGCTGCGGGTGGCCGTGCGCACCGCCCTCACCCTGCGCGTAGTGCTCGTGCCCCTGCTCCGGGATGCCCGGCGTCTCCATAGCTGCCTTCAACCTCTGCTCCGGCCCTGCCATACGGTCCGCGCCGACGATAACCCGTTCGGCGGTACCGCCGGAGGGAGTCCGCCACCGGCTCAGCGTTCCAGGAACGTGATTCCGCCGAGCGCGTCGGAGGCCGCGCGGTCGAGGAGCACCGCCGATTCGATGCCGGCCGGGAGATCTCCCGACTCCGTGGACGTGACCAGGGCGGTCACCGCCCTGCGGTGCCGGGCGAAGGCGTACCGCGACACGCCCCGGCCGCGGTCGCGCTGGCCCTCGAGGGCCAGGTCCGTCGGCACGTCGAGCAGGATCAGATGCACGGCCGCGCCGCGCCGCCCGGCCGTCCGGGTCACCCAGCGGCGCACCCAGGCCTGGGTGCCGCAGTCGTGCACGACGACGCTGGCGCCGGAGCGCATGGCGCGGCGCAGGCCCGCGTAGTGCGCGACGCGGACCAGCGGCCGGTAGAGCGCGTACGGCATCCAGCGCGGCATCCGGGCCGCCCACCGCTCCCGGGTGTCCTGGGAGTCGATCCGCACCACGGTGACCACGCGCCGCATCAGCGTGGACTTGCCGCTGCCCGGCAGCCCGGAAAGCACCACCAGGTCACCCGCCGCGAAGCCGATCCGGCGCGGGGTGCGGCCGCCGCGCCCCCGCAGGTCCCGTACCGAGCGCTGCCGGGGAATCCGCACCCCTGCCACCGCCGGCGCCGTGGTCGCGTACGCCCCCGCCAACTCCTTGTGCACCGTGATCGTCCTCCCCGTTCCGGTCACGCCACTTCTCCCCACCAAGTGTAAAGAGTAGGTAATGCCCTCCGATCTGTTTTCCCGTTCCCCGGACATGCAATGATGTGCGCGCCAACTGCATACAGGCCGCTTGAATCCGCGCGGGAGAGTTCCAGGCACACGCTGTCCTGGGCGCCGAAGGAGCAAGTCCCTCCCTTGAATCTCTCAGGCCCCGAACCGCGCGGGCGAGGCACATCTGAAAAGCGGGCCGACCGTCTCGTACGGCGGCCCCACCCAAGGTGCAAGCCCCCCGGGGCGAACCTCTCAGGTTCCGATGACAGATGGGGAGGACACCTTCGCCCTCGCCGTCATGCCCTGGAGCACCAGCAATGAGCCCTACGCCTTCCCGCCTGACCGCACTCGATGCCCTGCACCGTTCGCTCGGCGCCACGATGACCGATTTCGCCGGCTGGGACATGCCCCTGCGCTACGGCAGCGAGCGCGACGAGCACAACGCCGTACGGACGAGGGCCGGGCTCTTCGACCTGTCCCACATGGGCGAGATCACCGTCACCGGCGCCCAGGCCGTGGACCTGCTCAACTACGCGCTCGTCGGCAACATCGGCTCCGTCGGCACCGGCCGCGCCCGCTACACGATGATCTGCCGCGAGGACGGCGGCATCCTCGACGACCTGATCGTCTACCGGCTCGGCGAGACCGAGTACATGGTGGTCGCGAACGCGGGCAACGCGCAGGTCGTGCTCGACGCGCTGACCGAGCGCGCCGCGGGCTTCGACGCCGAGGTGCGCGACGACCGGGACGCGTACGCGCTGATCGCCGTGCAGGGCCCGCACTCCCCCGCCATCGTGAAGTCCGTCACCGACGCCGACCTGGACGGCCTGAAGTACTACGCGGGGCTGCCCGGCACCGTCGCGGGCGTCGAGGCGCTCATCGCCCGCACCGGCTACACCGGCGAGGACGGCTTCGAGCTGTTCGTCGCCCCGGCCGACGCCGAGAAGCTGTGGCAGGCGCTCACCGGGGCGGGCGCCGAGTACGGCCTGGTCCCGTGCGGCCTGTCCTGCCGGGACACGCTGCGCCTGGAGGCGGGCATGCCGCTGTACGGGCACGAGCTGACCACGGAGCTGACCCCGTTCGACGCCGGTCTCGGCCGGGTCGTGAAGTTCGAGAAGACGTCCCACGGGGAGGACTTCGTCGGTCACGACGCGCTGGCGGCCGCCGCCGAGCGCGCCGAGACCGCCCCGCCCCGCAAGCTCGTCGGCCTGATCGCCGAGGGCCGCCGCGTCCCGCGCGCCGGCATGTCCGTGGTCGCCGGCGGCGAGGTGATCGGCGAGATCACCTCCGGCGCCCCGTCGCCGACGCTCGGCAGGCCGATCGCCATCGCCTACGTCGACGCGTCGCACGCCGCGCCGGGCACGGCGGGCGTCGGCGTCGACATCCGCGGCACGCACGAGCCGTACGAGGTCGTGGCCCTGCCGTTCTACAAGCGCGAGAAGTGATCTTTCCACCAGCGCCAGAAGTGACCCTCACCAGCCCCGCCGTCACCGGCACCCTCCCCCGTACAGGAGAATTCGCCTCATGAGCAACCCCCAGCAGCTGCGCTACAGCAAGGAACACGAGTGGCTGTCGGCCACCGAGGACGGCGTCGCGACGGTCGGCATCACGGAGCACGCGGCCAACGCGCTCGGTGACATCGTCTTCGTCCAGCTCCCCGAGGTCGGCGACACCGCCACCGCGGGCGAGACCTGCGGCGAGCTGGAGTCGACCAAGTCCGTCTCCGACCTGTACTCCCCGGTGACGGGCGAGGTGACCGAGATCAACCAGGACGTCGTGGACGACCCGGCGCTCGTGAACTCGGCCCCCTTCGAGGGCGGCTGGCTGTTCAAGGTCCGCCTCTCCGAGGAGCCCGCCGACCTGCTCACCGCCGACGAGTACACCGAGTTCTCCGGGAGCTGACCCCCCTCATGACTGACAAGAAGTCCGTACTGAACGAGTCCCTGCACGAGCTCGACCCCGAGGTCGCGGTCGCGGTCGACGCCGAGCTCAAGCGCCAGCAGTCGACCCTGGAAATGATCGCGTCGGAGAACTTCGCCCCGGTCGCCGTCATGGAGGCGCAGGGGTCGGTCCTCACCAACAAGTACGCGGAGGGCTACCCGGGCCGCCGCTACTACGGCGGCTGCGAGCACGTCGACGTCACCGAGCAGATCGCCATCGACCGCGTGAAGGCGCTGTTCGGCGCCGAGTACGCGAACGTGCAGCCGCACTCGGGCGCCTCCGCGAACCAGGCCGCCCTGTTCGCCATCGCCCAGCCCGGCGACACGATCCTCGGCCTGGACCTGGCGCACGGCGGCCACCTCACGCACGGCATGCGCCTGAACTTCTCCGGCAAGCAGTTCAACGTGGTCGCGTACCACGTGGACGACGCCGGCCTGGTCGACATGGCCGAGGTCGAGCGGCTCGCCAAGGAGCACCGCCCGAAGGTGATCATCGCGGGCTGGTCGGCGTACCCGCGCCGGCTGGACTTCGCCGAGTTCCGCCGCATCGCCGACGAGGTCGAGGCGTACCTCTGGGTCGACATGGCGCACTTCGCCGGCCTGGTCGCCGCGGGGCTGCACCCCAACCCGGTGCCCTACGCGGACGTCGTCACCTCCACGACGCACAAGACGCTCGGCGGCCCGCGCGGCGGCATCATCCTCGCCCGCAACAAGGACTTCGCGAAGAAGCTGAACTCGGCGGTCTTCCCGGGCTTCCAGGGCGGCCCCCTGGAGCACGTGATCGCGGCCAAGGCCGTCTCCTTCAAGGTCGCGGCGAGCGAGGGCTTCAAGGAGCGCCAGCAGCGCACGATCGAGGGCGCGCAGATCCTCGCCGAGCGCCTGACCTCGGAGGACGCCCGCGCCCACGGCGTGAACGTGGCCTCCGGCGGCACCGACGTGCACCTGGTCCTGGTCGACCTGCGCGACTCCGAGTTGGACGGGCAGCAGGCCGAGGACCGGCTCCACGAGGTCGGCATCACGGTCAACCGCAACGCGGTCCCGAACGACCCGCGCCCGCCGATGGTCACCTCCGGCCTGCGCATCGGCACGCCGGCGCTGGCCACCCGCGGCTTCGGTGCCGACGACTTCCGCGAGGTCGCCGACATCATCGCCGAGACCCTGAAGCCGTCCTACGACGCCGAGGCGCTGAAGGCCCGGGTGACCGCACTCGCGGAGAAGCACCCTCTGTACCCCGGCCTGTAGTCGTTCCGTACGCTTTGTGACGTACGAATTTTCGGGGCACCCCGCACACTGGAGAGTGAGCAGGGTGCCCCGTGTCACGTCCTCATCGTCAGTCCCGAACACCGGCGGACAGCGTCGTCCGCCACCACCATTGGAGTTCCACCGTGGCCATCTCGGTCTTCGACCTGTTCTCGATCGGCATCGGCCCGTCCAGCTCCCACACGGTCGGCCCGATGCGCGCGGCCCGGATGTTCGCGCGCCGCCTGAAGAACGAGGGCCTGCTGGCCCACACCGCCTCGATACGCGCCGAGCTGTACGGCTCCCTGGGCGCCACCGGCCACGGGCACGGCACCCCGAAGGCGGTGCTGCTCGGCCTGGAGGGCGACTCCCCGCGCACCGTCGACGTCGAGCACGCCGACCAGCGCGTCGAGGAGATCAAGGAGTCGGGCCGCCTTCAGCTGCTCGGCGCGCACGAGATCGGCTTCGACTTCGACGAGGACCTGATCCTGCACCGCCGCAAGGCCCTGCCGTACCACGCGAACGGCATGAGCCTGTGGGCGTTCGACGCCGAGGGCAAGGAGCTGCTCACCAAGACGTACTACTCGGTCGGCGGCGGCTTCGTCGTCGACGAGGACGCCGTGGCGGGCGAGAACCCGATCGTCCCGGACGACACGGTTCTCAAGCACCCCTTCCGCACCGGCGACGAACTGCTCCGCCTCACCCACGAGACCGGCCTGTCCATCCCGGCGCTGATGCTGGAGAACGAGAAGGCCTGGCGCACCGAGGACGAGATCCGCGCGGGCCTGCTGGAGATCTGGCGGGTCATGCAGGCGTGCACCTCGCGCGGCATGGCCCGCGAGGGCATCCTGCCGGGCGGCCTCAAGGTCCGCCGCCGGGCCGCGAGTTCGGCCCGCAAGCTGCGCGCCGAGGGCGATCCGCTGGCGCACGCCATGGAGTGGATCACCCTGTACGCGATGGCGGTGAACGAGGAGAACGCGGCGGGCGGGCGCGTCGTGACCGCTCCGACGAACGGCGCGGCGGGGATCATCCCGGCGGTCCTGCACTACTACGTCAACTTCGTGCCAGGCGCCGACGAGGAGGGCGTGGTCCGCTTCCTGCTCTCCGCCGGGGCGATCGGGATGCTCTTCAAGGAGAACGCCTCGATCTCCGGCGCCGAGGTCGGCTGCCAGGGCGAGGTCGGCTCGGCCTGCTCGATGGCGGCGGGCGCGCTGGCCGAGGTGCTGGGCGGCTCCCCGGAGCAGGTGGAGAACGCGGCGGAGATCGGCATGGAGCACAACCTCGGCCTGACCTGCGACCCGGTCGGCGGTCTGGTGCAGATCCCGTGCATCGAGCGCAACGGCATGGCGGCCGTGAAGGCGGTCACCGCGGCCAAGATGGCGATGCGCGGCGACGGCTCGCACAAGGTGTCCCTGGACAAGGTCATCAAGACCATGCGGGACACCGGTGCGGACATGTCGGTGAAGTACAAGGAGACGGCGAGGGGCGGCCTCGCCGTCAACATCATCGAGTGCTGACAGGCGGGTGCGGGGCGGCGGTCACAGGGTGGCCGTCGTCCCCTCGCCGGTCCCGCTGCCCTGGAGCCACTGGTCCCAGCTCAGGTTGAAGGCCGCGTAGCCGTTGTCGGCCGGGGCCTTGGCGCGCGGCGAGCCGGTGATCGTCACCGGGTCGCCCTGCTTGACCTGGCCGTAGAACCACTTGGCGTCGGACATCGACAGGTGCACGCAGCCGTGCGAGCCGCGGGCACTGCCGCTGCCCGGGTTCGGGTCGCCGGTGGAGTAGTGCACGTACGTACCGGACTGGGTGAGGTGTACGTCCCAGGGCAGCGTGAGGTCGTAGTAGTTGGGGCTGCCCTTGTCGCAGCTGATACCGACGCTGCAGGAGGTCATGTGGACCTTCTCCTGCTTGTCGATGACGGCCATCGTGCCGTTCCAGGTCGGGTACTGGGCGCTGCCCGCGTTGATGGACAGGGTGCGCAGCGTCGAACTGTTCTTGGTGACCTTCATGGTGTGGCCGCTGACGGAGACGTCCGCGCGGACGTCGTCGCCGATCTTGAAGGTGTGGGTGTAGCTGTGCGTGCCGTAGCGCCCGTTGCCGTTGCTGACGCCCTCCATGTCGGCGACGACCTTCACCTTCGTCCCCGAGGGCCAGTACTCCTTCGGGCGCCAGTCGGCGCGCTTGTCGCCGAACCAGTGCCAGGCGCCCTCCACCGGCTGCGAGGCGCTGACCTTCATGTGCTTCTCGACGGAGGCGCGGGCCTTCTCGGCGACCGGGTCGGTGAACACCACCGAGACGGGCATGGCCACGCCGACGGTGGCGCCGCCCTGCGGCATGATCGTCTCCAGCAGCATCGGCGGGCCCTTGGGCTTCGTCGGGGAGGGCTTCGCGGTCGCGCTCGGCTTCCCCGGCTTGCCGTTCTTCCCGTCCGCCTGATCGTTGCCGCCGCCTCCGCCGCAGGCGCTCGTCCCCACGAGCACCGCGGCCGTCACGAGCGCGATCCCTATTCCGCTGCCCCTGCGCCGTCCCACGTCCTGCCCCACTCTCCTCGGTCCGCGCCCTCCAAAACCGGGGCCCGGCCTTCTGTCAGACCTCTGTTCCGGTGGGCTCAGTTGCATGTGGCCACGTAAAGCGTGTTCCAAGATTGCGCGCGGCCACATCAGACTGCGCCTTCCCCGTAAAGCCGCCCGCAGGCGGGTTCGGATCGGGGAGCATGCGGGGACCATGACAGTTCAACCTCGTCGCCCCCACCGACCAGGAGGCCCGCACATGCTCCACGGCATCGACGTCAGCTCGTACCAGTCCACGTTCGACACGGACGGCCAGTCGTTCGTCTTCATCAAGGCGACGGAAGGTCGCAGCTACGTCAACCCGCGCCTGACCTCCCAGACGAAACTGGCCCGGGACGGCGAGTGCATCGTGGGCTTCTACCACTTCCTGTGGCCGGGGAACATCGCCGCCCAGGCCGCGTACTTCGTGGGCCATGCCCCCGAGAAGGCCGGCGACCTGCTCGCGGTCGACTGGGAGACGACCGGCGACGGCACCCGGGCGAGCAACGCGGACAAGGACCACTTCATCCGCGAGGTGAAGCGCCTGCGCCCGAACAACCGGGTGATGCTGTACACGAACCGCGATTTCTGGCTGAACGTGGACACGACGTCGTACGCCGGTGACGGGCTGTGGATCGCCGACTACGTGACGGCTGGGAAGCCGCGCATCAAGGCGAAGTGGACGATCCACCAGTACACGTCGAGCCCGCACGACAAGAACGTGGCCGTCTTTTCGAGCAAAGCGACGCTACGTACCTGGGCAGAGGGATCCTGAGAGCTGCCGGAAGCGGCGTGCCGGTGGATGGGCGAGATAGCCATTCAGCAGGTCGAACGTGCGCAGTTCCCGAGGTAGCGCCTCGTACCAGGCGAGGCCGTAGGTATTGCAGTTCGAGCAGACGAGGGCCCGGACACAGCCGCCGCAGCTCCCTCTCCCAGGACAGCATTCGTGATCATGGTCAATGTGCAGGGTTGCGGAACCCGTCGCCTCGATTCCGCAGATCGCACATCGACCGCCTTGGTAGTCGAGCAGTTCCTCCACGAACTGCTTGGTCACATTGTGGTTGCGCAACCGCACACGCTCGGAGTTGCACGGCTTGCAGTAGGGGCGGGGGTCACCCTTGGCACTGAGCCTGGAGTACTCGGCCAGAGGCTTGACCTCCTCGCAGCCCAGACACTCCACCGCCCCCTTCTCGATCATGGCGCGATAGACGGCGCTGTCCCGCTTGCTTCGCAGCGGAGTCAGCGGGCGCCCTCCGTTCTGCTGTGCGTAGTGGCCCGCGCACAGGCCCTTCGCGGAGAGCGCCCGCAGACATCCGGAAAACGCGCAGAGTTTGTCCCCAGCGGCCATCGAGCCGGCGCGGGCGGGCGTGAAGGGTCTGCCATGCCGCTGCTGGACGTAATGAGTCCTGCAATACCCCTTCGTGAGGGGGTACTTGTCGGCAGTGCGCTCGCACACCCAATCGCCCGCTCGCGCCGCGCATCGCCGCACCGCCCGCCCCGGCGTTCCCTGTTCCGCGCTCTCCATGATCGGCTCAACGACCATAAAACGTACAAGTCACACCGCCCCCTGGTCGAGGGCCGTGCGTCTTCAGGCGCGCCACTCCGCGGTGCGCTCCGGGGACGCCTCGTCCAGTGCCTTGCGGACGGCGGTGGCGTCGGCGGCGAGGCCGTAGACCGGGGTGCCGGGCTGCTGGCGCCACGACTCGTCCTGGCCGCCCGCGTCGACGGCGTCGAAGCCGATCTCGTCGAGGAGCGCGGTGACCACCTGCTTCGCTGCCGTGTCGTCGCCGGCGATCGGCAGGGCGACGCGGGCCGGGTCGCCGGCGGGGCGGGCCTTGTCGACGATGTCGGCCGCGTACGTGCCGTTGAAGACCTTGACGACCTCGTGGCCGAGCTGGCGCTCCGTCCAGCGGCTCTCGGTCAGGCCCTCGTCCTCGATCCCGGCGATCTTCCCGTCGCGCTGCTGCGGGTAGTAGTTGCCGGTGTCGATGACGGTGACGTCGGGCGCCGCCGTGTCGAGCAGGCCCTTCGGCAGGTTCGGGACCGCCTTCAGCGGGATGGTGACCACGACGACCTGTGCGTCGCGGACCGCGTCCTCGATGGTGGCCGGGGTGGCGCCGGTCTCGTCCGCGAGGCCGGTGAGGGTCTGCGGGCCGCGCGAGTTCGCGACGTGCACGTCGTGGCCTGCGGCGGTGAACCGCCGGGTCAGGTTGCCGCCGATGTTGCCCGCGCCGATGATGCCGATCTTCATGTCTCGCCCTTCCGGAGATTCATGCATGTGCATCGAGTGCGAACCCGGGGAGCGGACCGGCTATTCCTCAGGAGCCCAGCTTCACCTGGACGGCCTCCAGCTCGGCCCGCGCCACCCGGCCCGCCGTCTCCGCGTCGCCCGCCACGACCGCCGCCACCAGGTCGGCGTGCGCCGCGTCGCCGTGGTCGCGCTCGGCCCGCGGGACGTCGACGAGGGCGAGCAGGTCGATCAGCCCCTGCCGCAGGGCCGGTGCGAACTCGGCGAACAGGTCGGTCAGTACGGGGTTGTGGGCGGCGGCCACGACCGTGGCGTGCAGCGCGATGTCGGCGTCGATGAAGGCGTCGCCGGGGCCGTCGGCGGCCGCCCGCCGCGCGTCGAGGGCCGCCCGCATCGCGGCGATGTCGTCGTCGGTGCGCCGCCCGGCCGCGAGCCGGGCCGCCTGGACCTCCAGGAGCGTGCGCACCTCGTACAGGTCGGCGACGGCCGCCCTGCGCAGCCGTGCAGGGAAGTCCTCCACCGGGCGGGTCGCCGTCACGAAGACCCCGGCGCCCTGCCGCGGCCGCACCATCCCGGCCCCGGCGAGCGCGCGCAGCGCCTCGCGGACCGTGGAGCGGCCGACCCCGAGGTCCTTGGCGAGGGTGGTCTCGCCGGGCAGCCGGGTGCCGACGGGCCAGGTGTCGTCGGCGATCTGCGCGCGCAGCCGCTCGGCGGCCTGTTCGACGAGGGGGCTGGGGCGGAGCGGACCCACGGACGACACGGGAGACACCAACTTGTCTGAGGAGTACTTGTCTGAGGAGCTGAGGTGTGGCTAGTCTACCCGCCATGACCCGTGGACTCCTTCTTCTCGGCGGCCGCGGCGGGGCCTGACGCGACCGGCACCCCGCCGCGGGGTGCCGTGCTGCCGGTCGTCACCCGTCGACCGCGAAGGACACCACCACCGATGTACCGCTGGAATCCGCAGACCCCCTCCCCCATGCCGTTCCACCGCTACCGCCCCCACCACGAGCGCGTCGACGTGCCGGTACGGGAGCGCGGCTGGCCGGGGCGGCGGATCACCGAGGCCCCGCTCTGGGTGCCCGTCGATCTGCGCGACGGCAATCAGGCGCTGGCCGAGCCGATGGACGGCGCGCGCAAGCAGCGCTTCTTCGACCTGCTGGTGCGCACGGGGTTCAAGGAGATCGAGGTGGGCTATCCGTCCGCCAGCCGGACGGACTTCGACTTCGTCCGCCGGCTCGTGACGAGCGACCTCGTGCCGGACGACGTGACCCCGGTCGTCTTCACGCCCGCCAGGCCGGAGCTGATCGAGCGCACCTTCGCCGCCGTCGAGGGCCTGCCGCGCGCGGTCGTCCACCTGTACATCGCGACGTCGCCGGTCTGGCGGGACGTGGTGCTGGGCAGGACGCGCGCGGAGCTCCTGGCGACGGTCAGGGAGGCGGCCACGCACATGGCCCGGCTCGCGGACGCCCGCGGGGACGCGCACATCCGTTTCCAGTTCGCGCCGGAGACGTTCAACCTGACCGAGCCCGACTTCGCGCTTGAGCTCTGCAACGGGCTGACCGAGCTGTGGGACGCGAGCCCCGACCGGCCGGTCACGCACAATCTGCCGACGACGGTCGAGATCGCGACGCCGGACGTCTACGCGGATCAGATCGAGTACATGCACCGGCACCTGGACCGGCGCGACTCCGTGATCCTCTCCGTGCATCCGCACAACGACCGCGGCACCGGGGTCGCCTGCGCCGAACTGGCGCTCCTCGCGGGCGCGCAGCGCGTCGAGGGCTGCCTGTTCGGCAACGGCGAGCGCACCGGCAACGTCGATCTGGTGACCCTGGCCCTGAACCTGTACACCCAGGGCGTCGACCCGAAGCTGGACCTCTCCGACATCGACGCGGTGCGCGAGACGGTCGAGCACTGCAACCGGCTGCCCGTGCACCCCCGCCACCCGTACGCGGGCGACCTCGTCCACACGGCGTTCTCCGGCACCCACCAGGACGCGATCAGCAAGGGTCTCGCGCACCGCGCCGCGCACCCGGACGGGCCGTGGGAGGTGCCGTACCTGCCGGTCGACCCGGCCGATCTCGGGCGGTCGTACGAGGCCGTCATCCGGGTCAACTCCCAGTCGGGCAAGGGCGGAATGGCGTACCTGCTGCGCGAGCACCACGGTATCGACCTGCCGCGGGAGATGCGGCCCGCGTACGCGCGGGCGGTCCAGGAGGCGACCGACGCGAGCGGGCGCGAGGCGGGCCCGGACGAGCTGTACGCGCTGTTCCGGGACGCCTATCTGGACGCCGCGGGGCCGGTGGCCCTCGTCGACTGGGCCGCCCGGCAGGAGGGGGCCGAGGTGCACCGCTTCTCGTGCGTCGTCGAGGTGGACGGCGAGCGACGGGAGCTGGAGGGCAAGGGCAACGGTCCGCTGGCCGCCTTCGGTGACGCGCTGCGCGCCGCCGGTGTGGACGTCGACATCGAGTCCTTCGCCGAGCACGGGCTCGGCGGGGGCTCCGGCTCCGAGGCCGTGGCGTACGCGTGCTGCCGGGTGGGACGGGTGCGCGCATGGGGCGCGGCCCGGCACACCTCGGTGCTCGCCGCCTCCGTGGGGGCGGTGCTGTCCGCGGTGAACCGGGCCGCTGTGAAGCCGAGTTGAGCTAGTTCTCGCAGGTACCGGCGAAGGTCTCGCGGGTCACCACGTCCGTCGCGGCGGACGTGGTGTCCAGCCATGCGACGCGCCGGCCGTCACCGAGGGACGGGGCCAGCTGGGCGCCGGAGGAGCAGGAGACGCGCTGCCACTGCGGCTTGCCGCCGGAGAACAGCTCCGCGGTCCTGGCCACCTGCACCTTGCCGGGCTCGCCCCAGCCGCCGAGGGCACCCCAGATGTCGAACGTGGAGTACGCGAAGTAGTCGTCGGTGACCGTGAACTGGCCGAGGAAGGTCATGCCCGGGTAGGTGAGGCTCTTCAGCTTCGCCACGTCGTCGAGCGGCGCCGCCCCGAAGGACGAGCTCGGGATCAGGAATCCGCCGTCGGAACGGTAGAAGACGTGGTCCTTCGTGAGCTGGACGTCGGCGATCACATCGGTGAGGAAGCCGGTGATCCGCTTGCTCCGGGTCGTGCCGGTGGCGATGTCGTACGTGAACAGCCACGTGCCGTCGGCGCCGGCCCAGGCGATGGTGCCGTCCTTCATCGCGAGGCGGTAGGCCTTGGTGCCGGTCTCCGGCGTCACGTTGACCGTCGTGCCGTCGGCCTTGCGCAGCATGACGTCCTGCTCGCCGTCGGCGGTGGTGGAGACGTAGGCGAGGGCGCCGTTCTCGGTGACCGGCTCGGTCTCGTCGGCGCCGGGGGTGTCGACGATCTTCTTGATCGCGCCCTGGCCCTTGTCGCCCGCGCCGTAGATGCCGATGCCGTCGGCGGTGACGCGGGTGAAGACGATCCGCTTCTTGTCGAGCGAGGGGTCGATCAAGTAGGCGTCGCGCTGGGCGAGTTCGTGGTCGGACTTGCCGTGCTGCTTGCTGAAGCGGCCCACGGTGATGCCGAACGCGGCCGAGCCCTGGTCCCAGGCGATCGCGTCGCCGTGCCCGATGGCGTAGACGTCGCCGCTGATCTGGGCGGCCTGCTGGTCGATGCCGCTGTACACCTCGTAGGCGGGCAGGACGTCGGCGCCGATGGTGGTGCCGTCGTGGGTGCCGCCCTTCTGCTCCCAGCCGTTCTCGATGCCGTGGGCGTCGAAGGCGGCGTCGATCCTGGCCCGGTCGTTCTTGGAGACCTTCAGGGACTTGGCGGCGAGCGTCACCGCGGTGCGCATCTCGGTGAAGCCGGACAGCGGGGTGAGGTAGTTCTGCGCGGCGCGGTAGACGATCTGGTCGGCGAGCTCGGTGTCGATCGCCTTGCGCATGTCCCACAGGGCTCCGCCGACGATGGTGGAGTTGTAGTGGACTCCGCCGTTGTCGATGTCGAGCGGGATCGGCTCGTAGTCCTTCTGCGCGTTGCGGCCGTCGTTCAGGTCGCGCAGCGCGCACTCGTCGAGCGGCTTGGTGCCGTTGCACAGGTACTCGCCGATGAGCCCGGAGTTCGGGTCGTCCATGGCGACGCCCTTGTCGGCGGTCTCCATGGCGTTGCCGAAGTAGTCGGATATCGCCTCGTTGAGGGCGCCGGACTGGTTCAGGTAGACGAGGCCCGCGCTGTGCTCGGTGACGCCGTGGGTCATCTCGTGGCCGACGACGTCCAGGCCCACGGACAGCGGTACGCCGTCCATGTGGCCGTAGACCATCTTGGAGCCGTCCCAGAAGGCGTTGGCGTAGTCCTTGCCCTTGTTGGAGACGTTGACGACGGAGTAGACCGAGCCGCCCTTGCCGTCGATGCCGTCGCGGCCGATCTCGTTCTTGTAGAACTCGTAGACCTTGGCGGCGTTGAGGTGCGCGTCGACGGCGCCGGACGAGGTGTTCGCGCCGTCGAAGCGGTCGGTCGCCGACGTCACCAGCGGTACGTCGTCGGTGACCGGGCCGCCCGCGACGTCGAGGTAGCTCTTGCGCTGGGCGTCGTAGGTACGGATCTGACCGCCGGTCGCCGGGTACATGGCGCGGGTCGAGTCGACCAGCGTGTACGAGCCGTCGGCGGCCTTGTCGGCCTCCAGCGTCGTCTCGGTGCCGTCGACGCGGACGCCGGTGGCCCGCGCGGGCGAGGCGTCGGCGGCGTCGATGTTGTTGTAGGAGAGGGCGAGGCCGCCGACGCGGGCGTCGATGTACGTCTCCTGGCGGACCGGGCTGCCGTCCTTCTTGGCGCCGGTGACGGTGAAGTGCCAGGCGAGGCGCCCGCCCTGGGCGTCGGGCAGCACGGTGAGGCCGTGGGATGCGGTCTTCGCGCCCGCCACGCCGCGCAGGTTGGCGTCGAGCACGGTCAGTCGGCGCTCGGCGGTGGCCTCGTCGACCTTCGGGGTCGTGGAGACCGTCAGGTCCGTGTAGAGGGTGCCGGTGGCGGAGGTGACCTTGCGGTCCGCGCCGGACTTCTGGGTCTGCACGGCGTACTCGGCGCCGAACACCGGGACGCCGTCGTGCTCCTGGCGGAACCGGACGGTGGTCTGGCCGCCGTCCTGGGTGGTGCGGACCGTCTTCAGGTCGGACACGGGCACCTTGTAGGTGTCCTCGTGGTCCGCGATGTGGGCGCGGGCGGCCTGGGCGGGGGTGCCGCTCCTGGCCGCCGTGTCGAGGCCCTGGGTCATGGCGGGCGCCACCGGGACCGGGGTGCCGGTGGCCGCTCCGGTGCCGGGCGTCCCGTCGGCGGCCCAGGCGGGTCCGGTCAGCAGCGCGGAGCCGGTGGCGGCGGCCACCACTCCCGCGGCCACGACCCGGCGTATCGGTCTCTTTGCCACAACGTCCTCCCCATCACACACAGAAACGTGGGGCCCAAGAGCCCCACGCGATCGGTGCGTTGATGGTTCGCCACCTGAGGTGTCCGCTACAAGGGATCATCGGTGGCGTGAAGTGGCCGTGGCGTAAACGCGCCTCAGCCGGGGTCGTCGGGTTCCAGCCAGCCGGCCCGCGCCGCGTGCCAGCCGAGCTGGAAGCGGGTCGCCGCGGCCGCCCGGGTCATCAGGGACCGCAGCCGCCGCTGCACGGTGCGGTGCCCGAGGCCGAGCTGGCGGGCGATGGCGGCGTCGGTGAGGCCGACGTGCAGCAGGGTGAGGATGTTCCGGTCGAGCCCGTCGAGGGGGTCGTCGGCGCGGGGCGCCTCCCCCAGGCCGACCTGGAGCGGGGTGGCCTGCGCGTAGCACTGGTCGAAGAGGGACTGGAGCGCGGTGAGCAGGCCGCTGCGGTGGACGACGAGCGCGATCGGCTCGGTCTCGTCGCGCTCGGGGTCGAGCGGCAGCAGGGCGGTGCGCCGGTCCGCGATGACCAGTTTGATCGGCACTCGTTCGGCGACGGCGACGCTCTGTCCCTGCGCCACCACCTGGGCGATGGAGGCGGCGGTGTCGGGGTGGTCGAACCAGCCGCGTTCGACGACCGAGCGCAGCAGGACGCCCCGCCGCATGGACTCGTGCTCGACCTCCTCGATGCCCTCCTCGACGGAGAGCGCCACGGGCGCCCTGCGCGTGGGCATCAGGGAGCAGACCTCGCTCTGCGCCTCCCGGCCCATGGCGAGCAGCCTGCGCCGGATCGCGGCGGCTCCGGAGAGCACTTCGACGGGGGCGCCGGAGGCCCGGACCTGTGCGGCGCGGTGCCGTTCGGACAACTCGGTGACCAGGTGCTCGACCTGGTGGAGGGCGCCGCGGCGGGCTTCGAGGAGCGGGCCGAGGGCGAGGATCGGGGAGGCGGAGCGATAGCGCGGGGCCGTCCCCTCGGCGCCGAGCCGGGCGCTGACGAGGCCCCGCTCGACCAGGACGCCGAGCGCGCGGGTCACCTCGTACGGGGTCAACGGGCCGACCAGGTCGCCGGGTTCGCTGTCCGGCCGGTCGACGAGGAGCCGGTAGACGGCGTCCTCCTCGGGCCCGAGTCCGAGCAGGGTGAGCAGGGACGCGTCCGCCGGGGCGGGACCCGTGCGGTCCAGTCCCGGCGGACGCGGTTGGTCTCTCAGGACTCAGGCCTTGTTCAGGTTGGCCCAGAACTCGTCGAAGGAGAGCACCTTGTCGCCGTTGGTGTCCTGCCGGGCGATGAGGACCTCGGCCACCGACTCGGTGACGTTGAAGTCGCCCATCTGCGCCATGGCGCTCTTGTACTCGGCCGCCGTGATGAAGCCGTCACCGTCCGCGTCGAACCGGTCGAACGCCTTGCGTGCTTCCTCGATGCTCGCCACCGGGACCACCCCTCGTTTTGCTTACTGCTGTGTTGACGGGGGTCAGATTAGCTGGCGAGTCGTGTGCGCAGTGCGGCGAGTACCCAGGCGAACTCCTCACGGTGGTCCGGCAGCGGGTCGAGGCCCCGCACGAGGGACACCAGGTCGCGGAACCGGGCGACGTCCTCGTTGGCCGCGGCCTCCAGGCGTTCGAGCACCTCGGCCGGGTCGGCGTCGCCGAGCAGGCCCCGCAGCACCTCGCCCGCCTCGTCGGATCCGGGCTCGACGCCCCGCTCCCCGGCCTCCCCGGCGAGCTGCACGAGCCGGCTCATGAACCACAGGGAGCTGCCGGGTGCCACGTCGGGCCCGCGGTCCGCCGCGTTGAACTCGAACATCTTGCGCATATGGGCCCGGAACTGCTGGTCCCCCATCAGTTCGGCCAGTTCCACCCAGGCGTCGACCTGGCGGCTCGACGGGTCGTCGGGCAGATCGGGGACCATGACGCGCAGCCGGGTGCGGATGTCGGGGTCGGCGGCGTCGAGGCCGCCGAACGTCTGCTCCATGAAGTCGTCGATGATGTGCTTGCGTTCGGCGGCGGAGAGCCGCGCCAGCTTGTTCATGAGGGCCATCTCCTCTGCGGTCGAGTTGCGCTGTGCGACCGTCGACAGGACCGCCCGGTTCAGCCGGAGCGCGCGGATCTGCGCGTCGAGCGCCGCCACGTGCGCGGCGGCCACCGAGGCGATGTCCCGCTCCCCCGCGAGCACCTTCCGTACGTCGTCCAGGCCGAGGCCCAGTTCGCGCAGGGTGCGGATCAGCTCCAGGCGGGCCACGGACTCGGCGTCGTAGAGCCGGTAGCCGCCCTCGCTGCGGGCGACGGGGTGCAGCACGTCCTCGTCGGACCAGTAGCGGATGGTGCGCACGGTGAGGCCGGTGCGGCGGGCCAGCTGTCCGATCGTGAGCAACCGGGGTCGTTCGTCGGTCATGGCAGGGAGTCTGGGCCCTCCAGCGGGTGGAGACTCAAGTGGGGCGCGGGGGCTCGTACGTGGCTGGTCGCGCGGTCCCCCGCGCCCCGGGCGGGGCGCTTCCTACCGGAAGATTCCGGTGTGGCCCAGCGAGTAGCGGCCCGGCTGCGGGTAGACGGCGAGGCCGTGGGGGCCGTTGCCGACCGGGATGCGGGCCACCTGGACGCCGGTGCGGGTGTCGATGGCGTAGACCTCGGAGTCGTAGCGGCCCGACAGCCAGAGCGTGTTGCCGTCCGCCGAGACCCCGCCCATGTCGGGGCTGCCGCCCTGCGGGAGCCGCCACTTCTTGGTGAGCCGGTTCGCGGCGAAGTCGAAGACGGAGATCGTGCCCTCGCCTCGGTTGGAGACGTACATCTCCCTGGAGTCGCGGCTGACGTAGAGGCCGTGGGTGCCCTTACCGGTGGGCAGCAGCTTCGGGGTGGTGAAGGCGTCGCCGTCGAGCACCCACATGCCGTTGGCCATCATGTCGGCGATGTAGAACCGCTTGCCGTCCGGGGAGATCTTGACGTCCTGCGGCATCGCGCCGGCGAAGGGCAGCTTCTGGTGCGCGACCACCTTCATCCGGGCGGTGTCGACCTTCAGCAGCTCGCCGCTGAACTCGCAGCTCACGATGAAGTAGCGGCCGTCGGGTGAGAAGTCGGCGTGGTTGACGCCGTAGCAGGAGACCGGCTCGGTGTGCTGGATCTTCATGGTGTGCGGGTCGCGGAAGACCAGTTCGCGGTCGAGCGAGGCCATGACGACGGCGTGCTTGCCGTCAGGGGTGAAGTAGAGGTTGTACGGGTCGTGGACGTCGACCGGGGCGCCCGCCTTGCCGGTTCTCGGGTCGATGGGGGTGAGGGTGTTGCCCTTGTCGTTGTTGACCCAGAGCGTCTTCATGTCCCAGGAAGGGACGACGTGCTGGGGCTGGCGGCCGACCTTGATCGTCTCGGTCACCTTGAACGTCCTGGGGTCGATGACGGTGACCGTGTCGGACTCGGTGTTGGGCACGTAGACCCGGGAGGGGAAGTCCTTGACCACCGGCGACAGCTTGTTGGGGCGGTCGGCGGCATAGATGTCCTTGGTGTCGAGGACGGGCGGCATGCCGGGCAGCCCGTGGACCGCCGGCCGCTGCGGCGCGGCCGGCTTGACCGGTTTGATCGCCTCCTGGGCGGTGTGCCCGGCGGAGGACTCGGTGCCGCAGCCGGTCAGCGCGGCGAGGACGGCCGCGGTCAGCAGGAGGCCGGTACGGCGGGTGGGGTTCACGAGAGCAGCTCCGTACAGGTCACCGCGGACAGGCCGCGCCGGTCGAGGTGGTCGAGGAGGGACGGCAGGGCTTCGACCGTGTCCGCGTAGCCGAAGTGGAGGCTGACGATCGAGCCCGGCCGGACGGCCGAGACGACGTTCCGGACGACGGCCTCCCGGCCCGGCGAGGTGTAGTCGAGCGAGTCGACGTCGTACGAGAGGACGTGCGGGTAGCCGGCGCCGTGGGCGAGGCGGGCGACGAGCGGGGTGGCGGTCCGGGTGCGGGAGGGCCGGAACCAGGTGCCGATGGAGCCGGTCAGCCGGCGGATGCGGTCCGCGCAGCCGGTGATCTCGGCGCGGGCCTCGGCCTCGGGCAGTTCGCTGATGCCGATGTGGTGCATGGTGTGGTTGCCGAGGTCGTGGCCGCCGTCGAGGATGCGGCGGGCCAGCTCGGGGTGTTTGTCGAGCCAGGTGCCGACGGCGAGCACGGTGATGTGGGCGCGGGCCCGCTCCACCTGCTTCAGGAGCGCGTGGGCGACGGCCGGGTCCCCCTGCCCGTGGAAGGTGAGGGCGACCCGGTCGCCGGTGCGCGGGCCGTGGGCGATCTGGGCCGGCTGCCCGGGGAAGCGGCGGGGGCCGGGCGCGGCGCGGGTCGCGGTCGCGGTGCGGTGGGCCTTGGGGGCCGGGGCGCTGGTGGCGGTGTCGGTCTGCTCGGCGGGGGCGCAGCCGGCGGCGAGAGCGGCGGTGAGTCCGGCTCCCGCGCGCAGGGCCGAGCGGCGTCGGATCGGTTCTGCCTGAGTCACCCGCCTTATTTAAGGGCGATCGGGGACGAAAGCCTCCTACCGACCCGAGGGCCTTAATGATTGCTGAACACTGCTTGTACATTTCCTTCATTTGCGAGGCTGATGACCCTTGTCACCAATGATTCATTTGGCCCTTCCTGGTCCCATCTGCCATGATCGGTGCCAAGGCCCCCATTGACCCGGGCAAGGTCGTCCACAGCCGCCGCGGAACCCACCCCCCATGTCCGCGGCGCACCACACGAAAGCCCCCGCGGCGCCGTACCACGGCGAGAACGGGGGCTTTCGTGCGCTCACCGGCCGCTCAGCGGTCGGCGACCCGCATCTCGAACCAGGTCGTCTTGCCGCGCGGCAGCAGATCCACGCCCCAGCGGTCGGAGATCTTGTCGACGAGGAAGAGTCCGCGCCCGGACACGTCGAGTTCATGGACCGGCATGAGGCAGGGCAGCCCGCGGGAGGGATCGCGGACCTCGACCCTGATCCAGCCCCGGCGGCGCAGCATGCGCAGGCCGAAGACGCGGGCCCCGGTGTGCCGCACCGCGTTGCCGACGAGTTCGGAGACGAGCAGGACCGCGTCCTCGGTCATCTTCGGGGAGAGACCCCAGTGCCGCAGGATGACGACCTGCGCGAGCCGCCGCGCGGTCGCCGCCGATTCAGGACGCGACGGCAGCGGCACCTCCGCCTCGGTCGGATTTCCGAACAACTCCAGCGCCCGCAGCGCGTGCTCGTCCTCCACCGCGGGAGACCAGCGCGCCGCGGTCGCACCGCCGTGCCTCCGCGGCTGTTCGACACCCTCAAGCCCCGCCATGCCCACCATGATGGCTGCCCAGCGGGGCCCGTGGGACCGTTCCGGCTGAATAAGCCCCCCGGAACGCCTCATTCCGGGGGGCTCTTCTGGCATGTGCCAGTGGCAGATAGAGGGCGGTTACAGCCCGTCTGACCTGCGATGATTCACCGTACGAGAGCGGTCAATGATCGCCACCGGCGCGGATCGCTTAAGGTTCCCTTAAGGCCGCGCTAATGCGCTCCAACGGGGGACGTGATCAACTCTGCTTGCCCGCAAGGGAGTTGACGCACCGTCCGCGGGGCCCTCAGGCGAACTTCGCCTTGCCCGGACCTTCCTCCACAAAGCTGCGCATTCCGGTCTCCCGGTCGGCGGTGGCGAACAGGCCCGCGAACCAGTTCCGTTCGAGGGCGAGGCCGGTCTCCAGATCCGTCTCCAGACCCGCGTCGACGGACTCCTTCGCGGCGCGCAGCGCGATCGCCGGGCCCTGCGCCAGCTTCGCGGCCCAGGCGTGGGCGGCGGTGAACACCTCGTCCGCCGGGACGACCTGGTCGACCAGACCGATCCGCAGCGCCTCGTCGGCCTTCACATGGCGGCCCGTGAAGATCAGGTCCTTGGCCTTCGACGGGCCGATCAGGCGCGCCAGGCGCTGGGTGCCGCCGGCGCCCGGGATCAGGCCGAGCAGGATCTCGGGCTGGCCCAGCTTGGCGTTCTCCCCGGCGATCCGGTAGTCGGCGCACAGGGCCAGCTCGCAGCCGCCGCCCAGGGCGTAGCCGGTGATCGCGGCGACCACGGGCTTGGGGATGCGGGCCACCGCCGTGAAGGAGTCCTGGAGGGCGCGGGACCGTACGACCATGGCCGCGTGGTCCATGGCCTGCATCTCCTTGATGTCGGCGCCGGCGGCGAAGACCTTCTCGCTGCCGCGCACGACCACGGCCCGGATGTCGTCCCGGGCCGTGGCTTCTTCAGCGAGTTCCTTGATGCGGTCCTGGGTGGCGATGTCCAGGGCGTTCATCGGGGGGCGGGCCAGGCTGATGGTGCCCACGCCGTCGGCGATTTCGAGGGTTGCGGTCATGCTCCGCAGGTTAGCGGGCGTTCACCCCGAAGGGACCGGTGCGGTTCGTCACGTGGGCGTCCCGCCGTCGTGGCGGGTCGCGCAGTTCCCCGCGCCCCTGGCGGGGCGCGGGGACGCTGCCTACTTCTTCCAGTCGGCCCAGGACATGTTCCAGCCGTTCAGGCCGTTGTCCGGGGAGACCGTCTTGTCCTTGGAGTGCTTCACGACCACGACGTCACCGGTGATCGACTGGTCGAAGAACCAGGCGGCCGCGACCTTGCCGTCGTACCCGCCCCGCACGTCGCGCAGCCCGATGCACCCGTGGCTGGCGTTGTAGTTGCCGAAGGCGTCGCCGCCCCAGTAGTTGCCGTGGATGAAGGTGCCGGACGTGGTCAGGCGCTGGGCGTGCGGGACGTCCTTGATGTCGTACTCGCCGCCGTAGCCGACCGTCTCGCCGTTCATGCGGGTCACCTTGAGGCGCTCGCTGATGACCATCTGGCCGTTCCAGGTGTCGTAGCCGGGCTTGCCGGTGGTCACCGGGATCCTCTTGATGGTCTTGCCGTCGCGCTTCACGGTCATCGTCTTCGTCTTCACGTCGACCGTGGAGACCTGGCTGCGCCCGATGGTGAACTTCACCGTGCGGACCTGCTTGCCGTAGACGCCGTCGCGGCCCTCGACCCCGTCGAGGTCGAGCTTGACGGTGACCTTGGTGCCGGCCGCCCAGTACTGCTCGGGGCGGAAGTCCAGGCGGTCGTTGCCGAACCAGTGGCCCTCGACGTCGACGGCGGGTTCCGTCGTGATCGAGATGCCCTTCTCCACGTCCTCGGGGTGCGTGATGCCCCGCGTGAAGCGGATCGAGAACGGCATGCCCACGCCGACCTTCGAGCCGTCCTCCGGAGTGAAGGTGCCGATGAAGGTGTTCTTCGGCGTGAGCGTGGTGAAGCTGGTGTCCTTGGCCGACTCGCGGCCGTCCTTGTCCTTGGCCACCGCGTGCACCTTGTACGTGGTGGAGGCGGCCAGATGGTGGTCGGGGGCCCAGGACGTGCCGGCCTCCGTGATCTTGCCGTCGACCTTGTTGCCCTTGCTGTCCGCGACCTCGACCGACGTCAACTTGCCCTTGTCGGCCGTGACTTTGAGCGCCCCGCTGGTCGCAACGCTCTTCGAGCCGTCCTTGGGTGCCACGGTCACCACGGCGGCCGACGCCTTGGTGTCCTCACCCGCCTTGCCGGATTTTCCCTTGCCGTCGTTCCCCGTGTCCGAACCGCCCCCGCCACCGCAAGCGGTGACCAGCAGCAGTGCCGCGCCCAGCAGAGCCGCCGATATCGGCCGTCGCCCGTTCAAGATGTTTCTCCCCTCGCCAGGCCCGGGTCCAGGGCCTGCACCCCTGCGCGTCCGCGCGCGCACTGCGAAAGATAACCACACGACCTGGGAAAACGGAGCCCCGAACTATGTCACCGTTTAGTCCCAACCGCCGGTGCCCCACCCCCCTTTCGGACCGTCGTCCGTCACTTTCCGGGGCACCGGCCCTGCGCGTCAGTGGCTAGGAATGCGCGGCGCCCCCGGCCTTCCACTCTCTCCAGTCCATGTTCCAGCCCCCGAGCCCGTTGTCGGCAGCCACTTTCTTGTCGGTGCTGCCCCGCACCTCGACGACGTCCCCGATCAGCGTGTGGTCGAAGAACCATCCGGCGGGGGTGAGCGAGCTGCCGCCCTTGACGTCGCGCAGTCCGACGCAGCCGTGGCTGACGTTGGCGGAGCCGAAGGCGCTGCCCGACCAGTAGTTGCCGTGCAGGAAGGTGCCGGAGTCGGTGAGCCGGATCGCGTGCGGCACGTCCGGGATGTCGTACTCGCCGCCGAACCCGACGGTGCGGCTGTTCATGCGGGTGACCTCGTGCATCTCGGTCACCACCATCTTTCCGTTGTACGTGGTCGAGCTCGGCGCCCCCGCCGTGATCGGCAGGGTGTCGATCAGCTCGCCGTCCCGGACGACCCGCATGGTGTGCGCGGCCGCGTCGACGGTGGAGACCTGACTGCGCCCGATGGTGAAGGTGAACGTCTTGTGCTGGAGGCCGTAGACGCCCGAAGCGCCCTCCACGTCACGCAGGTTGAGGTCGACGGTGACCTCGGTGCCGGGCTTCCAGTACTTCTCCGGGCGGAAGTCGAGCCGTTCCTTGCCGAACCAGTGCGGGGCGATCGGCACGGCGGGCCGGGAGGTGACGCGGACGGCGCGCTCGACCGCGGCCCGGTTCTCGATCTCCCGGTTGAACGCCAGCTTCACGATCATGCCGGTGCCGACCGTGGCCCGGTTCTCCGGCGTGACGTAGCCGATGAAGCGCTCGTCGGGGACGAAGGTGGTGAAGGTGGTGTGGCGGGCCATCCGCCGCCCGTCGTCGTCGACCGCCACCGCGTCGACCGTGTACTGCGCGGCGAGCGCGAGCCCGTCGGCGTCCCGCCCGGTCGGCCGCCAGCGGGTGCCGTCCGCGTCGAGCCGGCCCGGCACGGCCTCCTCCTGCGCGTCCTGGATGCGGACGACCTTGACGGACTGCAACCGGCCCTCGGGGACCTCGACCTGGAGTGTCCCGTCGCCCTTCACGTTCTTGCTCGCGTCGTCCGGGGTCACCCGGATCATGTCCTCGGGCGCGCGCGGCTTGCCGAGCACCTCGTGCGAGTCACAGCCGGCAGTTGCGCCGACGAGTCCTGCCCATGTCAGTACGGCGCCCAGTGTCGCCCCTGCGCGCCGCGCGCGCCTCACAGCAGTTTTCACGCCAGGCCAACGACGGGCACCCCGCCGGGGAAACGTGAGTGCGAGCCAAGCTCTGGGCAGAACAGTGGGGAGGGCTTGAGGGGAGCGCGGCCGGGACGCCGCGCGCCCTGCTCCGGCCGACCAGTCGTGGAGCCGCGGGAGGCTGACAGGTGTCGAGCGCACCCGAGCAGGAGGCCGTGCAGTCCGGCACGGGGACAGCCGTGCCGGACGGTGTGGCGGGTCAGGGGCGGCCGGTGCCGTCCGCGCTGATCGGGCGGGGCCGGGACCGGGAGTTCACGTCCCCGGTGGGTCCGGTGTGGCCGGGCGCGCCGATGCCGCTCGGGGCCCGCTTCCGGGTCGGCCCCGACGGGGTCGCGGGCACCAACTTCGCGCTGTGGGCGGGCGGCGCGGAGCGGGTGGAGCTGTGCCTGTTCGACGCGGAGGGCCGCGAAAGCCGGTCGCCGCTGAGCGAGTTGACGCACGAGATCTGGCACGGGTTCGTGCCCGGGGTGCGTCCGGGGCAGCGCTACGGCTTCCGGGTGCACGGCCGCTGGGATCCGTGGACGGGCGCCCGCTGGAACCCGGCGAAGCTGCTCCTCGATCCCTACGCGCGTGCGGTGGACGGGGAGTTCGGGCTGCCGCCGGAGGTCTACGGGCACGTACGGGACTGGCCGGAGCAGCACGTCGCCGACACCGTGCGCGACGACCGGGACTCGGCGCCGTACGTCCCCAAGGGCGTCGTGGTGCACGACGACGCGCCCGACGACGAGTGGGCGGACGACCGGCGCCCGAAGACCCCGTGGGCCGACTCCGTCATCTACGAGCTGCACGTGCGCGGGTTCACCCGCCGACACCCCGGCATACCCGAGGAGTTGCGCGGGACGTACGCGGGTCTCGCGCACCCGGCGGCGATCGAGCACCTGGTGAAGCTGGGGGTGACGGCGGTGGAGCTGCTGCCGGTGCACCAGTTCGCGCACGAGGACCATCTGCTGCGCCGGGGCCTGAAGAACTACTGGGGCTACAACTCCATCGGCTACTTCGCCCCGCACGCGGCGTACGCGGCATCCGGCACGGCCGGACAGCAGGTCGGCGAGTTCAAGCGGATGGTGCGGGCGCTGCACGACGCCGGGATCGAGGTCATCCTCGACGTCGTCTACAACCACACGGCGGAGGCCGGTGAGCTGGGCCCGATGCTGTCCCTGAAGGGCATCGACAACCGGGGCTACTACCGCCTCCAGGGCGACGCCCGCCGCTACGCCGACTACACGGGCTGCGGCAACACCCTGCACGTCGTCCAGCCGCACGTGCTGCGGCTCATCACGGACTCGCTGCGCTACTGGGTGACGGAGATGGGCGTCGACGGCTTCCGCTTCGACCTGGCGGCGGCGCTCGCCCGCTCCATGCACGACGTCGACATGCTCTCCCCGTTCCTCGCCGTCATCGCGCAGGACCCCGTGCTGCGGCGCGTGAAGCTGATCGCGGAGCCGTGGGACGTGGGCTCGGGCGGCTACCAGGTGGGCGCGTTCCCGCCGCTGTGGACGGAGTGGAACGACCGGTACCGCAACGCCGTACGGGACTTCTGGCGCGGCGCGCTGCCCGACGTACGGGATCTGGGCTACCGCCTGTCGGGGTCGAGCGACCTGTACGCGTGGGGCGGGCGCAGGCCGTACGCGTCGGTCAACTTCATCACCGCGCACGACGGGTTCACCCTGCGCGATCTGGTGAGTTACGAGCGCAAGCACAACGAGGCGAACGGCGAGGGCAACCGGGACGGGTCGGGCGACAACCGGTCGTGGAACTGCGGCACCGAGGGCGAACCGGCCGAGCCGTCGGTGGCGGCCCTGCGCAGGCGGCAGCTGCGGAACCTG
The DNA here is from genome assembly GCF_040529335.1 of Streptomyces sp. HUAS MG91. Taxonomy (GTDB): domain Bacteria; phylum Actinomycetota; class Actinomycetes; order Streptomycetales; family Streptomycetaceae; genus Streptomyces; species Streptomyces tabacisoli. Next base: position 5,858,209 of record NZ_CP159534.1, on the reverse strand, counting down.
CTGACGACGCTGCTGCTGTCGACGGGGGTGCCGATGCTGGTCGCGGGCGACGAGTTCGGGCGCACCCAGCGCGGCAACAACAACGCCTACTGCCAGGACAACGAGATCAGCTGGGTCGACTGGGGCCTCCTCGACGAGCCGGGCTGGCGCGCGCTGTTCGACCTGACCTCCCGGCTGATCGCGCTGCGCCACGCGCATCCGGTGCTGCGCCGCCGGGCGTTCTTCTCGGGGCGCGCGCACTCGGCGGACGGGCTGCGGGACCTGGCCTGGTTCACGTCGCGCGGTACGGAGATGACGGAGCGGGACTGGTACGCGCCGGCGGCGACGCTCGGCATGTACCTCTCCGGCCGTGACATCCCGGGCCGGGACGCCCGCGGCGAGCCGGTCGAGGACGACAGCTTCCTCGCGGTGCTGCACGCGGGCGACCGCGCGGAGGGCTTCGTGCTGCCCGGCGAGCCGTGGGCCAGGGAGTACGAGGTCGTCGTCGACACCGGCCAGGAGGCGCAGGAGGCGGCACCGGACGTGGTGCACCCGGCGGGCGGCACGGTGACGGTGGGGGCGCGGACGGTGCTGCTGCTGCGCGTACGGACTTAGGGCATTTCTTCAGAGTTCCCTTACTGAATTCTCGCTGTGGGTGCTGGTCCTGGTGCCGCTGGTCCTCGCCGACCTCGGCTACAGCCTGTGGAACCTGCCGCGGATCGTCGCGACGGCCACCCGCTCCCTCACCGCGCAGGCCGCGGCCGCCGTCACCGCCGCCTCCGAGGGGCGGGCGGCCACCTGCGCGGTCGCCGTACTGGGCCTGGTCCTGCTGCTGCTTCCGCTGGTCGGGATCGGCGTGCTGCTGGCCCGGGTGCTGCGCCGGTTCGGCCGGGTCGCGCTCACCGCGACGGCCCGGCGCCGCCCGCTGCGGGTGGCGGTGTGCTCGATCGCGCTGGCCGGGGTGATCAGCACCGCGTCCGGCTGGGTGGCGGGGCTGACCCCGGAGCCGCTCCCGCCGCGCGCGTCCGCGCCGCTGTTCGGGCACGCCGTGCGGGCGCGGCACGTGGCGCGGCCCGCGCACCGGCGGCCCGCGCCGACGGCGACGCACCCCGTCTCCCCCGCGCCGGCCGGTGTTCCGGCGCACCGGCACCCCCGCGTCCCCGTGCACACCCCGCACCCGAAGAGGGCGGCGCCCGCCCCGCACCGGCCCGCCGCACGTCGTACGAGCCCGGCGCCGCACCCGGCGTCCAGGACCCCGGCACCCGTTCCGGCCCCCTCGGCGTCGGGCACGCCCTCCCTCAGCCCGTCGGCGACGCCCTCGCCCGGTCCTTCGGCGACCTCCCGGCCCCCGGGCCCGCCCACGGCGGCGGCCTCATAGCGGCTGGCGGGCCAGCACCACCAGGTACGCGCCGTACCAGAGGGACACCGTGCCCAGCGCCGCCGCCACCGCGAGCACCTGGGCCCGGCGCGCCCACCAGCCGCGGACCATGGCCCGTGCCATCGGGATCAGCAGCGGGAACGCGGGCAGCAGGAAGCGCGGCTTGGAGCCGAACGGGCCGGAGGCGAGGACCACCAGGGCCACGAGCGCGCCCGTGTACACCAGGAGCGCGAGCGGGGCGCGGTCCAGGCACAGCAGGGCGAAGAGCAGCAGCGCCGCCGCGACGATCACCAGCGCCAGCGGATAGCCGGCCTTGCCGCCGTGCAGGAACAGCGCGCGCAGGAAGCGCAGTCCCTGGAGGCCGAAGTCGAGCCGGGAGTTCCAGGCGGCCTGCACGGTGAAGTAGCCGTGCAGCGGGTCGCCGGTGCGCACACCGACCCACAGGACGTATCCGGCCCAGCCCGCGGGGGCCAGCAGGGCCCCGGCCCACAGGCTCGCGGGGACCCGCCCCCGGTGCCGTACCGCCTCGTGGACGGCCACGGCGACCACGGCCGCGGCGATCGCGAAGCCGCTCGGCCGGGTCAGGCCCGCGAGCGCGGACAGCGCGCCCGCGAGCAGCATGCGGGAGGCGAGCAGCGCGTGCAGGGACCAGGCGGTGAGCGCGCAGAACAGCGGCTCGGTGTAGGCGAGCGTGAGGACGACCGAGTGCGGCAGCATCGCCCACAGCGCGACGGTGACGGTGGCGACGGCGACCCCGTGGACCCGGTGGACGACCGCGTACACGCCGTAGGCCGCCGCGAGCGCCGCGCTCCACGCGATCAACAGCGCCGCCTGGCCCGTCGACAGGGGCAGCACGGTGGAGACGGCTCTGATCAGCGCCGGGTACAGCGGGAAGAACGCCCGGTCGGTCTGGAGGAGTCCGGCCGCCGATTCCCTCCAGTGATGGTCGTATCCGTACCGGGCGATGCTCAGGTACCACTTGGAGTCCCAGGAGTGCGTCAGCGCCCCGGCCCCGCGGTCACGCCCCGCGCAGTGTTCGAGGACGACGACGAGGACGAGGCCCGTGAGGCGGACGGCGGCGAACACGGCGAGGGCGCGCAGCACGCCCGCGGGCCGCGGCCGTCGCGGCCGGGCGGCCGGGACGCCGGGCCGCCCGGCGGACAAGGACATATCCACGCCGGTCAGCGTGTCGTCGCCGGACGCGGCGGAACAACGGGGAATCCGGCTGCGTCGGGAGAAGGCCGGTAAGAGCCGCCGGGAGGGCGCGCCCTACGATGTCCCGGCGTGACCCGCGCAGACCAACGCCCCCGCCCCCGCACGCACCCCGACGCCACCGTCGACGAGATCGCAGCCGAGCTGTCGCACTGGCCGCGCCCGCAGGCCAGGGAGTTGGCCCGGGTCGTCGCGGCCCATGAACACCGGGGCGCCTACGCGGTGTTCGACGCGGACAACACCACGTACCGCGGTGATCTGGAGGAGTCGCTGCTGCCCTTCCTGGAGCTGCGGGGCGTGCTGACGAGGGACACGATGGAGCCGTCGCTCGCGGTCGTCCCGTTCCACGACACGGCGGACCGCCGGGAGACGCTGACCGAGTACTACGGGCGACTCTGCGCCATCGACGACCTGGTCGGCTATCCGTGGGCCGCGCAGATCTTCTCCGGCCTCACGCTGGGCGCGCTCAAGAGCCACGTCGACGCGCTGATGGCGTACGAGGGCCCGCTGCCCGGCGGGGCCCGGCCGCCCCGGGTGTCGCGCGGCATGCAGGAGCTGTACCGGGTGCTGCGCGCGCACGGCATCGAGGTGTACGTGGTGAGCGCCGCGTCCGAGGACCTCGTACGGATGCTGCTGGCCGATCCGCGCTACGGCTACGGCGTGCCACCGCGGAACGTCATCGGGGCCGCCGCCCTGCTCAGGGATCCCGTGACCGGGGACGTGACGAGTTCGCGCAAGGAGCTCGCGGCCGGCGTAGTCGACGAGCGGGCGCTGGCGGAGCGGGAGTTGACGTCGACGCTGCTGGCGCCGCTGACCTGGTACGAGGGGAAGCCGGCCGCCATCCGTACGCACATCGACGCCTGGCGCGGCCCGGTGCTCGCCGCCGGGGACACGCCCGCGAGCGACGGGCCGATGCTGCTGCGGTCGGTGGACGTGGAGGCCGGCGGCGTACGGCTGTGGGTCGACCGGGGCGACGGCCCGCTCGCCGAGCTGGAGCGGCTGAAGGCGGACGGGGCGCGGCGTCAGCGGGAGCTGGGGCGGCCGGTGACCGCCGACCGGGGGTGGGTGACGGTGACGCCGGAGGAGATCGCCTGACCGGGACGTTCAGCCGAGGATCTTGCGGTCGTAGGCCACCGCGACCGCGGCGGCGCGGTCCTTGACGCCCAACTTGCCGTAGATGTGGGTGAGATGGGTCTTGACCGTGGCCTCGCTGATGAACAGCTCGCGCGCGATCTCCTTGTTCGAGGTGCCCCGGGCGACCAGGACGAGCACTTCGCGCTCGCGGGCGGACAGCGTCTCGTCGGCGGGGGCGGCGGGCGTGCGGACCGCGGTGACCAGGCGGGAGGCGACCGCCGGGGAGAGCACCGTGCGGCCCTCGGCGGCCGCGCGCACCGCCGCGAACAGCTCCTCGCGCGGGGCGTCCTTCAGGAGGTAGCCGGTGGCGCCCGCCTCGATCGCGGGCAGGGTGTCGGAGTCCGTGTCGTACGTCGTCAGGACCAGGACGCGGGCGCGGGCGCCGCGGCGGGCCAGTTCCCTGATGGCGTCGACCCCGCCGCCGCCCGGCATGCGCAGGTCCATCAGGACGACGTCCGGGTCGAGTTCGGCGACGCGGGCGACCGCCTCCACCCCGTTCGCCGCCTCGCCGAGGACCGTGAAGCCGGGGGCGGAGTCGAACATGCCGCGGACGCCGTCGCGCACGACCGGGTGGTCGTCGACGATCAGGAGGGTGATGGCGCTGCTGTCACTGGTCATGGGGCACCAAAGGTACGCGAGCGGAGATCGCCGTGCCGCTTCCCGGCTCGGACTCGATCGTGACGTCACCGGCGAGGCGTTCGGCGCGGGCCCGCATCCCGTCGAGGCCGAAGCCCGCGGTGCCGGTCCTGGCGGGCAGGGCGAGCGGGTCGAAGCCGCGGCCGTCGTCGCGCACGTCGAGGGTGACCTCGCCCGCCATGAAGGAGAGGGTGACGCCGAGGCGGGTGGCGCGGGCGTGCCGGGCGGCGTTGGACAGGGCCTCCTCGGTGATCCGGAGCAGGGTCGCCTCGATCTCGTCGTGGAGCGGCTGGGCGGTGCCGGTGAGGGTGAACTCGGCGCGTACGCCGGTGCGTCCGCCCCACTCGGCGACCGTCTTCTTCAGGGCCTCGGGCAGGCTGGCGTCGGCGAGGGCGGCGGGTGAGAGGTTGTGCACGGAGCGGCGGGCCTCGCCGAGGCTGTGCCGGGCGAGGGCGTCGGCGCGGTCCAGGTGCTCGCGGGCGATCTCCAGGGTGGGGGCGTTCTTGACGACCTGGAGCTGGGCGATGATGCCGGTCAGGCCCTGCGCGATGGTGTCGTGGATCTCGGCGGCCAGCCGGCGCCGCTCGTCGGCGACGCCCGCCTCCCGCGCCTGGACGAGGAGCTGGGAGTGCAGCTGGGCGTTCTCGTCGAGGGCCGCCTGGAGGGCCGCGTTGGTCTCCGCCAGCTCGTGGATCGTGCGGACCTGGACGCGGGCGCGCTCCTGCTCCTTCTCCTGGAGGTGCCCGGTGATGACGACGAACGCCATGTTGGCGACGATGAGCGCGCCGAACACGGCCCAGGCGAGCGGGCTGCGCGGCCACAGCCCGCCGGACTGGGAGCCCGCCACGATGACGACCGAGGCGAGGATGGCGGGCCGCTGCTGCCAGCGCGGCAGCATCCGGTCGGCGTCGTAGTAGCCGACCGCGGCGAAGAACGCGAAGAACGGGTTGATCAGGGTGACGACGAACGCGATCGCCCAGCGCGTCCAGTAGAAGGCGGCGCTCACCGCCGACACCCGCATCGGCTCCGGCTCCGTCACGGTCCAGGCCAGCTGGAGCACGAGCGCCAGGGCGGACAGGCCGCCCGCGACGTACCAGTCCGTGCGGCTCATGCCGATCACGTCGGAGGTGGCGGCCAGCAGCACGACCCCGACCGCGAGCAGCACGTACGCGCCGTAGCGGTGCACGACGCGCCAGGGGTTCTCGGCGGTGGCGACGGCGTCGGCGAGTTCGGCGGCGTCCGTGCGGTCGCGTACGGATCCTTGGGGCATGCCGCCAGTGTGCCGGTCCGCGCCGTCGGTCATGCTCACTCCCAGCGGAACCAGCGGGCGGCGGCGCCGGACAGGCCGACGGCCCACACGGCGAGCACCAGCAGGTGGGACCAGCCGGGCCAGTCCCCTGCCATGGCCTGGTTCAGGGCCTGGGCGGCGGCGCCGAACGGGGTCAGCTCGACGATGTGCGCGAGCGCGTCCGGCATCGCCTGCACCGGCACCCACACGCCCGCGCAGAACATCGCCGGGAAGAAGACGACGGTGCCGATCGCGTTGGAGATCTTCGTCGTACGGGCGCGGGAGGCGATCAGCGCGCCGAGGGAGAGGGCGACGACGACGGACAGGGCCAGGGCGAGCAGGTATCCGGCGAGCTGCCGGGGCAGGGCCACGTCGAAGGCGATGCGGCCGACGGCCAGGCAGAGCGCGGCGCCCAGCACGATCGCCGCTCCGTGGATGGCCATCTGCGCGCTGAGCAGCGCGGACGGGCGTACCGGCGTCGTGGACATGCGGCGCAGGACGCCGCGCTCGCGGTAGCCCGTGATGATCGGCGGCATCGACTGGATGCCGCCCGCGATCATGGCGAGCAGGACGGTGACGGGCACGTACGCGTCGACCAGGCGGATGCCGCCGAGCCCGGGGTCGACCTCGCGGAACGACGGGATCGAGCCGAGGATCACCAGCAGGGCGATCGGGAAGAGCAGGATGCCGATCAGGCTGCCGGCCTCGCGGCGGAAGAGGGTGAACTCGGCCTTCAGGACGGCTTTGTTCGGGGCGTTGGTGACGACGGCGGTACTCATGACTGGCCGACTCCCGTCAGGTCGAGGAACGCGTCGTCCAACGTGGCGTCGGAGACCCGCAGCTGGTGGGCGGTGATGTGGTGCCGGGCGAGCAGGGTGATGACGGCGTTGACGGTCTCGTCGCTGCCGGTGAGGGTGATCCGGCCGTCGCGGTGGTCGGTGGAGGCGAGGCCCGGCAGTTTCGCCAGGTCCCCCTCGGGCAGCGGGCCCGACGGCGTGAAGGAGATGACGGTGGCGCCCGCGGCCTGCCGGATCAGCCCGGCCGGGGTGTCGAGCGCGGCGACCCGGCCCTTGTCGATGACGGCGATGCGGTCGCAGAGGCGCTGGGCCTCTTCCATGAAGTGGGTGACGAGGAGGACGGTGACGCCACGCTCCCGTACGTCCTCGATGAGCTCCCAGGTGTCGCGGCGGGCGCGCGGGTCGAGGCCGGTGGTCAGTTCGTCGAGGACGACGATGCGCGGGTTGCCGACGAGCGCGAGGGCGATGAACAGCCGCTGCTTCTGGCCTCCGCTGAGCTTGGCGAACCGGGTGCCGAGCTTGTCGGTGAGGCGCAGCCGTTCGGCGAGCGGCCGCCAGTCGAGGGGGTCCGGGTAGATCGCCGAGTACAGCTCCAGGGCCTCCTTCACCGTGAGCTTCGGCTGGATCTCGCTCTCCTGGAGCTGGGCGCCGAGGATGCCGGTGACGGTGGCGTGGTCGCGGACGGGGTCGAGCCCGGCGACGCGGATCCGCCCCTCATCGGGTGTCCGCAGTCCTTCCACGCACTCGACGGTGGTGGTCTTGCCGGCCCCGTTGGGTCCGAGGATTCCGAAGATCTCCCCTTCGTCGACGGAGAAGGACACCCCGTCGACGACGGCCCGGCCGTCGTAGGCCTTGCGCAGCCCGCTCACCTCGATGAGCGGTGCCGTGGCGGTGGTACTGGTCCCTGTCGTCATGCTTCAAGATTCGCGTCAGGGGTGGGGTGCCGGCATCGCCCATCACGCTCGAAGGCCCATCAACCGATCGGTTGATGGGCCGGTACGACTCGGGGGCGCCGGCGGTCGCTAGCCAACCGTGACGGAGTCACCGGTGGAGGTGCTCGCTCCGGTGGTGGAGTTCCCGTAGTACTTCCAGCGCCAGGTGCCGCTCTTGTCGGCGGTGACGGTGGTGGACAGCTTGCCGGTGCTGCTCGCGGTGACGGCCTTCACCGAGGTGTAGGTGTTCGAACCGGCGGGCTTGAACTGCAGGTAGACCTTGCGGCCGCCGTAGTTCACGTACTTGTGCGCGGACCAGTCGGCGCGCTGGACGACACCGGTGACGGTGATCTTCTTGCCCTTGACGGCGGGTTCGGGCGAGGCGTTGGCGGTCAGCCGGGAGTACCGCTGGAGGGACACGGTGCCGGAGAGGCCGTCGGTGTCCCAGCTGCCGTTCGGCTTGATGCCGGTGCCGGCGGTCTTCCACGCGGTGGCGTCACTGTTGACGAGCGAGCCGCCGTTGCCGCTGGGCATGTGGCGCGGCTCGATGTCGATCATCCACTTGCAGGCGCGCGTCGTCACCCCGCCGCTCGTCGACTTCGAGCAGCTCAACTCGGTCTCACTGCCGGCCAGCGTGTAGTCGCTCTTGCCGAGCGTGCCGCGGTAGGCGAACACCTCCCACGAGTCGAGCGCCGATGTGCTCTTCACGGTGAACGTCAGCGGGACCCTCACCCTGTTCGTCGTGCCGACGACGATCGGGTCCCCGTCATTGAACACCACCTTCGAGAACGAGACGCCGCCCTCGTAGGTGGTGGCTTCGGCCGTCATGGCGGTGGTGCCGACGAGCCCCAACCCCATGACTCCGGACAGCAGTCCGAACACCACACGTTTACGCATATTCCACCTTCGCCAGTTCCCCCTCAGGGGAGATCAATCGTAATATCCGGGCCGAGCCACGAGAACAGACTGGAAGTAGTAGCCCTGCTCATCTTCCTCGGTGGTCGACACGAAGGGACGCCACAGCGCGACAAGGAGTTCCGGGGCGATGAACGAACACCCGCGCTCCTCCTCTTCCAGTTCCGCGAACTCGCCGATCCGCTCGACCACTTCCTGAGCCGGCAGCCCGAAGATGTCGAATCCATGCAGCAGCACGGAGACATCCGCCCGAGGCCGGAACACCTCAATCGCGTTCACCAGGGAACCCGGACCGAAATGGGTGTGAATGCTCAGCCCGCTCGCGTAGTTCGCCTGGCCGTGCAGGGGCTCCCGCGGCCCGTCCTCCGCCTGAAGGCCGTCAATGCGCCGCAGTGCGTCATCGGCCTGTTCAACGGACATCCCGAGAGCGATGGGACCGACCCGGTCCGGAGGGTCCACCGAAATGTTCACGCTGTCTCCTGAAGAATTCTGCGCCACCTAGCCGACCACACTCGGAATCCGTCTCATGGCTTGATAGGCGGGGTTGTTCGCCATCCCTGCCAGCATCTGACTGATGGCGCCGTCATATTTGGACCCGAATCTGTTGCGGATATCGTTGATATCCATCTGCACGGCTTCATCCACGCGTCCACCGTCGATGAGTTCCTGCTGCCACATGCGCCACGCCTTCGCCGCTCGGGAACTACCTGTCGAGTAGACCGCCCGGTGGTCGACGTAGTCCATGCGCACAGCGGGGCCTGTACGGTATCCGAGGTTCGCCTCGGCCAGGGACGCGGGCGGTACGTGGTTGATCTCCGTACCCGGGTAGTTGTTTCCGGTCGTCGGATCCTTGAGATCCTGGTACTGACCGCCTTCGTAGACGTGACCCGCGTCCGCGGTGTCCTGGCCGCCCGGGCCCTTCCCGCAGTTGTGGACCAGGACCGGCGCGGCCCCTGCCAGCACGTAGTACGTGTGGACATTGCTGACCGTCAGGTTGTGGACCGTCGCCGAGGTGACCGTCCAGCGTTTGACCGCCGTGATCTGGACGTACGTGCCGGCGCTGGTGCGCAGCCACTCCCCCGGGGCGAGGTCGGTGGCGTCGAGCCAGGTGTGGAGTTCCTCGACCCAGAAGGGGTGACCGGCGGTCGCCGTGACCGACGCCGTCTTCGTGCCCTTCTTGCCGTCGACGTCGACCGTGACCTTCACCAGGTGCTTGAGGCCCTGGCCGAGGATCTCGGCGGTGACCGTCTCGACCGTGGTGTCGCCGGTCTCGGCGTCGGTCGCGAGGACCTTGTCGCCGAGCTTCACGTCCTTGATCGGCTTGCTGGTGCCGTCCGCCATCAGCACCCGGGTGCCGGGCGTGAAGCTGTTGACGGGGCAGGACGCGGCCTCGCCCTCGTCGGCCTTGGCGCCGCTCGTCTCGTTGCCGCCGCCCTCGGACTTCTTCCGGGCCGTCGTGCTCGGCTTGCTGCTCGCCGTCTTCCTGGCCTCGGAACGCGCCTTGCGTTGTGTCGCGTTGCCGATCTTCTGTGTCTGGCGTTTCGCCGCGCGGGTCGCGGCGGCTTTCGCGGCCTGCGCCTTCTTCTTCAGCTGCGCGGCCCGCTTGGCGGCCGCCTTCGCCGCCGCCGCCATCTTGCGGGCGATCTCCCAGGCCTTCTTCGCGAGCGCGAGGACCCGCTTGGCCTGGGTCACGGCCTTGCGCCACGCGCTGACGGCGCTGATCGTCGCCCTGACGGCGTTCCAGATCTTCTTGCCCTTGGAGAAGATCGCGCCCCACGGGATGGCGTCCATCAGGAGGCTGCCGCACGCCCACAGGTCACCGCGGGAGAAGCAGCCGACCACGTCGTTCCAGCCGAGGAACTCCTTCAGGACCGCCCAGCCGGTCGACAGGATGACGTCGCCGAGCGTGCGCGCCGCCGTCGAGCGGGCGCCCGACACCGCGGAGTCGGAGGGACCGTCGTAGTAGTCGGAGGCGTCCGTGCCGGACGACAGGCCCGACGGGTCCGCGTACGTGACCGGGTTGTTCTCCGAGTAGACGTAGCCGTTGAGCTGGACCGGGTCGCCCAGGTCCACGACCGGGTCGGCGGACAGGAAGCGTCCGGTGACCGGGTCGTACTCGCGGGCCCCGAGGTGGATCAGGCCCGTGGACGAGTCCTCGCCGCCGCCCACGTAGCCCTGGTGCGAGAGCCAGCTCGCGCTCTCGGCGCGCTCCGTGCCGAACGGGGTCGCCTTGGAGAACTGGACCTTGTTGCCCTGCGCCAGCTGCACGTTGACGTACGCGCTGCCGTTCTGGTCGGCGACCTGCACCGACAAGGTGGCCGCCGCCGTGCCCTGCGCGTGCCGCATCACGGTGGACGCGCCCGGCTGGGAGTAGTACCGCTCGGTGTACGCGAGGGCGTTGGCGGCGTCGGTGGAGACCGTCGTGTCGCCGAGGTACAGGGTGTGTTCGCTGTCGGAGAGCGCGAGCAGTCGCTGGCCGGTGGGCCCGTAGACGTAGCGGATCTCGTCGGCCGGCTTCCACACCTGGCCCGCGGAACCGTCACAGGTCGCGAGCTGGAGGTCGGTGCCCGGTGTCGTCGTACCGCCGGGCAGCGCCGCGCACTTGCCGGAGGCGACGTGCTTGAGCGTGCCCGTGGACGTGGTGGTCCACCGCTGGTTCGCGGCGCCCGTGCACTTCGCGATGACGACGGCGGTGCCGGCCGTGCTCGCGCCGTCCTTCGGCATCACGCACTGGTCGAGCACCTTCAGCGCGCCCGTGGTGGAGTCGCTGTCGGAGTCCGGGTCGATGCGCAGCTTCTGGGCCTTGGTGCCGTTGCAGGAGTAGATCTGCAGCGGGGTGCCGGCCACGTTCGAGGAGGACTGCACGTCGAGGCAGCGCTTGGAGGCCGTGTTGACGAACTCGCCCGAGCCGTTCGCGCCGAAGCCGGACACCGTCTCGGCCTGGCCGTCCCAGGTCCAGGTCAGGCCCTGCTCGTTGCCGCCCGTCGTGCGCGTCGTGGTGTTGCCGTCCTCGTCGTACTGGAGCGTGGAGGACTCCTTGACGTGGGCGCCCGCGTCCGTGGTGTACGTGCGCTCCATGCCGGTCAGCGTGTGCGGCTGGCTGCCGTCCGCCTTGCCGTAGGCGTAGTCGGTCGTCGCGTCCTTGGCGGTGTCGCCTGCCGCGTCGTGCTCGACGAGCTTCCTGCGGTTGCCCATCTCGTCGTAGCTGAACGACTGCCAGTAGCCGTCGTTCGCCGCCGTCACGTTGGACGTGCCGTCGTCGTAGGACGGGGCCGCGGACGTCTTCCCGGCCGCCTTGCACGCCTCGTTGGGCGAGGTCCACGCCTCGGTGAGCTGGCCGAGCCCGTCGTAGACGAAGCACTGGCGGTCGGTCGCGGTGCCCGACACGTCCGTGGTCTGCGTGATGTTGCCCGCCGTGTCGTAGGCGTAGGTTCGGGAGTTGACCCGGTGCCCGGTGACGGCGGTGGTGTCGGTGGTGGACTCGCGGTCGACGATCTGACGGTTCAGTTCACCCGTGGTGCTGTCGTAGAGGTTCGTCGTCCACACCCGGCTGGGCTGCTCGCCCGCGACCGAGCGCAGCACCTCGCCCCACGGGCTGTACTCCGTGTCGGCGGTGTACCAGTCGAGGCCGGAGGTGGAGACCGGCAGCCCGTCCTCGTTGTAGCGGGTGACGACCTTCTCGGAGTCGAACGCGCCCGCCGCGGGCAGCGTCGTGGAGCGCAGCTGGCCCTGCTTCGAGAAGTCGTAGGCGTAGGTGTACGTGTCCTTCAGGCCGTACTGGGTGGCGACCGACGGCGGCAGCTTCAGCTGCTGTCCCGTCGCCTGGTAGTCCTCCGTGTAGCCGGTGATCGACTGGGTGTAGCCCAGGCCGTCGGTGTAGCGGGTGGAGGTGGCGGGCTGGCCGATGCCGCCGGTGACCGTGTCGTAGGTGTTGGCCTGGAGCAGCGTGCCGGAGTCGTTGTTCAGGCGCTGTTCGAGCGGGCGCGAGAGGTCGTCGTACTTCGTCCAGACCTTGATGCCGCGGGCGTTCTCGGTGGTCTCCGCGCGGTCCAGGACGTCGTACGTGGTGTGCGAGGTGCCGGTGTCCGGGTCGGTCGCGGTCAGCTCGCGGCCGCGCGCGTCGTACGTCCACGACCAGGCGTTGCCTTCGCTGTCGACGGCCTTCACCCGGTCGCCGCGGGCGTCGTACTTGTAGCGCGTGGACCGGAAGACCGTCCGGTTGAGGTCCGTGTACGTGTCGACGCGGGTGGTGCGGCCGAGCGCGTCGGTGTACGAGCGCTGCCTGGTGCCGCCGGCCGGGTCGTCGACGACGGAGTAGTCGTAGCCGTACTGGTAGCTGGTGGCCTTGGTCGGCTTGGCGACGCCCGCGAGGTACGGGGTCTCCGTCAGGACGCGGCCGAGGCCGTCGTAGGCGTAGAGCGTGGCGTTCTGCACCTGGCCGTCGGACTCGACGTCGAACATCTCGTCGTCCGGGGCGCCGTTGGCGAAGTACGCGTTGTTCGTCTGGCTGACCGTGCCGTCCGCGCTGTACAGCGTGTCGGTGACGAGGCGGCCGCCGCCGACGGCCGGTTCCTGGCGCTGGCGTTCGCGGCCGAGTCCGTCGTAGAAGGTGACGCCCGTGTCGTAGGAGCCGTCCTCCTTGAGGCTCTCGCTGGTCACGTGGACCGGCTCGCCCTGCACGATCGTGTACGTGAAGTGGGCCGAGGCCTCGTCGGTGTCGCCCGGGGTCTGGCCCGGGGCCCAGGCGTAGGTGGTGCGGCCGTACGCGTCGTAGGCGTAGGCCGTCGTGTTGCCGTTGGGGTCGGTGTCGCTGAGCGTGGTGCCGCGCGCCGGGTCGATGGTCGAGGTGCTGGACTGGCTGAGCGCGTTGGTGCTGGTGACCTTGAAGACCTGGCCGGTGCTCGGCCCGTAGGCGGTGGTCTCCTTGTGCTTCAGCGCGTCCGTGGTGCTGGTGGGGCGGCCGTAGCCGTCGTAGGTGACGGTGCCGTTGTCGGTCCAGGCGCCGCCGTCACCGCTGATGTCCCAGGTGCCGGTGGCGAGGCCGGTGGTCGGCGCGGTGCCGTAGGCCTGGTTGTCGTAGGCGACGCGGGAGCCCGATATCCACTCGGCGGCGGTGGCCGACGGGGCGTGCGCGCAGGTGCCGGCGGTGGTGAGGGACTGCTTGGGCAGCCCGATCAGGTTCGCCTCGGTGTTGTGCACGTAGGAGTTGACGGTGCACGTGGTGTCGCCGGTCTCGGTGTCGGCGGTCGTCTCCACCGTGACGGGCAGGCCGTAGGTGGGGTCGTAGGTGCTGGTGGTCGTGGTCGTGCGCTCTTCGTCGGTGTCGTCGCCGCTGCCCGAGGACCGGGTCCAGGTCTTCGACTTCGCGGTGTTGACGCGGTACGCCTTCAGCGGCGGGACGCCGTCGTCGCGGGCGCGGGTGGCGAGGGCCTCGGGCGTGGTCGGGTAGTCGACCGAGCGGGTCAGCAACTCGCCGTTGTACTTGGTGTACGTGAGGGTCTCCGCGACCCGCCCCTGGTAGGCGAGGTCGTCGGTGGCGATCTTGGCGCCGTCGTGGTCCGTGACGACGACCTCGCGCTTGCCGCCGCCGGGCAGCGGGTCGCCGTCCATGCCGCGGAAGTAGCGGGTCTCGGACATGCCGCGGGTGGTGGAGGTGTACGGGGTCGTGGAGTCCGCGCCGGTGATCGTGCGGACCAGGCCGAAGCCGCGCCACTGGTCGTAGGTGCGGGTCTTCTTCTTGGAGAACTCGGCCTGGTTGAGCCCCCAGGCGCCGCCGCCCACGTACTCGTACGCCGTCGTCTCGGCCGGGCTCCCGGCGACGTTGGGCAGTTCCCGTACGCCGTCGACGACGTACTTGTGGAACCAGTCGATCGTCTCGTCGGCCTTGTCGGGGTCGGGGTGCCAGTACGCGGGGAAGCAGAGCCCCGTGTTCGCCTCGGGCTTGGGGAAGCCGGTGCCGGTCGCGCAGGCGCTGTCCTCGGCGGGCTTCTTGTAGTCGACGACGGTCTCGCCGCCGTACTCGTTGACGACGCGCTGGATGCGCAGCCGGTCGAAGACGGGGTTGGGGTCCTTCGCGCCGCGCTTGACGCGGTTGGGCATGGACTGCGTGTTGGGCAGGAACTCGACCGGGTTCAGGGACTCCTCGGCCGGTTCGCCGTCGGCGGTGTAGCCGGTGCGGGTGATCGACTCCAGCCACAGGGCGGTGCCCTCGTCGGTGCGGTGGGCCGGCATCGACTGGTCCAGGGTCCAGCGGTCCACCGGGGTCAGCGCGGTGGAGCCCTCCGTGCGCTGGGTCAGCGTGGTGACCTTGGCGAGGCGCTTGCGGGACCAGAAGGTGGGCACGGGCACCCAGCACTCCTTGGTGCCGCCCGCGCAGTAGAGGTCCGACGGGGTGTCGTACCAGATGCGGTTCTGCGCGAAGTTGCCCGAGGTGAAGTTGGCGTCGGAACAGCTGACCTCACCCTCCTTGAAGCAGCGCTCGTCGACGTCGAAGACGACCTGCGAGATGGGCTTCGCGGTGTAGACGGTGGAGGCGCGCTGGCCGTAGTCGATGCGGTTGAGGTAGCCGCCGCGGTCGTAGGAGACGGACGCCTTGAACTTGTTGTCCTTGGCGTAGTGGTTGGTCTCCTTGCTCCACCACAGCGACATCATGTTGCCCTGCGGGTCCAGAACGAAGTCCAGGTTCCAGCGCCAGGCCTGGTCGCAGAAGGACTTGGCGAAGGACGCGTCGTAGCAGGGCTCGCCCGACTGGTTGCCGGAGACGGGCACGGTCAGGACCGAGTTGGTGAGCGGGTCGCCGTCCTTCCAGACGGCGGTCTTGTTGCGGCCGAAGTAGTAGCGCATGCCGTCGCGGGTGGTGATGCGCCAGTACTCGCCGTCGTCGTCGCCGTTGGCGAGCGAGGTGTCCTTGATCAGGTCGACCTTGGAGCCGTCGCCGTTGGCGGTGACCCAGCTTCCGTCGGCGTCGTTCCTGACCAGCTCGGTGGTGGTGCCGCCGAGCGTCATCACCGCGTTGTAGCTGCCCCAGCACAGGTCGCCGGTCTTGTGGTTCGCGTTGTTGCCCTTGTCCCGGTCGTCGGTGCACGCCTTGTAGGTGCGGGTGATGGAGCCGGGGTTGTACTCCCAGCCGTCGCCGATCCAGGACGGCTGGTTGTTGGTGGCGGACGTGCGGCCGTCCACGACCTGCGAGTTGTACGAGAACGCCACGCTCGGCGAGGGGCCGCCGGGGACGCTGGGCGCGTTCAGGGCGTACGAGTAGGTGAACGCGCCGGACGAGCCGCCCGCCGACCAGCTGCCCGCGCTGACCAGCGGGGTCGCGGAGAAGTCGCCGCCCGAACCGCTGCCGTGGGAGCCGGCGACGAGGACGCTCGCGCCGGAGCCGGAGCCGGCCGCCTGCGTGGCGGCCTTCGCTCCGGGCGGGCCGCGGTAGACGGCGTCCCCGGCGAGGTCGGTGCCCTTGCCGTCCGCGCGCGCGGTGGTGGCGGTCGTGCCGGAGGCGGTGCCCGCGAGCGCGGCGACGTCGACGGTGGCGGTCAGCTGACGGCGGCCGTCGAGCTTGCCGTCGTCGTCGACGTCGTCGTCCTTCGCCGTGACCTCCTGGTCGGTGTCGAGCGCGACGGGCTCGGTGCACGACTCGACGTCCGGGGTGGTCAGGACGCAGCTCGGGTACTGCACGAGGTTGAGGCGGTCGGCCCAGTTGGCGCCGTACAGCTCGGCGAAGGCCGTGTAGTCCAGGGAGACGGTGGCCTCGCCGGTCGCGTCCGCGGGCGGGGTGACCTTGAAGGCGAGGCCCTCCATGGAGACGGCGTCCAGCTCGGTCTGCGGGACCACGGACGCCTGCCAGGTGCCTTCGAGGGAGGCGGCCTCCTCGGCGGTGGCGTCGTCGGGGGCGCCGACCTCGATGGGCAGGTCGCCGACGGCGACGCTGGCGCCGGGGGCGAGGTCGGTCACCTCCTCCTGCGCGGGCGTGGTGTCGACGGGCACGGCGGTCGCCGCCGGGTCGTACTCCTTGGGCGGTGCCGCCTCGGAGGTGGTCAGTTCGTCGAGGGCGTTGTCCTCGGCGGCCAGCGCCGGGTCACGGTCGGGCAGGTCCACGAGGTCGACGCCGCTGCGATCGCCGGCGGGCGGCGGGGCGGCCGCGGCGCTGCCGGCGAAAGTCCCGACGACGAGCGCCATGAACAGCGCACCGATCACCGTCAGCCGCAGCGCGGCCCGCCGGCGTCGCCGGACACCGGTACGGGCCAGTCGCCCGCGGCCGGACCAAGAGAGCGCACCCCACACGTCGCCGAAGCCCCCAATCAAGGCAGGAGCGACGGAGGCTGACCGAACGTCAGGGATCCGTACACCCGTCGCGATGAAACCGATCGGCGGAATCATGCGGACCAGCCATGCGCAGGTCAAACGGGCCGTCAGGGCCAATCGTGAGGTGCGTCACGCCGCCAAGCGGCACAAGCGGAGCGAGTCGCTTCACTTAGCGGCAAGCGCGACCAGTCGCCCCGAATCCGCCGTGAGCGCGGCGAGTTGGACGTACCCGACCTTCTTGATCATCTCCGATCGAACCAAGTGACGGGATGTCGGATTTCATGGCACATCGGAGATTAAGTCCCCAGACAGCCGACACCCTGACTGCCAGGGCGGTCGGCGGGTTCCATCCTGTGATCACAATTCCGTCACAGCTGTGTGTGACGGGTGGAGCTGGCGCAACGGGACTGTGTCGTTCATGCTCTAGCGGCTCTGCCCAACCGCGGTTTCCACAAGGGGGTTCACTGCCGTGGATCGTCGTCTCATCCGGCGTCTGCCGGGCCGTCGCGCCTCAGGGGCGATCGCCGCCTGCGTGGCGGCCGCGCTGGGGGCCGGGGTCCTGGTCCCCCTGCTGGTGGACGACGCGGCGCCCGCGCGGGACACCCGCGGCACGGCCCGGGCCACCGTCGGCGAACAGGCCGCACAGGACAGGGCGCGGGCCACCGGCCGCCGCGTCGAGGTCACCGAGCTGCGCACCGAGTCCACGACGACGTACGCGAAGCCCGACGGCAGTTTCCAGCTGGAGGCGTCCGCGGCCCCGTTCCGGGCGAAGGTCGACGGCGAGTGGAAGCCGCTCGACACCGAACTGCACCGCACCGCGCGGGGCTGGGCCCCGAAGGCGTCCGCCGACCCGGTGGTGTTCTCCGCGGGCGGCGGCAGGGCGACGCACAGCGCGCGACGCGCTTCCGCGCGCACCGGCCCGGCGACGTCCCACGGCGCCGTGCGGTCCGCCGTCCTCACCGTGTCCGCGAACGGCACCGGTACCGCGTCGGCCCGCCAAGCAAGCGGCGATGCGGCGGAGTTCACCGATCTCGTCACGCTCACCAGCGCCGGCCACGAGGTGACCCTGTCCTGGCCGGGCACGCTGCCCGCCCCGGTGATCGACGGCGAGCGCGCCCTGTACCGGGACGTGCTGCCGGACGTGGACCTTCTGCTGACCGCGCGTGACAGCGGCTTCAACCACGTGCTGATCGTGCACACCGCCGAGGCCGCTGCCTCGGACGCGCTGCGCACGCTGTCGTACGGGCTGTCCTCGCCGGACCTGACCTTCCACCTCGACCCGGGCACGAAGTCGGTCACCGCGCAGGACGCCTCGGGCGCGGAGATCGCCGTCAGCCCCACCCCGTACATGTGGGACTCGGCCGGCGAGCCCGCCGTCACCGAGGGCGCCGACCCGCAGCCCGCGGAGCCGTCGGAGGAGCCGGCCCCGCACGCCACCGACCAGAGCGCGCCCCCGCACGACGGCGCCGACGAGACCCCGGACGCGCCCTCGGACGCCGACGACACGGACGCGCCCACCGATCCGGCCACGGCGCCCGACGCCGACCCCGCCGCCTTCACGGGCGGTGACGGCGGCAGCGGTGTCCGGTCGGCCGCCTGGCGCACCGGTACCGAGCGGCTCACCGACGACCAGGTCCTGACCCTGCGCGGCCTCGCGGGACCCGACGGCGGCACGCACGCCGCCACCGCGGACGCCGACCTCAGCGCGCCCGGCACCGGGGACACCATCCTCACCGTCACGCCCGCCCGCGCGCTGGCGCAGGCCGAGTCGACCGAGTACCCGCTCTTCATCGACCCGTCGTTCTACGGGCACACCACCAACTGGACGACCGCGTACAAGAAGTACCCGTCCTCCAGCTTCTACGACGGTGCCAACTACAACACCGGCACCACCGAGGCCCGCGTCGGCTACGAGGCCGACACCTGGGGCACCTCGCGCTCCTTCTTCCGGCTCGACCTGGAGAACATCAAGGGCGCCAAGGTGACCTCGGCGAGCGTGCGCGTCCTGGAGACGTACTCGTGGTCGTGCTCGGGGCGCGTCGTCGAGCTGTGGCAGACCGGCTCGATCTCCTCGAAGACCACCTGGAACAACCAGCCCGACTGGAAGACCAAGCTCGACACCCACGACATCGCGCACGGCTACAACTCGTCGTGCCCCGACGCCTACGTGAGCTTCGACGCCAAGGGGCTCGCCCAGGACGCGGCCGACGGCGGCTGGGGTTCGACGACCATCGGCTTCCAGGCCTACGACGAGTCCTCCACGTACGCCTGGAAGAAGTTCAAGGCGGAGGGGTCCTCGGCGCCGCGCCTCTCGGTGAACTACTACCGCAAGCCCGCCGTGCCCTCCTCGCTGGACATGTCCCCCGGCCCGACGTGCAGCCGCACCGAGCCGTACCCGCGCGTCGGCAGGCGCGACCTCGTGCTGTCGGCGCACAGCTCGGACGCCGACAAGGACCTGGACAAGCTCAACTTCGAGCTGTGGCACACCGGTTACCAGGACACCACGACCGTGAAGAAGTCCGGCGCCACCACCACCGGTGGCAACGCCTCGGTGAAGTACCCGGCCTCGTCGCTGACCAACGGCTGGACGTACTCCTGGCAGGTGCAGGCCGAGGACGAGACGGACGCGGTCTCCGACTGGGCGCCGCTCAACAAGTCCGGCTACGACCCGACCTGCCGGTTCGTCTACGACGCCAGCTTCCCAAACTCCCCCGTCGTCACCTCCACCGACTATCCGGAGGAGGGCGAGAACGGCGACGTGTGGTCGGCGAAGAGGTTCGGCGAGTCCGGCACCTTCACCTTCGCCCCGGACGGCGACACCGACGTCACCGCCTTCGGGTACGCGCTCAACTCCTCGTCCTGCTCCAGCACGCTCACGGTGGCGGCCGGCAAGACCGGCACCGTGACCCTCACCCCGAAACTGGCGGGGCCCAACGTCCTGTACGTGTGCGCCAAGGACGCCGCCGGCAATCCGTCGGGGCCCACCGCCTACGTCTTCTACGTGACCCCGCGCGACGCCGCCGACAAGCCCGGTGACGTCACGGGCGACACCATTCCCGACGTGTACGCCATCGACAGCGACGGCAATCTGCGCATGTACCCCTCCAGCGAGACCGGGGACCTGCACCGCAGCCTGTCGGCCGCCGAGAAGGACGGGGAGCTGCTCATCAACTCCCCCGACGACAGCGAGGAACCCCTCGCCGCCGGCTACTGGAAGGGCGCCGACGGCAGGCCCGCGCTGATCGCCCACAGCGGCGACCTGATGCCGGGCGACGGCGTCAGCGACCTGCTGGCCCGGATGCCCGACGGCAAGCTGTACGTGTACCGGGGCGACGGCTACGGCGGCACCGACATCGACCGGCGCCTGGACGTCCGGCTGCCGTCGAACGCCCCGTCCCCGGCCACGTTCGACCAGATGATCCTCGGCGACTACGACCTCGACGGGCGGATGGACCTGTTCGCCACGACGACCGGCGGCGGCCTGTGGGCGTTCACCGGGTACACCGGCGCGACGTTCTCCACGGCCGCGCAGATCGCCACGTCCGCCTGGCTCGACCGCGATCTGGTCACGGTCGGCGACGTCAACGTCGACGGCACGCCCGACCTGCTGTTCCGCTCGGAGTCGGACAACCTGCGGCTGCGGCTCGGCGCGCCCGCCGGCACCGGGGGTGCCACCCTGGCCTCGCTGTCCACGTCCGCGGACTCGCTCGGCGGCACCGACTCCACGTACGCGTCGGGCTGGACCGCCGGCGCGTACCCGACGGCGTTCCTGCACGGCACCCCGGACGTCAACAAGGACAAGATCCCCGACCTGTGGGCGATGGCCTCCGACGGCAGCATCAAGTTCTACGCCGGCGGCAAGACCGCGCTCGGCGCCGGGACGACCGTCATCAGCGCCGACAGCCAGTGGAAGACGAACAAGCTCAGCTTCGGCTGAGCGCCCCCAGACGAAGGAAGCACCATGGCACGCCTGCACCGTCACATCCCGGCTCTCGCGCTGGGCCTCGGACTGCTGCTGACCGGCTGCGGGTCCGGCTCCACGGAGCAGGACGCGGACCCGGCCGCCACCCAGGACACCGGCACGGCCGCGTCCGGCGCCCCGGACGTCCTGGGCGGCGGCACGGACGCGCGGACGCTGAGCAGCCCGCAGCTCGACGCCGCCGCGCTCGCCCAGAAGGACGTCGAGGACGGCACGGTCACCGACCAGGTCTCCCCGAAGGACTTCGCGCGCCAGGGCGCCGTGGACGTCGACGACGCGTCGTGCGCGCCGCTCGCGTACGTGCAGGCCGCGTCGGTGGTGGGCAAGCCCGCGGCGACGACGCGTCGCATGTGGATCGGCGACGAGAAGGCACCGGAGGAACAGGACGGGAAGAAGGCGGAGAAGGACATCGCCGTCGCCCCGGACATCACCTCCGTGTTCCTGACGCTCGCGGCCTACGACGGCAAGGGCGCCGAACAGGCCATGGCGGATCTCGGCGAGGCGGCGGACCGGTGTGCGCACGGGTACACCTACGGCCTGGACGGCGAGACGGTGCACACGGTGAAGGTGAAGAAGGCGCTCGCGCCGGAGGGCGCCGACGAGGCGCTGGGCCTGACCCTGTCCGTGGACTCCGGCGGCACCACGTCCCCGCTGAAGGTCGTCGTCGCCCGCAAGGGTTCGACGCTCGCCTACTTCCCCGCCGTCAACCTCGCCGCGGTGACGACCGGCGCCGACTTCGCCCACCCCTCCGACCTGGTCCGGCGTCAGCTGGGCAAGATGGGCTGACCGCACATGACTCGTGCTCCTCACACCTCCCGGCGCGGCCTGCTCGCCGCACTCGGGGTGTCCGTCGTCGCGCCGGCCGCCGGATTCGGCGGCACCGCGGCGCGGGCCGCGACGGGCGGGGAGCCGGCGGCCGAGCCCCTCGCCGCCGGAAGCCTCTCGGGCCCCCGCTCGTCGGTGACGCTGCCCGCGCTCGACGCCTCCTACTTCTCGCGGCTGACCCTCGGCGACCCACTCACGGTCACCGTCCACGACGGGGTTCCCGCGCGCACCGAGGTCACCTCGGGCGGCAAGCGGGTCGCGCTCCTGACGCACGGCGCACGGACCGTGGTCCTGCCCGGCCCCGAGCGGACCTTCACCGAGGACAAGAAGCCCTTCGCCGACACGTTCCAGCGGACGCTGCCCGACACGTCGCTGCCCGAGGCGGACCGGGCGTACTGGGGCACCTCGCCCGGCGGCGGCAGCTGGTCGACGCTGGGACCCGCCGACAGCGCCGACGACTACTCGGTCGTCCCGGGCGCGGGCCTCATCCGGCTCAGCACCGACTACGCCAGCCGGCACGCCAGTCTGCGCGACGACGCCGTCACCGACGTCGACGTGCGGGCCGTCGCCCACTTCGACAAGGTGCCCACCGGCCAGGCCTGTTCGTACGCGGTGTCCTTCGGCTACCAGGACACGCACAACAACTACCGGGCCCGCCTCTCGTTCCTGACCTCGGGCGCGGTGGAGCTGCGCGTGGAGAAGGAAGTCGCCGACGTCGTCACACAGTTGACGGCCGCGCTCACGCTGGGCAGCGGCGTTCCCGCCGGGACGGACTGGACGATCCGGGTGCTCCGGGAGGGCACCCGCATCAGGGCCAAGGCGTGGCGCACGTCGGCCGCCGAGCCGTCGACGTGGGCGGCCGACGTCACCGACGCGACGTTCGGCGCGGGCCGGGTGGGCCTGCGGGCGCTGGCCAACGACGGCTGCGCCAACCTGCCGGTGACGCTGTCCGTCAGCCGCTTCCAGGTGACCGCCGCCGCCTGGCGGACGCCTCCGAGCGTCACGCACGACACCTGGGTGCGGGTCCTGGACGAGCCGTTCGACGGGACGTGGACCGCCGACCTGGAGCGTACGGTCCGCGCCTGGGCCGGTTCCACGGCCCCCGACGCGCTGGCGTACGCGGCGATGTTCCTCGGGGGCGCGCCCGCGGTCACGGGCGGGGCCGGGCCGACGGCGGGCCGGCAGGTCCTGGGCGAGTCCGGCTACGGCTACCTGGACCCGCACGGTTACCGCTACGAGGGCGCCGACTTCCACGAGTACATGGGCATCGGCTGGACGTTCCCCGACGGCGCGTACACGGGGCCCTCCAGCAAGCAGGTGGGCAACCTGGACTGCTCGGGCTACACGAGGATGGTGTACGGCCACCACCTCGGCGTACCGATGGCGGCGGGCGCGGACACCTCGGGCACCCGGCTCCCCCGCACGTCACGGGCGATGGCCGAGTACGCGCCCGGCGTCCGCGTCGACCGCACCGACGGCTCCGGCCCGCCGGCCGCGGCGCAGCTCCAGCCGGGCGATCTGGTGCTGTTCAACGCCGACTCGGGCGATGACACCGAGGCCCTGGCCACGGTCGACCACGTGGGCATCCACCTCGGCGTGGACGCGGCGGGCAAGCGGCGCTTCCTGTCGAGCCGCAAGACGGGCGACGGACCCACCATGGCGGACCTGGGCGGCGCCTCGCTGCTCGACGGCACCGGGATCTACGCCCGGACCCTGCACACCGTGCACCGCCTGTGAGACGTCGGGATCCAGTCCGAAACTCGGTGGGCGTTGTCAGTGGTGAACCGTAGTCTCACCTCTGATGACGACTGAAGATGCAACGACCACGGATCTTGACCGGAGCGACGCACCGCCCGAACCGCCCGCGCCCGGGCGGGAGTCGGCCGTGCGGACGCTCTCCCGGCTGTGGCCGTACGTACGGCCCGTGCGGGCGCGCTGGGCCGGGGCCGCCGTGACCGCCGTGATCGCGTCGTGTCTCGGTCTGGTGTTCCCGCTCGTGCTGAAGTGGATCGTCGACGGTCCGGTGACCGACCGGGACCCGTCCGGTGTGTGGCTCGGCGCCGGGGTGCTGCTCGCGCTCGGTGTCGCGGAGGCGCTGCTGTTCGGGCTGCGGCGCTGGCTGGTGGCGCGGCCGCTCGCCGGGGTCGAGGCGGGCATGCGGGCCGATCTGTACGGGCATCTGCAGCGGATGCCGGTGGCGTTCCACGACAAGTGGGCGTCGGGGCAGCTGCTGTCACGTGCCACGACGGACCTCATGGTCGTGCGGATGTTCCTCGCGTTCCCGCTGACGTTCCTGATCGTCAACGCGGTGACCATCGTGGCCGGTCTCGCCGTCCTGGTCGTGCAGGACTGGGGGCTCGGCCTCGTCCTGCTGGCGCCCGCGGTGCCGCTGATGGCGGTCTGCTACCGGTTCGAGCACGGGTACGCGGAGGCCTCGCGCCGGGCGCAGGACCAGGTCGGCGATCTGACGACGGTCGTCGAGGAGTCGGTGCTCGGCATCCGGATCATCAAGGGGTTCGGCCGGCACCGCAGCCAGGCGCGGGCCTTCCGCGAGCTGTCGCAGACCGTGCGCGGCACCGAGCTGACCAAGGCCCGGCTGCTCGCCGGGATCCTCGGCATCATCACCCTGCTGCCCGAGCTGGCGCTCGGCACGGCCCTGGTGCTCGGCACGGTGCAGGTCGCGGACGGCGACCTGTCGGCGGGGACGCTGGTGGCGTTCCTGTCGACGGCGCTCGCGCTGCGCTGGCCCATCGAGTCGATCGGGTTCCTGCTCGCGATGAGCCAGGAGGCGGCGACCGCGACGCGGCGCTTCTTCGAGGTGATGGACGAGAGCGAGGAGGATCCGCGCGTGCACGAGCAGGCCGCGCGGGCGGGCGGCCGGGACGGCGCCCGGAGCGGACTGCGGTTCGAGGGCGTCGAGTTCCGCTACCCGGACGCGGCTCCCGACTCGGTGCCGACGCTGGCCCGGATCGATCTGCACATCCGCTCCGGCGAGACGATGGCGCTGGTCGGCGCGACCGGCAGCGGCAAGACCACGCTGACCGCGCTCGTGCCACGCCTGTACGACGTCACGGCCGGGCGGATCACGCTGGACGGGCGGGACGTGACCGCGATGCCGCGCGAGGAGCTGCGCACGCTGGTGTCGGTGGCGTTCGAGGAGCCCACGCTGTTCTCGGCGTCCGTGGAGGCGAACGTGCGGATGGGCGCCCCGGACGCGACGCCCGACGAGGTGGAGCGGGCGCTCGGTGTCGCCCAGGCCGACTTCGTGCGGCGGCTGCCGGAGGGCACGGCCACGGAGGTCGGCGAGCAGGGCCTGAGCCTGTCCGGCGGACAGCGGCAGCGGCTGGCGCTGGCCCGCACCGTCGTGGGCGAGCCCCGGTTCCTGGTCCTGGACGACCCGTTGTCGGCGCTGGACGTGCACACGGAGGCCGCGGTGGAGGCGGCGCTGCGGCGCGTCCTCGCCGACAGCACGGCCCTGGTGGTCGCGCACCGGCCGTCGACGGTGCTGCTCGCGGACCGGGTGGCGCTGCTCTCGGACGGGCGGATCACGGCGGTCGGCACGCACCAGGAGCTGCTGCGGAGCAGCGCGGAGTACCGGCATCTGATGTCGGGAGACGGTGACCACGACGCACACGACGCCGCCGAGGCGGGGGAGGCCGCACGCGCATGACGACGACGGCACAGGTGACCACGGGACCGCCGTCCCCCGAGGACGGCGCACCGGACGAGGAGTTGCCGCGCGGCAGGTCCGGCGACCCCTACGACCAGGACGACCTGCCGACGCCGAAGGGCGCGACGGGCTCGCTGCTGCGCTCGCTGCTCGCGCCCCACCGGCGTACGGCCTGGCTGACGGTGTTCGCCCTGCTGCTCCAGCAGGGCGCCGTGCAGTCCGGGCCGCTGATCGTGGCGTACGCGATCGACAGCGCGGTGCCGGCGTTCCGCGACCACTCCTACGGGCCGCTGATCGCGGTCGGCGCCGGCTTCCTGCTGACGGCGTGCGCGTCGGCGGCGTTCCAGTACGCGTACATCCAGCTGTCGGCGCGCGTCAGCCAGAGCGTGCTGGTGGACCTGCGCGGCCGGATCTTCCGGCACGCGCAGGCGCTCAGCGTCGACTTCCACGACCGGTACACGTCGGGGCGGGTCATCTCGCGGGCGACGACGGACGTGGAGTCGCTGCGTGAGCTGCTGAGCGAGGGCCTTCAGGAACTCGTCAACGTCATCCTGGCGTCCGTCTACATCACGGTGAGCCTGCTCTGGCTCGATCTGGGCATCGGGGCGGTGGCCGCGGCGTCGTTCGTGCCGCTGTACGTGCTGATCCGGGCGTACCGGCGGCGGGCCGCGAGGGCGTACGGGGAGCGGTCGTCGGCGATCGCGACGGTCATCGTGAAGTTCGTGGAGACGATGAACGGGATCCGGCCGGTGCGGGCGTTCCGCCGCGAGTCGGCGAACGACGCGCACTTCGCCGAGCTGAACCGCCGCCACGAGCGGGCCAACGGCACGGCGCTCCTCGAGATGGCCCGCTATGTCGTCGGCTCCCGCCTGATCGCGAACACGGCGGTGGCGGGCATGGTGCTGTGGGGCGCGTACCGGGTGGCCGGCGGCACGCTGGAGCTGGGCGTGCTGGCCGCGGCGGTGCTGTTCATCCGGCGCCTGTACGACCCCATCGACCGGCTCGCGATGTTCCTCAACTCGTACGAGAGTGCCGCCGCGTCGCTGAAGAAGATCGCGGGGCTGCTCGCGCAGACGCCGTCGGTGCCGGAGCCGGAGGCGCCGCGCGAGCTGCCCGCCGCGACCGACGGACAGCCGGGCCGCGAGGTGGTCTTCGACGACGTGTCGTTCGGGTACCGGACCGGCGGCGAGGTGCTGCCCCGCTTCGACCTGACGCTGCCCGCCGGGCAGACGGTGGCCGTCGTCGGTTCGACGGGCGCGGGCAAGTCGACGCTGGCGAAGCTCCTCTCGCGCTTCTACGACCCCTCGCACGGGCGGGTCCTGCTCGACGGCGTCGACCTGCGGGAACTGTCCACGGCCGAGCTGCGGCGGGGTGTGGTGATGGTGACGCAGGAGGCGTTCCTGTTCTCCGGGACCGTCGCCGAGAACATCGCGATCGGGCGGCCGGAGGCGAGCCGGGAGGAGATCGAGCAGGCCGCGAAGGCGATCGGCGCGCACGACTTCATCGTCGCGCTGCCCGACGGGTACGACACCGATGTGCGCAAGCGCGGCGGGCGGATCTCGGCGGGGCAGCGCCAGTTGGTGGCGTTCGCGCGGGCGCTGCTCGCGGACCCGGCGGTGCTGATCCTCGACGAGGCGACGAGCTCCCTGGACATTCCCGGGGAGCGGGCGGTGCAGCGCGCGATGCGGACCGTGCTGCGCGGCCGGACGGCCGTGGTCATCGCGCACCGGCTGTCCACGGTGGAGATCGCCGACCGGGTGCTGGTGATGGAGCACGGCCGGGTCGTGGAGGACGGATCGCCGGCCGAACTGATCGGCGGCAGCGGGGTCTTCGCCGGTCTGCACCGGGCCTGGCGGGAGTCGCTGGTGGGCTGAGCGGCCCGCGCGACACACCTCCAGGACGAAAAGCAGCCACGGCCCGATTCCGCCCGCCGGACGGTCCCGGCGCCGGGAACCGGCGGCGTGATCACCGCGAAAGCGAAGCGGAACGAAACCTTCGGCCGGTCGTCGAGCCGCGTGCGCGGCGGCCGGCCGCTCCGGGCCTCAGCGGTGACGGCCCGCCAGGGGCGCGACGGCGGGCTCCCGGACAGGTACGGACCGCAAATTCACCCTCTCTTCACCCCCGCCCCGCACTCCGTATAACGGACGGCCTCATCCGCCCACCGGACCAAATCCGGCCAACCTCTTGATGCGCTCCTGACAGGCTGCGCTTGCTGCTGCCACTCTTCCCATCGGCCGCCGCACAACTGCCTCACAGCATCCGGGCGCTCCGGCCGCTTCACCTGCTCCATGCGCTCCACCCGCACCGCCTGCACTGCGTTCTGCCCGGACGGCCACCCGCCGCCCGAACCCCACTGGCCGCGCAATCCGCGGCCACGCAGAAGGAGTTCAGCGTTGAGAAGCTCTTCCACCTCCCACAGACGCCGCGCCACCGCGGCAGCCGCCGCCGGCGCCGTCGCCGCGCTGCTGGCCGTCGCCGTCCAGTCCGGACCGGCCTCCGCCGACGCGAACCAGAGCACCGCATCGGCCGCGGCCGGGATCACGGCGAACGCCGCCCGCGGCGCCCACCCGGGCGCGCTGCCCGCGAAGCTCTCCCCCGCCAAGCGGGCCGAGCTGCTGCGCGAGGCGAACGCCGACAAGGCCGCCACCGCGAAGACCCTCGGGCTCGGCAGCTCGGAGAAGCTCGTCGTGCGTGACGTGCTCCAGGACAAGGACGGGACCACGCACACCCGTTACGAGCGCACCTACGCCGGACTGCCGGTCCTCGGCGGCGACCTGATCGTCGACACCGCCAAGTCCGGTGCCGAGAAGAGCGTGACGAAGGCGTCGAAGGCCCGGCTCAAGGGCGTGGACACGACGGCGGACGTGAAGGCGTCCACCGCCGAGGCGCAGGCCCTCACCCTCGCGAAGGCCGACGGTTCGAAGAAGACCGAGGCCGACAAGGCGCCGCGCAAGGTGGTCTGGCTCGGCCAGGGAGCGAAGAAGGGGCAGCCCACCCTCGCGTACGAGACCGTGGTCGGCGGGCTCCAGGAGGACGGCACCCCGAACGCCCTCCACGTCATCACCGACGCCACCACCGGCAAGAAGCTGCACGAGTGGCAGGCGATCGAGACGGGCACGGGCAACACCCAGTACAGCGGCACCGTCACCCTCGGCACGTCGCAGTCGGGCTCGACGTACACCCTCAACGACACCGGGCGCGGCGGCCACAAGACGTACAACCTGAACCGCGGCACGTCCGGCACCGGCACCCTGTACTCGGGCAGCGACGACGTGTGGGGCAACGGCGCCGCGACCAACACCGAGACGGCCGCGGCCGACGCGCACTACGGTGCCGCGCTGACCTGGGACTACTACAAGAACGTCCAGGGCAGGACGGGCATCCGCGGCGACGGCGTCGGCGCGTACAGCCGGGTCCACTACGGCAACGCGTACGTCAACGCGTTCTGGGACGACAGCTGCTTCTGCATGACGTACGGCGACGGCACCAGCAACACCCACCCGCTGACGTCGATCGACGTGGCCGCGCACGAGATGACGCACGGCGTCACCTCCAACACCGCGGGGCTGAACTACAGCGGTGAGTCCGGCGGCCTGAACGAGGCGACCTCCGACATCTTCGCGGCGGCCGTCGAGTTCTACGCCGGCAACTCCTCGGACCTCGGCGACTACCTCGTCGGCGAGAAGATCAACATCAACGGCGACGGCACCCCGCTGCGCTACATGGACAAGCCGAGCAAGGACGGCGCGTCCAAGGACTCCTGGTACTCGGGCATCGGCTCGGTCGACGTGCACTACTCGTCCGGCCCGGCCAACCACTTCTTCTACCTGCTCAGCGAGGGCAGCGGGACGAAGACCGTCAACGGGGTCACCTACAACTCGCCGACCTCCGACGGCCTGCCCGTCACCGGCATCGGCCGCGACAAGGCCGCGCTGATCTGGTTCAAGGCGCTGACCACCAAGTTCACCTCGACGACCAACTACGCGGGTGCCCGCACCGGCGCGCTGGCGGCGGCCGGTGAGCTGTACGGGACGACGTCGGCCGAGTACAAGGCGGTCCAGGACGCGTTCGCCGCGATCAACGTGGGCGCCCGCTCCGGCGGCGGCGGCAACCCCGGCGGCAAGACGTTCACCAACGACACCGACGTGACCGTGCCGGACTACCCGGGTGCCGCGGTGACCTCGTCCGTGACCGTCTCCGGCGTCACCGGCAACGCGCCGACGAACCTCTCGGTGGGCGTGGACATCGTGCACACCTGGAGCGGTGACCTCCAGGTCGACCTGATCGGCCCGAGCGGGAAGGCGTACCGGCTGCACTCGTCGGTCTACGACCCGACCCCCAACATTCAGGCCACCTACACGGTCAACGCCTCCACGGAGACCGCGAACGGCGTCTGGAAGCTGAAGGTCCAGGACCTCGGCGCGCAGGACACGGGTTACATCAACAGCTTCAAGCTGACGTTCCCGTAAGCACCACCGCACCAGCTGGGCGCGTCGTACCGGAGGTTCAACTCCCCGGTGCGGCGCGCCTGTTCATGTTGTGTTCGCAATCCGTACGTCAGTTATCGCTCAACGGACGAATTCCGGCCAACCTGCGATCGCGTACATGACACGTGCAGTACTCAACTGTCAGAGTCATCCCCGCACCACCCGCACGGCAAAGCTCATCCCCCCACTTCACTCGAGGAGCTTTCTTCGTGACTCCCCACATATCCCGTCGCACCACTCTGTCCATCGCCACGGCCGTCGCCGCCGGCGCCCTGCTCGCCGGGACGTTCACCGCCACCGGCGCCGCCGCCCAGACCTCCGCGCCCGGAGCCACCCCACTGGCTCTCAGCGCGAACGCCCGGGCCGACCTGATCAAGGACGCGAGCGCGCAGACCGCCGACACGGCCAAGGAGCTGAAGCTCGGCTCGAAGGAGAAGCTGGTCGTCCGTGACGTGGTCAAGGACCGCGACGGCGCCACGCACACCCGCTACGAGCGCACCTACGACGGCCTCCCGGTCCTCGGCGGCGACCTCGTCGTCCACGAGTCGAAGTCCGGCAAGCGCGAGGGCGTGACCAGGGCGACGTCGAAGTCGATTGACGTGGCGACCACCGGCGCCTCGCTCTCGGCGGCCCCGTCCGGCGCCCGGAGGATCGTCTGGGCGGCGACCGGCACGCCCAGACTCGCGTACGAGAAGGTCGTGAAGTCCACCAAGAAGGACGGCACGCCGAGCCGGCTGCACGTGGTCACGGACGCCGCGTCCGGCAAGAAGATCACCCAGTTCGACGAGATCAAGACCGGTACCGGCGAGTCCGAGTACAGCGGCAGCGTCGAGATCGGCACGACCCAGTCGGGCTCGTCGTACGCGCTGACGGACGGCACCCGCGGCGGGCACTCCACGTACGACCTGAAGAACGGCTCGTCCGGCAAGGGCACGCTGTTCACCGACGCCGACGACAAGTGGGGCGACGGCACGGTCAACGACCCGGCGACGGCCGGTGTCGACGCGGCCTACGGTGCCCAGGAGACCTGGGACTACTACAAGGAAGTCTTCGGCCGCAGCGGCATCAACGGCGACGGCAAGGGCGCCTACTCCCGCGTCCACTACGGCAACGCGTACGTCAACGCGTTCTGGGACGACAGCTGCTTCTGCATGACGTACGGCGACGGCGAGGGCAACAAGAACCCGCTCACCGCCCTCGACGTGGCCGCGCACGAGATGAGCCACGGCGTCACCGCGGCCACCGCCGGCCTGATCTACAGCGGTGAGTCCGGCGGCCTGAACGAGGCCACGTCCGACATCTTCGGCACCTCGGTGGAGTTCTACGCGAACAACAGCGAGGACGTCGGCGACTACCTCATCGGCGAGAAGATCGACATCAACGGCGACGGCTCCCCGCTGCGCTACATGGACAAGCCCAGCAAGGACGGCGCCTCGCTCGACGCCTGGAAGTCCGGCGCGGGCAACGTCGACGTGCACTACTCGTCCGGCATCGCGAACCACTTCTTCTACCTGCTCAGCGAGGGCAGCGGCAAGAAGACGATCAACGGCGTCGACTACGACTCGCCGACCTCCGACGGCTCGACGGTCACCGGCATCGGCCGCGACAAGGCCGAGCAGATCTGGTTCAAGGCGCTGACGACGTACTTCACGTCGAGCACCAACTACGCGGCGGCGCGCACCGGCACGCTGAGCGCGGCGAAGGACCTGTACGGCGCGGACTCGGCCGAGTACAAGGCCGTGGACGCGGCCTGGGCGGGCGTGAACGTCAAGTAGAGCCCTGGCGGTAACGGTCGAGGGGCGGCACCGGAAGGTGCCGCCCCTCACTCGTGTCCTCAGCGCATCAGCACCCCGGCCCCCTCACCCAGCGCCTGCGACGGCACCGTCACCAGGCCCGTCTCCGCCGGCGCGGCGAGGAGGCGGTGGACCGGGAGGATACGGACCGTGTAGCCGTAGGGGCCGGTGCGGTCGAGGGAGAGGGGTCCCTCGTAGGACCAGCGGCCGTCGTCGTCCGGGCCCGCGACCGGCTTCAGCGGCGCGGTCGCCGCCTCCGCGATGCTGTCCTCTGCGTCGACGCAGCCGGCGACGACCTGCACCTCGACATCGTCGGGCCCGAGGTCGCCGAGGGCGACGCGGACGTGGAGCGCGAGGGTGGCGCCCAGTTCGGCCGAGGTCGTCGACGCCTCCACATGGTCGACGGCGACGTGCGGCCAGGCGGCGCGGACCCGGGACTTCCAGGCGGCCAGCTCCCGGGCCGCGGCCGGGGTGAGCGCCCGGTCGGCGCGGGCGGCGGGCGCGTACAGCTTCTCCACGTACTCGCGGACCATGCGGCCCGCCAGCACCTTGGGGCCGAGGTGGGTGAGGGTCTGGCGGACCATCTCGATCCAGCGGTCGGGCAGGTCCTCGGGGCCGCGCTCGTAGAAGCGGGGGGCCACCCGGTTCTCCAGGAGCTCGTAGAGGGCGTTCGCCTCCAGCTCGTCGCGGCGGTGCTCGTCGGTGGCGGTGCCGTCGGCGGTGGGGATCGCCCAGCCGAAGTCCGGCTCGAACCACTCGTCCCACCAGCCGTCCAGGACCGAGAGGTTGAGGCAGCCGTTCAGCGCCGCCTTCATGCCGGAGGTCCCGCACGCCTCCAGGGGACGCAGCGGGTTGTTGAGCCAGATGTCGCAGCCGGGGTAGAGCTTCTGCGCCATCGCCATGCCGTAGTCGGGCAGGAACACGATGCGGTGCCGCACGCGCGGGTCGTCGGTGAACCGGACCAGTTCCTGGACAAGGCGTTTGCCGCCGTCGTCGGCCGGGTGCGCCTTGCCCGCGACGACGATCTGGACGGGGCGTTCCTCGTCGAGGAGCAGCCGCATCAGCCGGTCCGGGTCGCGCAGCATCAGGGTGAGCCGCTTGTACGAGGGGACGCGGCGCGCGAACCCGATGGTGAGGACGTCCGGGTCGAGGACGCCGTCGATCCAGCCGAGTTCGGCCGAACCGGCGCCGCGCTGCCGCCAGGACGCGGCGAGCCGTTCGCGCACCTCGTCCACCAGCTGGGACCGCAGCGACCTGCGCAGCTCCCAGATGTCCCGGTCCGCGATGTCGCCGACGGCGTCCCAGCGGTCGGAGCCGCCGACCGACAGGGCGTCCTCGGTGCGCCGCTCGCCGATCTGGCGGGCGCCGAGCCGGAAGACCTCGGGGGCGACCCAGGTCGGGGCGTGCACCCCGTTCGTCACCGAGGTGATCGGGACCTCCTCCGGGTCGAAGCCCGGCCACAGCCCGGAGAACATCTCCCGGCTGACATGGCCGTGCAGCGTCGAGACGCCGTTGGCGCGCTGGGCGAGCCGGAGCCCCATCACGGCCATGTTGAAGACGTTCGGGTCGCCGCCCGGGTAGGTCTCCATGCCGAGGCCGAGGATGCGTTCCACGTCGACCGCGGGGAGTTCGGCGCCGTCGCCGAAGTGCCGGGCGACGAGCTCGCGGTCGAAGCGGTCGATGCCGGCCGGGACCGGGGTGTGCGTGGTGAAGACGGTGCCGGCCCGCACCGCCTCGGTCGCGGCGTCGAAGTCGAGCCCCTCGGAGGCGAGTTCGGCGATGCGCTCCACGCCGAGGAAGCCCGCGTGGCCCTCGTTGGTGTGGAAGACCTCGGGCGGCGCGTGCCCGGTCAGCCGGCAGTACGTGCGCACCGCGCGCACCCCGCCGATGCCGAGCAGCATCTCCTGGAGGAGCCGGTGCTCGCTGCCGCCGCCGTAGAGCCGGTCGGTCACCTCGCGTTCGTGGACGTCGTTCTGCTCCACGTCGGAGTCGAGCAGGAGCAGCGGCACGCGCCCGACCTGGGCCTGCCAGATCCGCGCCAGCAGACTGCGCCCGCCGGGCAGGGCGAGGCTGATGTGCGCGGGGGTGCCGTCGGGCTCGCGCAGCAGGGACAGCGGCAGCTCGTTGGGGTCGGTGACCGGATAGGTCTCCTGCTGCCAGCCGTCCCGGGACAGCGACTGCCGGAAGTACCCGTGCCGGTAGAGCAGTCCTACGCCGACGAGCGGGACCCCGAGGTCGCTCGCGGCCTTGAGGTGGTCACCGGCGAGGATGCCGAGACCGCCCGAGTACTGCGGCAGCGCGGCGGTGATGCCGAACTCCGGCGAGAAATAGGCGATGCAGGACGGCAGCCGCGCCGGGCCGCCGCTGCTGCTCTGGTACCAGCGGTCGTCCTGGAGATAGCCGCGCAGATCGTCGGCGACCTCGCTCAGCCGGGCCAGGAAGGCCTCGTCGGAGGCGAGCCGGGCGAGCCGCGAGGGCGGCACGTCACCGAGCAGCCGCATGGGGTCGCCGTCGGACGCGGCCCAGCGCGCCGGATCGACCAGGGCGAACAGATCGCGGGTTCCCGGATGCCAGGACCAGCGCAGGTTGCGGGCCAACTCGTGCAAGGGAGCGAGGGGTTCGGGCAGGACCGGACGTACGGTGAATCGACGGATGGCCTTCACGTGATCACCTCGACAAGTATGCGGGGACACAGCGGGCCGGGCCGGCACGGCATCGTGCGGCCCGAGCCTCTGAAGGTAGTGCGCGCCCACGCCGCTAGCCACGGCGCACAGCGGGGCGCCCGGAATCCGACCTTGGTCAGGCGACGGCTCCGCCGGTGCCGCGGGCCCCGCCGATGTAGTCGGTGAGGCGGGCGTCGTCGTAGACGGAGATGTCGACTCCGGCGCCCTCGGGGATGTCGAAGTCCTTGGTCATGCGGTCGACGACGGCGGCGGTGCCGGGTGCCGTGTAGGTGCCGAGATCGTGGGTGGTGCGGCCCGAGACGTAGGCGATGTGCACGTAGAAGGTGTCGCTGTCGTTCTTCGTGTCGTACACCCGGAGCGTCTCGTCCTTCGGGTGGAACTCGACCTTGCCGACGAACGAACTCCCCTGGGTCAGCTCCAGTTTGACCGCGTAGCCGCCCGGGTCGCGCGCGAAGGTGGTGCCGCCGTACGGGTCGGTGAGCGCGCCGCCGTGGCACGGGCAGGTGGACGTGGACCGGTAGACGGCGCCGACCTTCGGATCGGGGCTGTAGGCCTGGGCGGGCGCGGTGCCCGCGGCGAGCGCGCCGGCCGTCGACAGGAGGGCGGCCGCGCCGAGGGCGGCCCGCCGCCATCCGCGTCCGGGCCGGGCCGGGCGTCCGGTGTCGCGTGCGGTCAGGTCCGTGCGTGCTGGCATCCGTGAACTCATCCCTGCTTCTCCCCCGCTCGGCGTGACGTCACGTCACCCTCAACGAGCCGTCGCTGACGTGGGCACGATGTCGGACACCGCGCCCTCGGCGGTGTCCGGCATCCCGTCCGGGCGGCCCGTCGGCGGGGCGCCGGTCAGCCGGCGCGGACGACGGCGAAGACGCCGCGCACCCGGTTCCCGTCCGGCGTCTCCCATTCGGCGGTGACACCACCCGGGGTGGTGGAGCCGGGCTCCAGTACGCGCACGATCTCCGGCCGCCCGTCGCCGGGGGCGGCGTGCACGGTGGGGTCGAGGGCGCCGTCGACGCTCTGCGCGTGCGCGGGCACGTCGCCCGCGATCAGCGCGGCCAGCTGCTCGACGAGCACCGGGTCCCGGGATCCGTCGTACACCCAGCGCTCGCCGAGCACACCGTGCACGAGGGTGCCGATCAGCGAGCCGTCGGCGTCCGGCAGCGGCGCGCCGCGGTAGGTCATCGGCACGTGGTACGTCACCGGCTCGGGCCCCGAGGTGTCGGTGGCCGCGAGGAACTCGATGCCGACCTCCCCGGTCGGGTCGT
Organism: Streptomyces sp. HUAS MG91; assembly: GCF_040529335.1. GTDB lineage: Bacteria > Actinomycetota > Actinomycetes > Streptomycetales > Streptomycetaceae > Streptomyces > Streptomyces tabacisoli. Next base: position 5,822,937 of record NZ_CP159534.1, on the reverse strand, counting down.
CGAGGCGGAAGCCGCCGGACTTGGCGAGTTCGGGAGTGCCCGCACCCCGGTACCAGGGCTGTTCGGGAAGCCAGTCACTGAGCAGTTCGAGCTTGGTGGGCGTGAGGGTGGTGCGGTGAATGATGGACATGCGGCCATCCTGCCGCAGACGGTTCGCGCGTGCCGGTCGGCCGGATTTCGCCGCACCCCGCACGGCCCCTCGCACCCCCCACGGGCGATATGGCCGATTCCACCACCTCGTACGGCCTTGTGGTGCTTCACACCGCACGAGAGGCTGCCAACTGGCGTGATTCCGCGCCGGGTTGAGGAGGGGAACTCACACATGGCAGTGATCGTGCCAGGGAGGCGGAAGCGAAGGCTGCGCGGAGCCGGTGGGCTCACCGTGCTCGCGGCAGTCGCGGCGCTTTCGGCCATCACGCTGCCCGCCCAGGCCGCCCCCGTACAGGGACGGATACAGGGCGCCGGGGAGCCCGGCGCCGTGGCGGGCAGCTACATCGTGACGCTGAAGGGGGGAACACGCGCCCCGTCCGAGGCGGGCAAGGACCTTGCCACGAAATACGGGGCGAAAATACGCCACACCTACAGCAACGCGCTCAACGGGTACGCGGTGCGGGCCGACGCGGCGCGGGCCGAGCGGCTGGCGGCCGACCCGGACGTCGCCTCCGTCGTGCAGGACACCGCCGTCACTTACGACCACACCGACCACACCCAGGAGAACCCGCCCTCGTGGGGCCTGGACCGCGTCGACCAGAAGGATCTGCCGCTCGACAAGTCCTACACCTGGCCGGAGTCGGCGGGCGCTGGCGTGACGGTGTACGTGATCGACACGGGCATCCGCAGGACGCACAAGGACTTCGGCGGACGGGCGAGTTCCGGCTGGGACTTCGTCGACAACGACGCCGTCGCGCAGGACGGGAACGGGCACGGAACCCACGTGGCCGGAACCGTCGCGGGCACGAAGTACGGCATCGCGAAGAAGGCTAACGTGGTCGCCGTACGTGTGCTCGACGACTCGGGATCCGGGACGACGGCCCAGGTCATCGCAGGTATCGACTGGGTGACCAAGCATGCGACGAAGCCGGCTGTCGCCAATCTGAGTCTGGGCGGCTACGCCAATGCCCAACTCGACCAGGCAGTCCGCAACTCCATCGCCTCGGGTGTCACCTACACCGTCGCGGCGGGCAACGACGGGCTGCCGGCGAGCCTGTACTCCCCCGCCCGGGTCAAGGAGGCGATCACGGTCGGTGCGACGAATCGGAAAGACGCGCGTGCGAGTTTCTCGAACTGGGGTACTCGAGTAGACCTGTTCGCGCCCGGCGTCGACATCACGTCCGCGTCGTTCGCGAGCGACACAGGGAAAGCCACCTACTCCGGTACGTCCATGGCGTCTCCGCACGCCGCGGGCGCCGCCGCGCTGTATCTCGCCGATCACGCGTGGGCGACACCCGCGGAAGTGAGCAAGGCGCTCGTCGAAGAGGCCGTTCCGGGCCGGGTGACCGGCGCGGGACCCGGCTCACCGAACAGGCTGTTGCAGGTCAACCACACGTAGGCGAAAGGTGAGTTCATGAACCGGTCCCGTCGCTCCCGGCGGGACCGGTCTTGTGTGTGCTCTTACGCGCGAGTAGTTAACAAAGCACCGGATTGCCCACCCATCGGCCGTGGAAGGCTCCCCCGGTACCCCGCACGGCCCTCTGACTAGAAGTGCGCCTCCGCAACCCCCCGAATCCCCCGCGGACAGGAGCGGTCATGCCCGCAAAGCGCCCGGCCCCCCAACCGAATCCCGAACAGTCACGGCCTGAACTGCAGGCCCCACCGCACCCATCACCGGAGCCACAGGCTCCACCTCGGAAGAAGCCCGCGAAGAAGGCGACGGCGGCCAAGAAGACGACGGCGGCCACGAAGGCACCCGCGCGGAAGAAAACCACGCAGAAGAAGGCTCCGGCGAAGAAGCCCGCGGCCAAGAAGTCCACCCCGGAAGCGACCATCCCGGCGGCTGCCGTCCCGTTGGATCCCGGTGTCGAGAAGGCATCCGAGGCGGCTCCGGTGCAGGTCACCACGGGTCGCATACCCATCCGTGACGTCCGCCCGCTGATCGCCGGCGGCGCCCGCCCCGCCAAGTCCGTGGTCGGCGAAACCTTTCTGGTGACGGCCACCGTGTTCCGCGAGGGGCACGACGCGGTCGCCGCCAATGTCGTACTGCGCGGCCCGGACGGGCAGGAGGGGCCGTGGACGCCGATGCGCGAACTGGCCCCGGGCACCGACCGCTGGGGCGCCGAGGTGGCCGCCACCGCGACGGGCTCCTGGACGTTCCGCGTCGAGGCGTGGGGCGACCCCGTGACGACCTGGCGGCACACGGCCCGGATCAAGGTCCCCGCGGGCATCGACACCGAACTCGTACTGGAGGAGGGCGCGGCGCTGTACGAGCGCGCCGCCCCCGGCGTCCCCGAGCCGCGGCGCGCGCCCGTCCTGGCGGCCGTCGCCGCGCTGCGCGACACCGCCCGCCCTGCCGCGGCCCGCCTCGCCGCCGCCCTCACCCCGGACGTGGACGACGTACTGGCCGACCATCCCCTGCGCGAACTGCTGACCAGAGGACCGGAGTTGCCGCTGCTCGTGGAGCGGGAACGGGCGCTGTACGGCTCCTGGTACGAGTTCTTCCCGCGCTCCGAGGGCGCGGTCGTCGAACCCGGCAAGCCGCCCGTGAGCGGCACCTTCGCCACCGCCGCGCGCCGCCTGCCGGCCATCGCGGAGATGGGCTTCGACGTCGTCTATCTGCCGCCCGTCCACCCCATCGGCACCACCTTCCGCAAGGGCCCCGACAACTCCCTCTCCCCGGGCCCCCACGACGTCGGCGTGCCCTGGGCGATCGGTTCGCCGGACGGCGGCCACGACTCGATCCACCCGGACCTCGGCACGCTGGACGACTTCGACCGGTTCGTCGCGCAGGCGCGGGAGCTGGACCTGGAGGTGGCCCTGGACTTCGCGCTCCAGTGCTCCCCCGACCACCCCTGGGTGGACAAGTACCCGGAGTGGTTCCACCACCGCCCCGACGGCACGATCGCGTACGCCGAGAACCCGCCGAAGAAGTACCAGGACATCTACCCCATCGCCTTCGACGCGGACCTGCCCGGCCTGATCGCGGAGACCACCCGCGTCCTGCGGCACTGGATGGCGCACGGAGTCCGCATCTTCCGGGTCGACAATCCGCACACCAAACCGGTCGCGTTCTGGGAGCACGTCATCGCGGACATCAACCGGAGCGACCCCGATGTCATCTTTCTGGCGGAGGCGTTCACCCGCCCCGCGATGATGCGCACGCTCGCCGAGATCGGCTTCCAGCAGTCGTACACATACTTCACCTGGCGCAATTCGAAGCAGGAACTCACCGAGTACATCGAGGAGTTGGCGGGCGAGAAAGCGGCCTGCATGCGGCCGAACTTCTTCACCAACACGCCGGACATCCTGCATGAGTTTCTCCAGCACGGAGGCCGTCCCGCCTTCGAACTGCGCGCGGTGCTGGCCGCGACGCTCTCGCCCGCCTGGGGTGTCTACAGCGGATACGAGCTGTGCGAAAACACTCCGCTGCGCCCCGGCAGCGAGGAGTATCTGCACTCCGAGAAGTACGAACTACGGCCGCGGGACTGGGAGTCGGCGGCGCGTGAAGGGCGGACGATCGCTCCGCTGCTGACCGCGCTCAACGACGTCCGGCGTCGCAGTCCGGCACTACGGCAGCTGCGCGACGTGCACTTCCACCACGCCGACAAGGACGAGGTGATCGTGTACTCCAAGCGCAGTGGCTCGAACACGGTTCTGGTCGTCGTCAACCTCGACCCGCACCACACCCAGGAGGCGACGGTCTCGTTGGACATGCCACAACTGGGGCTCGGCTGGCACGAGTCCCTTGCGGTGCGCGACGAGCTCACCGGCGACAGTTACCACTGGGGCAGGGCGAACTACGTGCGCCTCGAGCCGGGCCGTTCGCCCGCGCACATCCTCACCGTCCTGCGACCGTCCACGCCGCGATGAATTCTCTGGAAGAGGAATTCGGAGGGTCACCCACACCATGATCATGAATGAGCCCGTCCCGGACACCTTCGAGGACACTCCGCAGAAGGACCGGGACCCCGATTGGTTCAAGCGTGCCGTCTTCTACGAGGTCCTGGTCCGCTCCTTCCAGGACAGCAACGGCGACGGCGTCGGCGACCTCAAGGGCATCACGGCGAAGCTGGACTATCTCCAGTGGCTGGGGGTGGACTGCCTCTGGCTGCCCCCCTTCTTCAAGTCCCCGCTCCGTGACGGCGGTTACGACGTCTCGGACTACACCTCGGTGCTCCCCGAGTTCGGCGACCTCGCCGACTTCGTGGAGTTCGTGGACGCCGCGCACCAGCGCGGTATGCGGGTGATCATCGACTTCGTGATGAACCACACCAGCGATCAGCACGAGTGGTTCCAGCAGTCCCGCTCGGACCCCGAGGGCCCCTACGGCGACTACTACGTCTGGGCCGACGACGACAAGCAGTACCAGGACGCCCGGATCATCTTCGTCGACACCGAGGCCTCCAACTGGACCTTCGACCCGGTACGCAAGCAGTACTTCTGGCACCGCTTCTTCTCCCACCAGCCCGACCTCAACTACGAGAACCCGGCCGTGCAGGAGGAGATCCTGGCCGCCCTGCGGTTCTGGCTCGACCTGGGCATCGACGGCTTCCGCCTCGACGCCGTCCCCTACCTCTACGCCGAGGAGGGCACCAACTGCGAGAACCTGCCCGCCACCCACCGGTTCCTCAAACGGGTCCGCAAGGAGATCGACGCCCAGTACCCCGACGTCGTCATCCTCGCCGAGGCCAACCAGTGGCCCGAGGACGTCGTCGACTACTTCGGCGAGTTCCAGAGCGGCGGCGACGAATGCCACATGGCCTTCCACTTCCCCGTCATGCCCCGCATCTTCATGGCCGTGCGCCGCGAATCGCGCTACCCCGTCTCGGAGATCCTCGCCAAGACCCCCGCGATCCCGTCGGGCTGCCAATGGGGCATCTTCCTGCGCAACCACGACGAGCTGACCCTGGAGATGGTCACCGACGAGGAACGCGACTACATGTACGCGGAGTACGCCAAGGACCCACGGATGCGGGCCAACATCGGCATCCGCCGCCGCCTGGCCCCACTCCTCGACAACGACCGCAACCAGATCGAACTCTTCACCGCCCTGCTGCTCTCACTGCCCGGATCACCGATCCTCTACTACGGCGACGAGATCGGCATGGGCGACAACATCTGGCTCGGCGACCGCGACGCCGTCCGCACACCGATGCAGTGGACCCCGGACCGCAACGCGGGCTTCTCGTCCAGTGACCCGGGGCGGCTGTTCCTGCCCACGATCATGGACCCGGTCTACGGGTACCAGGTCACCAACGTCGAGGCGTCGATGTCGTCGCCCTCGTCGCTGCTGCACTGGACGCGCCGGATGATCGAGATCCGCAAACAGAACCCGGCGTTCGGCCTCGGCTCGTACACCGAGCTGCCGTCGTCGAACCCGGCGGTGATCGCGTTCCTGCGCGAGCTGCCCTCGACCAGGGAGGACGGGGACGATCTGGTGCTGTGCGTCCACAACTTCTCCCGCTTCGCCCAGCCGACGGAGCTGGACCTCCAGTCGTTCAGCGGCCGGCACCCGGTGGAGCTGATCGGCGGGGTGCGGTTCCCGGCGATCGGGGAGCTGCCGTACCTGCTGACGCTGGCGGGGCACGGGTTCTACTGGTTCAGGTTGCGGAAGGACGGGATGTGACGCCGTCCTCCTGAGGGGCGCGGCCGGCGGTGCGCGGAAGGCGCTCCGCCAGCCCGTCCAGGTAGACGGCTTCCTGCTGCGGCAGATCGGCGCGGCAGCGCAGTTCGCGCACCGCCCAGGCCAGGGTGGCGCGCACCTCGTCCCCGGCCCGCAGCCGGTCGCCCCACCGCACGGTGTCCTGGATCCGGGCGCACGCCTCCCGGGTCTCCACCCAGGGCAGGTCGCGGACCAGCGCCGCCGCCACGGCCCACAGGACCAGGTGCTGGGTCGCCCGGGACGCCGCCGAGGTGTTCAGCGCCTGGAGGCACGCGGTGTGCGGGGCCGTCCGGCTCTCCTCGGCCGCCAGGTGGCCGGGGGTCATGAGCGCCACGAGCGCGGCGAGCATGCGCTCTCCGGGTTCGCGGCTCTGCCCCGAGCCTGCCACGTGCCGCGCCCCCACCTCCCACACCCGGCCGACCCGGTAGGGCATGGCCCCGTCGCCGCGCAGCAGCAGCTGGTGGTCGAGGCCGCCGCCGAAGGCGGAGCGCCGGGCGAGGCCTTCACCGGCGGCGCCGTTGTCGCGCATCTCCGGCGCGAACCACTCGGGCCCCGCCGTGCCGAGCCGGGCCGCCTCCTCGTCCCCGGCCCACCACAGCCGCAGGTCGCGCACGGGCTCCTCGGGGGTCTCGGGCGGGCGGTGCCAGGTGCGGTGCGCCACGAGGTGCCGGGTCAGGTCGTCCCAGGACTTGTGGTCGAGCTGCGACTCCCACAGGCCGGTCAGGCGGCGCCAGGAGGCGGGCGCATCCCAGGTGCGCAGCAGGGACGAGACGGCGGTCCCGGGGGCGATCAGGGTGTGGAGCAGCACGAGGTTGGCCGTGTAGTGGGCGAGCCGGGTCAGCGGGGGTACGGGCTTGGGCGCGTAGGCCGGTCGCGCGCACGGCAGGGTGTCGTGGAGCGCCGCGTCGAGCAGCCGGGGGATCGCGTCGACCAGGGCGCGCAGTTCGGCGGGGCCGGTCGCCACCGCCATCTCGCCGAGCCGCTCGACGACCTGGGCCCGGTCGGTGAGCTGGGCGAAGGAGAGCAGGTCCACGGGGAGCGGGGGCCGCCCGGCGTCCGGCGCCGGTGGCGCGGCGGCGGCCAGCAGGCTCCGCCATACGCTCCGGGCCACCAGGTACTCGCTGAAGGTGGCGTGCAGGAACTCGTAGGTGCGCCGGCGCCGTCCGCCGACGCACGCCTGAGCCTCGTGGATGAAGAAGAACCGGCCGAAGGCGCGGTCGTCGGCCCAGACGCCGTGGTCGCCGTTGGGGCCGAGCAGCGCCCGCGCGTCCTCCTCCACCTGGTCGGCGCCGACGCTCTGCTGCCCGCGGTTGAACATGGCGAGCGCCACGACGCCGAGCCGTGCCATCTCCCGCTCCGCCTCACCGGACACCACGCCGGGCTCCTGCTCGCGGGTGTGCCGCTTGCGGACCTGCCGCCGCAGGAATCCGAGGAGCAGCCGCTCGAACAGCTCCGCCCCGCTGGCCCGGCTCTCCTGGGCGCGGGCCAGTCCGTTGTCCACCGAGTCGTACAGCGCCAGGAGCAGCAACAGCAGTGGCTGGGCGGCGAGTTCGAGTCGGCCCGCGAGGGCCGCCGGCTTGAGGGGCCGCAGTCCGGTGGCCTTGAAGTAGCCGCGGTTCGCGGCGTTCCATGCCCTGAGCCAGCGCTTCCTGCGCTCCTCGTCGAAGGGTTCGAGACACAGCGCCCGGGTGCCTTCGGGGATCTGCACGCGGTGCATGACCACGGTCCTGCTGGTGACGACGACCGCCACCGGGCGGCCCGCCGCCGCCTCGCGCTCCTGGAACTCGGCGACCTGGCGGAGGTAGCCCCAGTAGTCCGTCTCCGCCGCCTGCACCAGCTCGTCGAAGCCGTCGAGCAGCACCACCGGGATCCGGCCGGGCGCGCCGCGCACCAGCTCGGGCCAGCCGGTGCGCTCACCGAGCGTCTCCCGGAGCGCCTCCTCGATCTGCCGCTGCACCGGCGCGTCCGCCGCGACGGACCGCAGCTCCACCCGGACCGGCAGGAAGTCGGTGGCGGGCAGCCGTGCCATGACGACCCGCGTGAGCAGCGACTTGCCGACACCGGGGTGGCCGAGGACGAGCAGCGGCACCTGGAGCGCGGACAGCGAGCCGAAGTGGGCGGCGAGCCGCGTCCCCAGCGGTACGGCGTCCGACTGGGCGGACCACCACATCTCGGCGTAGGGCGTGGCGTCGTCGTGCAGAACGGCCCAGCGGGCGGCGGGGTCGACGTATCCGGCGCCGAGCGGCGGGATGACCAGCCTCGCCGCGGCACGGTCGCCCCCTTCGGCGCCGTCCGCGCTCTCGACGCCCGCGACCAGGGGGCGGTGCAGTTCCCTGGCGGGTCCGGCGGCCAGGGTCCGGGCGGCGTCGGAGGCGTACGGAGGGCTCGCGCCCGGCGAGGAGAGGGCCACGGCGAGTCCGTCGAGCGCGGTCCCGGTCGCCGGGGAGACCTCCTCCCACTCCTCGGTGAGCAGCGACAACTCGGGTTCGCGTGCCGCCAGTCGGCGCTCGTGGGCCGCCAGCGCGCGGGCCGTCGCGGACAGATCGAGGGCGGGCAGCACGTCGGTCAGGACCCGGCGCCACCGCGCCGCGAGACGGGCCTGCTCGGGCGGCAGGTGGGCGTCGCCCACGGCTGCCCCGAAGGTCGCCTCCCGGACGAAGTCGTCCACGGTGCGGCGCCGGCGCTCCACGTGGTTCAGGACCGCGCCGGGATCCGGGTCCGGGCCGTCGAGGTGGACGTCGAGCAGCGCGGTCAGCGGCGTCAGGGCGAGGACGGCGTGGCAGACCACCGTGCGGGCCAGCCGGTCGGCGTCCCGCACCCGCTCGGCGAACCCGTCGAGCACCTGATGGCACATCTCCCGCAGTTCCCGCAGGAAGGTCCCGTCGTCCTCCGCGTCGAGCAGGTCGAGCGGGCGCACCGGATAGTCGCCCGCGGTGACCAGCAGATGCAGGCACGGGACCCAGTCGGTCTCGGACGCCGTCGGGACGGACCGGGAATCGACGCGGAAGCGGGCCACGGGACCCGGTGCGGCAGCGGAACCGGCACCGGATTCCGGGGCGGGCGGCGGGTCGAGCCTGCGCACCGCGTCGTACACCTTGAGGAGTTGCCCGTGCCGGTGCCGCCAGGCGGTCACCTCGACCGCGCACGCCTGGCGGTCCAGTCCGCGGGCCGCGGCGCAGCACGCGACGATGCCCCGTACGTCGTCCCAGGCCGGCGGGCGGGCGACGCGGCCGCGCAGCAGGTCGGAGAGTGCCGGCTCCGACTTTCCCACGCGTGCGGCGACCTGGCGCTGCTGGAGTCCCGACTCCCTCACCAGGGTGCGCAGTTGAGCGCAGAACTCGGGCACCGGCCCGTCCCGTCCGTCGTGTGGCACCGCCCCGCTCCCTCTCGCCGCTTCCGTCCGCTTCGGCGCGCAGTGCGAAGCCTAGGCGGCGACCTGCGCGCTTTGCCCTCGGTTCGGCGTACTTCGGTGTCCCCGGCGCTCCGGGCCGCGCCCTGTGACCGTGGAGCCCGTCACCTTCCCGACCCCAGCTCCCGGAGGCCCCCGTGCCCGGACGACTCACCCTGTTCCTCGCCGTGTCGGCGTATCTGCTCCTCGCCTCGGTGCTGCTGCCCGCCGTCTGGTCCCGCCGGCCGGCGCGCCGCCGCGCCGCGGAGCGCATCGTGCGCATCCTGGTCGACGCGTTCCGGCCGCCCCGGCGCCGGTGACCCGTGAGTACGCCCCGTCCCCGCGCCACCGGGAATGTCCAAGAACCCGCCAATCCCGGTTTCCGTCCCCTCCCCCGGGGCACTCTCCACCAATACCGTGCGGAACAGGCGCCGCCGCGTACCGTCCCGGCCCGCGCCGCGGATCGCGCACGCAACCGTTCACGCACACTCGGCACGTCCCCCTCTGGACCAGCTCAGGACAGCATCTCGGCACCCGGGACCGCGCACACCGTCGTCGAGCGTTCCCGGCCCGGGGAAAGGACGCGACGCCATGTCGGAAGCCGCTGGCCGGCCCGCCGCTCCCGCCCATCCCACCGCCGCCGCGGCGGACAACCCCTCCGGCCTCCTCGCCTCCCTGGAACCGCACTTGCGCGAATGGCTGCCGCGCCAGCGCTGGTTCGCGGGCAAGGGCCGGCCCGTCACCGGCTTCACCCTCGACTCCGCGACCCCGCTGCTGCCCGGCTCCGCCCTGCTGCACCTGCTGGTGCGCGCCCATCAGCCGCCCGCCGACGACGACGGCCCCGGAGACCGCTACCAACTCATCATCGGCACCGCCGAGTTGCTGCCTCAGCATCTCGCCCCCGCGGCGATCGGCACGATCACCCGCGGTCCGCTGGCCGGCCGCACCGCCTACGAGGCCCTCCAGGACCCGCGCCAGGCGTCCGTGCTCCTCGAACGGCTCCGGATACCCGGCGCCCTCGGGGCGCTCAGCTTCCACCGCGGGCCGCACGGCGAGGTCCCGCGCGGCCTCGCACCCCGGCCCTTGCAGGCGGAGCAGTCCAACTCCTCGGTCGTGTACGGGGACCGGCTCATCGCCAAGTTCTTCCGGCGGGTCGTCGCGGGCACCAACCCCGACCTCGAACTGCCCCTCGCGCTGGCCCGTGCGGGCTGCGACCGGGTGCCCGCGCCGGTGGCCTGGTTCGAGACCCGGACCGGCGACATGGCGCAGACCACGACCCTCGGCGTCCTCCAGCCGTTCCTGAAGGGTGCGGCCGACGGCTGGGACCTGGCCCTGAAGCACCTCACCAACGAGCAGGACTTCGCCGGGGAGGCACGGCAGCTGGGCCGCGCCACGGCGGAGGTCCACACGGCCCTGGCGCGGGCCCTGCCCACGGTCACGTACAGCCGCGCACAGCTGGAACAGCTCGCCGGGACGATGATCCGGCGCCTGGAGTCGACGGCCCAGCAGGTCCCGGCGCTGCTCCCGCTCGTCCCCGGCCTGCGCTCCGCCTTCACGGCGCTGCACGACCTCGCCGCCGACGGCCGCGTCCGGCACGCCCAGCGCGTCCACGGCGACCTGCACCTGGGCCAGTGCCTGCGCGAGGCGAACGGGACGTGGCGGCTCATCGACTTCGAGGGCGAACCGTCCCGCCCGCTCGCGGAACGCCGCATGCCGCACCCCCCGCACCGGGACATCGCCGGCATGCTCCGCTCCTTCGACTACGCGGCCCGCAGCGCCCGCCCCTGGAACGCGGCGTGGGCGGACTCCTGCCGGTCCGCGTACTGCGCCGGTTACGCGGAGGTGACCGGCGACGACCCGCGCACCGACCCGGTCCTGCTGCGCGCCTACGAGACGGACAAGGCCGTCTACGAGGCCCTGTACGAGGCCCGCCACCGCCCCGACTGGCTCCCGGTCCCCCTGGCAGCCCTGACCCGCCTGGCACAAGAGACGCCCCGATAGGGGCGCGAGGAACTGCGCGAGAAGCCCCACCGAACCGGCACCTGGAACACGAGGCGCCCCGTAAGGGGCGCGGGGAACTGCGCGAGAAGCGGCCACCGACCCGCACACGAAGAACAACCCAGGGGCGCGGGGAACTGCGCAAACCCCCACCGCACCCGCACCCGCCACACGGCACCCGCACCCGCCACCACCACCCGGCACACGCGAAGCCCCTCAAGGAGGCGCCCCCCGTGACCCCCCGTCCCACCACGACCCCGGCCCCCGTCCCGGAGGACGACCGCACCAGGCTGCTCGCCGCGACCCACCACAACCCCCACGGAGTGCTCGGCGCCCACCCCGCCCCCGACGGCATCGCGTTCCGGGCCTGGCGCCCCTACGCCCGGCAGGTCACCGTCCGCACCCCGCAGGGCACGCACGCCGAACTCCACGACGACGGCGAGGGGTTCTTCTCGGGCCTGCTCCCGCTCCGCGAGGTCCCGTCCGGGTACGAGCTGGAGATCCGCTACGCCGACACCACCCAGACGGTCGCGGACGCCTACGCCCTGCTCCCGGCCCTCGGCGAACTCGACCTGCACCTCATCGGCGAGGGCCGGCACGAGCAGTTGTGGACCGCGCTCGGCGCCCGCCCCATGACCCACCAGGGCATCGAGGGCACCCGCTTCACGGTCTGGGCGCCGAACGCCCGCGGCATCCGGGTCGTCGGCGGCTTCAACTTCTGGGACGGCGCGGCCCACAGCATGCGCTCGCTCGGCTCGTCCGGCATCTGGGAGCTGTTCGTGCCCGGCATCGGCGAGGGCGAGCTGTACAAGTTCGAGATCACCCGCCCCGACGGCAGCAAGACGACGCGCGCCGACCCGCTCGCCACCCGCACCGAGGTCCCCCCGGCCAACTCCTCGATCGTGCACGCCTCGCACCACACCTGGCAGGACGACCAGTGGCTGGAGCACCGCGCCGCCCGCCCCGCGCACGAGTCCCCGTTCTCGGTCTACGAGATCCACCTGCCGTCCTGGCGCCCCGGCCTCACCTACCGCCAGCTCGCCGAGCAACTGCCGTCATATGTGAACGACTTGGGTTTCACGCACGTGGAGCTGCTGCCCGTGGCCGAGCACCCCTTCGGCGGCTCCTGGGGCTACCAGGTCACCGGCTTCTACGCCCCGACCGCGCGCCTGGGCACCCCCGACGACTTCAAGCACCTGGTCGACGCCCTGCACCGGGCCGGGATCGGCGTCCTGATGGATTGGGTCCCGGCGCACTTCCCGCGCGACGACTGGGCGCTCGCCGAGTTCGACGGCCGGCCGCTGTACGAGCACGAGGACCCGCTGCGCGCCGCGCACCCGGACTGGGGCACCCTGGAGTTCGACTACGGCCGCAAGGAGGTCCGCAACTTCCTGGTGGCGAACGCCCTTTACTGGTGCGAGGAGTTCCACATCGACGGCCTCCGGGTCGACGCCGTTGCCTCGATGCTCTACCTCGACTACTCGCGCGAGGAAGGGCAGTGGACGCCGAACCAGTTCGGCGGCCGGGAGAACCTCGACGCGGTCGACTTCCTCCAGGAGATGAACGCCACCCTGTACCGGCGGGTCCCCGGCGTCGTGACGATCGCCGAGGAGTCCACGGCCTGGGACGGCGTCACCCGCGCCACCCACCACATCGGCCCCGGCGGCCACGGCGGCCTCGGCTTCGGCCTGAAGTGGAACATGGGATGGATGCACGACTCCCTGGAGTACGTGAGCCACGAGCCGGTGCACCGCAAGTACCACCACAACGAGATGACGTTCTCGATGGTGTACGCGTACAGCGAGAACTACGTCCTGCCCATCTCGCACGACGAGGTCGTGCACGGCAAGCGGTCCCTGGTCTCGAAGATGCCCGGCGACTGGTGGCAGCAACGCGCCAACCACCGGGCCTACCTGGGCTTCATGTGGGCCCACCCCGGCAAGCAGCTGCTCTTCATGGGCCAGGAGTTCGCGCAGGGCGCCGAGTGGTCGGAGGCGCACGGCCCGGACTGGTGGCTGCTCGATCCGGCGTACGGGGCCGAACCCGACCATCGCGGCGTGCGCGACCTCGTACGGGATCTGAACGCCGTCTACCGGGAGGCGCCCGCCCTGTGGGAGCGGGACACCGATCCGTCCGGTTTCGAGTGGGTGGCCGGTGACGCGGCGGAGGACAACGTCTTCGCGTTCCTGCGGCGCGCGGCCGACGGCTCGCCGCTTCTCGCGGTCTCCAACTTCTCGCCGGTGGTACGCGCCGAGTACCGGCTCGGCGTGCCGGACACCGTGCCCGCCTGGCAGGAGGTGCTCAACACCGACCGGGGCCGGTACGGCGGCGGTGACGTCACGAACCCGGAGCCGGTGAAGCCGGACGACGTCCCCGCGCACGGCCGCCCGGCCAGCGTGCGGCTGACGCTGCCCCCGCTCGCCACGGTGTGGTTCCGCCCGGCCTGACGCGCCGTCCCGCTCCCCCGTGGCCCCGGCGGGTCTCTATAGTCGGCCGGGTCGATCAGTCACGGGGGGGTCCGAGAACGATGCAGTCCAAGAGATCACTGGCCGCTGTCCTGCTGACCGCCGTCGCCGTGCTGCTGCTCGGCGGCTGCGGGACGCTGCGCGCCGGGTCGGGCGCCAACCCGCCGGCACCGGTGGAGACGCCGCACTGGCAGACGTTCGCCCCGTTCCGGGTGACGGCCGCCCGGCTCGCCGACGACGGGCGCACGCTCAGCGTGGTCGCGGACGTGCCCGGCGGCGGGAAGACCTGCGCCCGCGACCTGAGGGCCGTGGTGACCTCCACGTCGGACACCACCGTGTGGGTCCAGGTGACCTTCTCGGCGCTGACCGGCGGCAGCCCGAGCGCCGACTGCCGCAAGACCGCGAAGGCCACGGCGAAGGTGCGGCTGCCGTCGCCGCTCGGCCACCGCGAACTGGCCGCGGACGTCCACACGGCGTTCACCGCGGACGGCGCCGACCTGCCCGAGCTGCGACTGTGCGGCGAGCTCGGCTGCCACCCGGCCCCCACCGGCTGCACCCCCGCCTCGTACGACCAGGCGGTGATGGCACTCGACGTCCCGAACCACACCCAGCGCGGCGACGAGCGCTGCGACGGGAAGTGGCTGGTCTTCGACGTCTCCTCGCGCATGGGGCCGGCCTGCGCCGAGGGGGAGGCACCCGGCTGCGGCGCCTCCCTGAGCGACCGCTGGTTCTTCCGCGCGCAGAAGTCCGGCTGGAAGCCGATCGCCCGCGGCAGGAAGGACGGCTGCACCGACGTGCACCGCGTCGAGCCGGCCTTCCCCACCGCCCTCTGCGCGGACTTGCCGCCGCTGGACTAGCCGAGCGCCGCGGGCGGTTCGCCGGTGTGGAGCACGCCGAGCCGCTGGGTGGCCCGGGTCAGCGCCACGTACAGATCGCTGGTCCCGTACCGGCCCGGCTCGACGACGAGCACCGAGTCGAACTCGAGGCCCTTGGCCTGCCGCGGGTCGAGCAGGACGACCGTGTGCGTCAGGTCGGGGGCCTCGCCCGCCGTCGCCCCGGGCACCTGCGCCGCGAGGTCCGCGTGCAGTTCACGCGGGGCGATCACGGCGAGGCGGCCCTCCTCGGGGGTGAGTTCGGCGACGGCGGCGGCGACGGCCGCGGGCAGGTCGTCGGTGGCCCGCACCCACGGGCGCACGCCCGTCGAGCGGACGGACGACGGCGGTTCGAAGCCGGGGTGCTCGGCGCGGACCACGGCCGCCGCGAGCTCCATGATCTCGCTCGGCGTGCGGTAGTTGACGCCCAGCCGGGTGTGCTCGAAGCGGTCCTCGACGTACGGCGCGAGGATGTCCGCCCAGGAGCCGACACCGGCCTCCTCGCTGGTCTGCACCGGGTCGCCGACCAGCGTCATGGAGCGGGTGGGCGAGCGGCGCATCAGCAGCCGCCACGCCATCGGGCTCAGCTCCTGCGCCTCGTCGACGATGATGTGGCCGAACGCCCAGGTGCGGTCGGCGGCGGCCCGCTCGGCGGCGCTGCGGTGGTCCTCCTCCTCGTACCAGTCGGCGACCCGGTCCGCGTCGACGATGTCGTGGGCGGCCAGCACCTCGGACTCGTCCTCGTCCTCGAACTCGTAGGACTCGGAGCCCTTGGACAGGTCGAGGACGCCCTGCGCGTAGGCGATCCGCTCCTGGCGGGCGGCCTCGGCGGCGGCCCGCTCGGCGGAGTCGTCGTGCCCGAGGAGCTCGGCTGCCTCGTCGAGCAGCGGCACGTCACCGGGCGTCCAGTCGGCGGGTCCGGTGACCTCGCGGCGGATGGCCTCGGCCGCGTCGTCGGGCAGGTGGACGGGGTCGGCCAGGAAGTCCGCGACGAACTCCTCCGGCGTGAGCCGCGGCCACAGGTCGGCGATGGCGGCGTGCACCTCGGCGCTCGCGGCGACGCCCTTGCCGAGCTGGGCGAGGTCGTCGGCGCCCAGGAAGTTCGGCCCGCCGTAGGGGTCGGCGCCGATCCGCTCGGCGAGCTGCTCGGTGAGCGCGTCGATGACGCGGAACGCGAAGTGCGGGCGGGCCAGGTTGTGCGGGAGCAGGGTGTCGCGGGCCGCCTGCCGGGCCTCGTAGGCGATCTCCCAGTCGAGGATCAGGTCCCCGTCCTCGTGCCGGATGATCAGCGGCGCGCCGGGCTCGGGGAGCTGCTGGCGGTCGCGCACCGCGAGGGCGAGGGCGTCGGCCGTCTCCACCGCGCCCTTCACGGCAGCGGCCCGGGGCGTGTCGGCGGCGGTGGCGTGGACGCCCGGGAACAGCTCGCCGACGGTCGCGAGCAGCACGCCGGTCTCGCCGAGCGCGGGCAGCACCTCGGAGATGTAGGAGAGGAACGCCGGGTTGGGGCCGACGATCAGCACCGCCCGCTTGGCGAGCAGCTCCCGGTGCTCGTACAGCAGGAACGCGGCCCGGTGCAGGGCGACGGCGGTCTTGCCGGTGCCGGGACCGCCCTCGACCACCAGCACACCCCGGTGGTCGTGGCGGATGATCCGGTCCTGCTCGGCCTGGATGGTCTGCACGATGTCGCCCATGCGGCCGGTGCGCGCGGAGTTCAGCGCGGCGAGCAGCACGGCGTCGCCGGAGGGGTCCTCGAAGCCGGTGCGCTCGTCGTCCCCGAGGTCGAGGATCTCGTCGTGCAGTTCGGTGACGGTCCGCCCCTCGGTGGTGAGGTGGCGGCGCCGGCGCAGCCCCATCGGTGTGTGCCCGGTGGCGAGATAGAAGGGGCGGGCCACCGGCGCACGCCAGTCGATGAGAATCGGCGTGTGCTCGGTGTCGTCCTCGCGAATTCCCAGCCGTCCGATGTGGTGCGCGACGCCGTCCGTCCGGTCGATCCGGCCGAAACAGAGCGAGCCGTCGACCGCGTTCAGCGCGGCGAGCAGCCCGGAGCGCTCCACGACCAGCAGGTCCCGCTCCAGGCGGGCCTGCTGGCCGGTGCCGACCGGCGTCAGGGCGTTCGTGACCGAGTCGGCGGCCTCGCCGCGCAGCGCGTCGACGCGCGCATAGAGACGGTCGATGAATTCCTGTTCCTTTTGGAGTTCCTTCTCGGATACAGCGGATTCCCGGCTTGACAAAACTGCTCCCTGCCCGGTACGGTGTGTTTAGTTGGCCCCTTTTGAGGGGCCTTTTCTGTGGGCACACAGAAACACCGAATATACCCCGGGCGGGGCTTCATTCCAACCCGCGGATTAATCCGCGGGCGGTATTCAGAGGGCCTCGGCCAATTCCTCCAGCAGGCGCCGCTTCGGCCGGGCGCCGACCCGCGACCACACGGGCTCGCCGTCCTTGAAGACCATCAGCGTCGGCATGGACAGCACGCCGTACTTCACGGCCGTCTCCGGATTGGCGTCGACGTCGATCGCCACGACGTCGAGCCGCTCCCGCTCCTCCTCGGCCACGGCCCGCAGCACCGGGGCCAGCTGCTTGCACGGCCCGCACCACTCGGCGGTGAACTCCACCAGCACCGGCCGGCCGGCCTTGACGACCTGCTCGTCGAAGTCCGCGTCGGTCACGTCCCGGAACGCCATCGTGATCACTCCCTCAGTTCGCAGCGCGGCGCGGAGTCGTCCTCCGTCGCCAGCGTCCGCATCGCTTGCTCGGCGCGCGCCAACTGCGCACCGACCGTGTCCCGTACGGCGCTCAACTCGCCGATCAGCGAGTCGAGTTCGGTGAGCTTGCTGCGGTACACGGCGAGCGACGCCGGACACGAGTCGCCCTCCGGGTGCCCGGCGCGCAGGCACTCCACGAACGGCCGGGTCTCCTCCAGGTCGAACCCGAAGTCCTGGAGCGTGCGGATCTGCCGCAGCGCCCGCAGGTCGTCCTCGTCGTAGGTCCGGTAGCCGTTTCCCCCGCGCCGGGCGGGCAGCAGCCCGCGCGACTCGTAGTACCTGAGCGTCCGCGTGGTCACCCCGGCGCGGTCCGCGAGCTCTCCGATGCGCATGCCTACGACGGTAAACGTTGACCCTGACGTCAGGGCCAGCCCCGGGCGGCGGAAGAGCCGGCCTCAGGGCCAGTCGACGATCCCGCCGAAGGCGACGCAGGAGAACACCACGACGAACGGCGCCGCCACCGCGAGCCCGATCCGCCAGGGGGCGAACCGCCGCTGCCACGGCAGCACCCACGCCGTCACGAGCACGAGCAGCGACAGAGCGAGCCCCCAGCCGAAGACGGTGAGCGCCCGGTCGAAGCTGGGCTCGAACCGGTCGGCCTGCGCCGCGGTGCAGGAGTCGCAGGCCATCCCCGACAGACCGGCGAAGACATGGGCGAAGAACGCGCCGGGGATCGTCACCAGCGTCGAGAGCAGCGGCGCGATCCACTGCCGGGAGACCGATTCCTGAGACATGGCCCCATCCCACCGGACCGGGGCCGCCCGCACCTGAGCATCCCTACTCACCCGACGTACTCAAGGAGAGACATGAACAACAGCGACGACGGCACCTGGCTCCTCGGCGGCGACCTCCCCGTCCGCCGCATCGGCCTCGGGGCGATGCGTCTTCCGGGGCGCGTCGCCTTCGACAACGCGTCCGTCGCCGACCGCGCGCGGTCGATCCGCGTGCTGCGCCGCGCTGTCGGCCTCGGCGTGAACCACATCGACACGGCCGCCTTCTACTTCTCCGCCCGCCGCTCGGCCAACGAACTGATCGGCGCGGCCCTCGCCCCCTACCCCGACGACCTGGTCATCGCCACGAAGGTCGGCCCGCGCCGCGACCGCGCCGGAGAGTGGGCGGAGTGGGCCCGCCCCGACGAGCTGCGCGGCGACGTCGAGGAGAACCTGCGCCAGCTGGGCCGCGACCGCCTCGACGTCGTCAACATGCGGGTGAACGAGCGGACTTCACCGCTGATCGCGGAGTACGTGGGTGAGCTGGCGCGGCTGCGGGACGCGGGCCTGATCCGGCACATCGGGGTGTCGGGCGTGGACGTGGCGGCCCTCGACGCGGCGCGGAAGGAGGCGCCGGTCGTGTGCGTGCAGAACCCGTTCGGCCTGGGCCGGACCCGGCCGGGCGACGCCGAACTCCTGCGCGCCTGCGCCGAGTCGGGCATCGCCTTCGTGCCGTTCTTCGCGATCGCGGGCGGCGGCGGGCACGAGGGCACGGCCGGGAACACGGCCGAGGTCGCGGCGCTGTCGGAGATCGCCGCCGCCCACGGCGCGACGCCCGCCCAGATCCGGCTCGCCTGGACCCTGCACCAGGGCCCGCACGTGCTGGCCATCCCCGGCACCGGCGACCCGGATCACGTCGCCCAGAACGTGGCGGCGGGCGCGATCCGGCTCACACCGCAGGAGGTACGGGCACTGGGCACCGTCACCGGCTGACGGCGAACGGACCGTCGAGCGCGGCCCATTGCAGCAGCAGGACGGTCTTGCCGTCGGCGATGCGCCCGTCGCGGACCATGGCGAGGGCGTCGCCGAAGGGCAGTTCCAGCACCTCGATGTCCTCCCCCTCCTCGGCGAGACCGCCACCGGCGCCGGTGCGGTCGGCCGGGGTGTAGGGCGCCGCGTAGAAGTGCAGCCGCTCGGTGACCGAGCCGGGGCTCATGTAGATCTCGGCGACGGGGGTGAGCGGCCCGAGGACGACCCCCAGCTCCTCGGCGCTCTCGCGCCGGATCGCCGAGAGCGGGTCGTCGCCGTCGAGGAGCCCGGCCGCCGCCTCGACGAGCATGCCGTCGGGGTGGCCGTTGACGTAGGCCGGGTAGCGGAACTGCCGGGTGAGCAGGACCCGGCCGCGCTCGACGTCGTAGGGCAGGACGACCGCGCCGTTCCCCCGGTCGTACGTCTCGCGCTGCTGCGTCTCCCAACGCCCGTCGCGGCGCCGGTGGTCGAAGGTGGTCCGGCGCAGCACGTGCCACCCCTGCGAGGTCAGCTCCACGTCCCGGACGACGACATCGGGATTGCGGTCGAGCCCGCGCCCGGCCCGGTCGAGTCCGGTGCGGCCGCGGTGGTCGGGGACGTCGACGCCGGGGCGCCCGGGGGTCGCGCTCACGCGGTCTCCCGCGGGGCGAGGCGCGGTATCTCGGCGACGTCGTGGAAGACGGGCAGCCCGCGCCGCCGGGCGATGGCCACGTCCTGATCGGCGCCGGCCGACTCCCCGGGCAGCCGCAGCACGGCGTCGCACCGGGCGAGCAGCCGCTCGGCGGTCGGGTAGAGCACCTGGTCGGCGAGGGGGTCGGTGGGCCCGGCACCGGCGGAGCGGAGCACGGGCAGGGCGACCCACTCGCCGATCATCGGAAGGTGGCCGGCGGCGAAGACGGGCCAGGCGGCCTCTTCGAGGCGGGCGAGGTTCGCGGCCATGGCGCGGGGGTCGCCGCCGGTGCCGGAGCGGTAGGGCCCGGCGATGAGGACGAGCAGCGGACGCCCGGAGGAGTCGGCCTGCTCGGAGTGCTGGTCGTTCATGCTGCGCTACGATACATGCAGAAACGTGCAAGAACAGGAGAGACTACGGATGCTGGCTGCCGAACGGCGCGAACACCTGCTGGGCCTGCTCACCCGCGAGGGCAAGATCGTCGCGAAGGATGTCGCCGCCGACCTGGGCATTTCCGAGGACAGCGTGCGCCGTGACCTCCGCGACCTCGCCGCCGAGGGACTGTGCCAGCGGGTCTACGGCGGTGCGCTCCCCGCCTCCCCCGCGGTCGCCGACTACGCGACGCGGACGACGGTCGCGCCCGACGGCAAGCAGCGGGTCGCCGTGGCGGCCGCCGCGCTGGTGCGGCCCGACAGCGCCCTAATCCTGGACGGCGGCACGACGGCGCTCGCGGTCGCCCGCCGGCTCCCGCCGGACCTGCCGTGCACGGTGATCACGCACAGCCCGACGATCGCGGCGGCCCTGCTCGACCACCCCCGGGCGGAGCTGTTCCTCCTGGGCGGCCGCGTCTTCAAGCACTCGGCGGTGGCCTGCGGCGCGGCCGCGGTGGAGGCGGCGCAGAACGTGTCGGCGGACCTGTGCCTGATCGGTGTCACCGGCGTCCATCCGGAGGCGGGCCTGACCACGGGCGACGCCGAGGAGGCCGCGATGAAGCGGGCCCTGGCGGCCCGGGCGGCGGACACGTACGTCCTCGCCTCGTCGGAGAAGATCGGCACGGCGTCGCGGTACCGGGTGCTGCCCTGGGCGGACGTCACCGCCCTCATCACGGACGCCGCCCCCGACCACCCGGTGGTCGGGCAGCTGACGGCGCGCGGGGTGGAGATCCTGACGGCCTGACCAGGACGACCTGCCCAGGACGACCCGACCGGACCGGGCACAGGATGTCGGGCCGGGCACCCGCGCCGACTCCTAGCGTGAGGGCACAAGAACCGAGCAGGCAGGCCGAGGTCGGCCGGAAGGGAGCCCAGGGTGCTGGACCGCCTCAATCAGGCCATGGACCGGATCGAGGAGCGGCTCGATCAGGACCTCGACGTGGCGGAGCTGGCACGGATCGCGGCCACGTCGGAGTACCACCTGCGGCGGATGTTCTCGGCGCTCGCCGGCATACCGCTGTCGGAGTACGTGCGCCGGCGGCGGCTGACCGTCGCGGGCGCCGAGGTGCTCGCGGACCGGGAGCCGCTGCTGACGATCGCCGTGCGGTACGGGTACGGGTCGGGCGAGGCGTTCGCCCGGGCGTTCCGCGCGCTGCACGGCATCGGCCCCGGCGAGGCCCGCAGGACGGGCGCCGCGCTGGTCTCCCAGCCCCGGCTCACCTTCCGGCTCACCGTCGAAGGGAGCAGCAGCATGCGATACCGAGTGGTGGACCGCCCGGAGTTCACGGTCGTCGGGCCCAGGGCGCGAGTGCCGTTGGTGTACTCGGGGCCGAACGCGGCGATCGAGGAGTTCGTCCGGGGCATCGACCGCGGGGTCCTTGAGGAGCTGGAGAGGCTGTCGGACCGCACCGGCGGGGAGCCCCGGGGCGTCCTCGCGGTCTGCGACGACCTCGACCCCGGCCGCGCCGAGGGCAGCGAACTCGACTACTACCAGGCGGTCGCCGTCCCCGCGGGCACCCCGGCCCCCGAGACCCTGCCGACGCTGGAGGTCCCGGCCGGCACATGGGCGGTGTTCACGACATCGGGCCCGGCACCGGAGGCGATCCAGCGCCTGTGGGCCGACGTCTACACGGAGTGGTTCCCGTCCAACCCGTACCGCACCCGCCCGGGCCCCGAACTGCTGCGCACCCGCGTCTCGGCGTCCCCGGACGGCCCGACGGCGGAGGCCGAACTGTGGCTCCCGGTGGAGCGCGAGCAATTGGGAGGCTGATTGTCGGTGGGGGCCGCTACGTTGGCGCCATGACTCACGACGTACGCGTACCTCTGTCGACGGCACGGTATCTCGACTGTCTGGCCGCCGACTTCGACCGCCTGCGCTCGGTCGCCACCGCCGCCGACCCGGCCGCGGTGGTGCCGAGCTGCCCCGGCTGGACCGTCACGGACCTGGTGCGGCACGTCGCCCAGGTCTACGTGGACAAGACGCACGCGATCCGCGAGGGCACGGAGTCCGAGTGGCCGCCGAAGGGCACGGCGGACGCCGAGCCGTTCGCGCTGCTCGACCGCGCGTACGCCGATCTGAGCGCGGAGTTGACGACCCGGGACCCCAAGGACCCGGCGGGCGGCTGGTACGCGCCGGACCGGACCGTCGGCTTCTGGATCCGCCGGATGGCCCAGGAGACGGTGATCCACCGGATCGACGCCGAGCTGGCCGCCGGGCAGCGGTCCGCCCCTGTCCCGGAGGACCTGGCGATCGACGGCGTCGACGAACTCCTGAAGGTCTTCGCGGCGTACGCCGTCGCGGAGTGGCCCGACTACTTCACGGACACGCTCGCCGGGTCCCCCGGCCGTTCCGTCGAGATCCGCGCCCTCGGCACCAAGGCGGCGGCCTGGCGCATCACCACCGGCCCCGCCCGCTTCACGGTGGAGGACGCCCCCGGCGACACCCCCGCGGACCTCACCCTCTCCGCCCCACCGACCCCCCTCCTCCGCACCCTGTGGAACCGCCCGGCCCCCGAAACCCCTGCCCAGCTGACATCCACAGGCTCAAGGGAAGCCCTCGACGAACTCCACGCCTGCCTGAAAATCGCCACCCAGTAGCCGAGCGCCCCGATAGGGGCGCGGGGAACTGCGCGAGCAACCACAACGCACGCGCACCCACCCACTACCGGAACGCCCCCGATAGGGGCGCGGGGAACTGCGCGACCAGCCACAGCGCACCCGCACCCACCCACAACCTCAGCCCTTACCGCCCCCGGCACCGGCCCCGGCAGGGGCCCTGTCACCCGAAGACTCAAGCCCGGCCGAACCCGAAGACCCCGCCACCCCACTCCCCCGTCGCCCCGGCAACAACACAGCCACCACCACAGTCCCGACCCCCAGAACCACGGCCCCGACCACACTCGTATGCGCCACGGCATCCGAGAACGACGCCCCCACGGCATCAGCCATCTGCCGCGCCCCATCAGCCAACTGCCCGGCCTGCGCCTTCCATTGCGCCGCCTGCTGCGGATCACTCGCCCCCTGCGCCCGCTCGGCAAGCCGCTGCGCCTGCTCCCCGATCCGCTGCGCGACCGCGTACCCGGCACCGACGGAGTCCTGCGCCGTGGACAGCGCATCGCCCGGAAGCTTGGTCCCCCCGGCGGCAGTGGCGAGGTGCGAGGAGTACGACCCGGCGAGCACCGACCCGAGAATGGCGATCCCGAGCGACCCGCCCAGCTCCAGCGAGGTGTCGTTCACGGCGCCGCCCACCCCCAGCTCGCTCTCCGGAAACGCCCCCATGATCGCGTCGGTGCAGGGCGACAGCGCCAGCCCGATGGCGAGCCCGAGAATGACGAGCGGCAGCACGAAGTCCCCGTACGTGGACCCGGCGTCGATGCGGGTCAGCAGCGCGAGCGCCGCCGTCCCGCCGACCATCCCGGCCGTGACGGTGACCCGCATCCCGATGCGCGGCGTGAGGTATCCGGTCAGCGCCGACCCGACGAACACGGCACCGGCCAGCGGCAGCATCCGCACGCCGGTCTCCCACGCGTTGTACCCGAGCACGAACTGCAGGTCCTGGGTGAGGTAGTAGAAGGCGCCGAAGACGGCGAGGAAGAACAGCGCGACGGCGAGGTTCGACCCGGCGAACCGCCGGTTCGCGAACCGCCGCACATCAAGCACCGGCCGCGGATGCCGCAGCTCCCACAGCACGAACGCCACCAGCGCCGCACCGGCCACCACCGCGGCGGTCACGGCCTTGACGCCCCAGCCGAAGTGCGGCCCCTCGATGATCATGTAGACGAGCGCGCCGACCCACACCACGGACAGCACACCGCCGACGTAGTCGATCCGCCCGTGCCGCTCGGCCTTGGACGGGGGTACGAGCACGAGCGCACCGACGATCGCGACGGCGGCGACCGGCACGTTGATCAGGAACGTGGACGCCCAACCGTGGTCCCGCAGCAGCGCGCCGGCGACCAACGGCCCGGCGGCGATGGCGAGTCCGGCCGTCGCGGTCCACAGCACGATCGCCTTGGCCCGCTCGGCCCGCGGAAACGTGGCGGCCAGCAGCGACAGCGTCGCCGGCATGATCATCGCGGCGCCGACGCCCATCACGGCCCGCGCGGCGATGACCCCGGTGGAGCTGCCGACGAGCGACCCGGCGACGGCCCCGCCCCCGAACACGACAAGCCCCAGCAACAGCGCACCGCGCCGGCTGTACTTGTCACCGATCGCGCCGAGCAGCAGCATCAGCGCCGCGTACGGGACGGTGTAGCCGTCGATGACCCATTGCAGATCGGCGCTGCTCAGACCCAGGTCCTGGGTCATGTCGGGCGCCGCGACCGTGAGCGCCGTATTGGCCATCACGATGATCAGCAGGCTCAGACAGAGCACGAGCAGCGCCCACCAGCGGCGGGCGTACGGCCGGTCCATGGTGTCGACCGGCTCGTTCATGACGAGACGCATGACGCGGAACCCCTCCAGAGGCAGGACAGCACAGACGCACACATGTTGCACACGCCTGTGCAATTACACAGTGATGTGCAATCTACGTGGTTGCACAGAGCTGTGCAAAACGGCTGGCGGCCATGACCGCATGCCGTGCCGAGCCGACGCCCAGGCACAATGAACGCGTGACTCCCGCCTCCGCCTCCGTACGAGCCGACGCCAACCGCCGCCGCATCCTGGACGACGCCCTGGTGGAGCTGTTGCGCGACCCCGACGCGTCGATGGATCAGATCGCCCGCGCCGCGGGGGTCGTGCGCCGCACGGTCTACGGTCATTTCCCGAGCCGGGACGCGCTCATCGAGGCCTTGGTGGACGACGCTGCCCAGGCGGTGGCCGAGGCACATCGCGCCGGCCGCGAGGGGGTCGCCGACCCGGCGGAGGCGGTGGCCCGTTCGATCCTGGCCATCTGGCCGATCGCGGACCGCTACCGCCTCCTGGTGCATCTCGCTCAGCGCAGCGTGACGATGGAGGGCATCAGGGCACGCCTGACCCCGGTCCGCGAGGCGTGCGCGGAACTCCTTCAACAGGCTCTGGAGAACGGCGAGTTCGATTCACCGCTGCCGGCCGAGGCCCTGGCCCATGTCCACGAGCAGGTGCTGTTCGGTCTGATGGAGGCGGTCAACGAGGGTGTGCTCCCGGCGGAGGACGCGGGCCGCGCGGCGGTCGTCGCCGTGCTGTCGTCGGCCGGCTACCCGACGAAGGACGCGAAGCGCCTGGCGGCAACCGCCTGAGGGCTTCGCACCCCGGCGGAATTCCGCCCGAATTTCGCCCTGTAAACGCAGAGAAGCCCGGACCGTTCCCGGTCCGGGCTTCTCTCAAAATTTGTTCGGCGGCGTCCTACTCTCCCACAGGGTCCCCCCTGCAGTACCATCGGCGCTGTAAGGCTTAGCTTCCGGGTTCGGAATGTAACCGGGCGTTTCCCTCACGCTATGACCACCGAAACACTATGAAACTGACAACCGCACCATGTGTGACACATGGGGTTGTTCGTGGTTTCAGAACCAACACAGTGGACGCGAGCAACTGAGGACAAGCCCTCGGCCTATTAGTACCGGTCACCTCCACACCTCACGGTGCTTCCAGATCCGGCCTATCAACCCAGTCGTCTACTGGGAGCCTTAACCCCTCAAAGGGGGTGGGAATACTCATCTCGAAGCAGGCTTCCCGCTTAGATGCTTTCAGCGGTTATCCCTCCCGAACGTAGCCAACCAGCCATGCCCTTGGCAGGACAACTGGCACACCAGAGGTTCGTCCGTCCCGGTCCTCTCGTACTAGGGACAGCCCTTCTCAATATTCCTACGCGCACAGAGGATAGGGACCGAACTGTCTCACGACGTTCTAAACCCAGCTCGCGTACCGCTTTAATGGGCGAACAGCCCAACCCTTGGGACCGACTCCAGCCCCAGGATGCGACGAGCCGACATCGAGGTGCCAAACCATCCCGTCGATATGGACTCTTGGGGAAGATCAGCCTGTTATCCCCGGGGTACCTTTTATCCGTTGAGCGACGGCGCTTCCACAAGCCACCGCCGGATCACTAGTCCCGACTTTCGTCCCTGCTCGACCCGTCGGTCTCACAGTCAAGCTCCCTTGTGCACTTACACTCAACACCTGATTACCAACCAGGCTGAGGGAACCTTTGGGCGCCTCCGTTACTCTTTGGGAGGCAACCGCCCCAGTTAAACTACCCATCAGACACTGTCCCTGATCCGGATCACGGACCGAGGTTAGACATCCAGCACGACCAGAGTGGTATTTCAACGACGACTCCCCAACCACTGGCGTGGCTGGTTCAAAGTCTCCCACCTATCCTACACAAGCCGAACCGAACACCAATATCAAACTGTAGTAAAGGTCCCGGGGTCTTTCCGTCCTTCTGCGCGAAACGAGCATCTTTACTCGTAGTGCAATTTCACCGGGCCTATGGTTGAGACAGTCGAGAAGTCGTTACGCCATTCGTGCAGGTCGGAACTTACCCGACAAGGAATTTCGCTACCTTAGGATGGTTATAGTTACCACCGCCGTTTACTGGCGCTTAAGTTCTCAGCTTCGCACACCCGAAAGTGCACTAACCGGTCCCCTTAACGTTCCAGCACCGGGCAGGCGTCAGTCCGTATACATCGCCTTACGGCTTCGCACGGACCTGTGTTTTTAGTAAACAGTCGCTTCTCGCTGGTCTCTGCGGCCACCCCCAGCTCACACTGCAAGAGTGATCACCAGGTGTGGCCCCCTTCTCCCGAAGTTACGGGGGCATTTTGCCGAGTTCCTTAACCATAGTTCACCCGAACGCCTCGGTATTCTCTACCTGACCACCTGAGTCGGTTTAGGGTACGGGCCGCCATGAAACTCGCTAGAGGCTTTTCTCGACAGCATAGGATCATCCACTTCACCACAATCGGCTCGGCATCAGGTCTCAGACTATGTGTGACCCGGATTTACCTAGATCACGTCCTACACCCTTACCCCGGGACAACCACCGCCCGGGATGGACTACCTTCCTGCGTCACCCCATCACTCACCTACTACCAACTTGGGCCGGCGGCTCCACCACTCCGAACCACGTCAAAGACGAGGACGGCGGTTTCACGGCCTTAGCATCACTGGATTCGATGTTTGACGCTTCACAGCGGGTACCGGAATATCAACCGGTTATCCATCGACTACGCCTGTCGGCCTCGCCTTAGGTCCCGACTTACCCTGGGCAGATCAGCTTGACCCAGGAACCCTTAGTCAATCGGCGCAAACGTTTCTCACGTTTGTATCGCTACTCATGCCTGCATTCTCACTCGTGAACCGTCCACAACTGCCTTCCGGCGCTGCTTCACCCGGCACACGACGCTCCCCTACCCATCACAGCACCCGTTGGGGCTTATTACTGCAATGACACGACTTCGGCGGTACGCTTGAGCCCCGCTACATTGTCGGCGCGGAATCACTAGACCAGTGAGCTATTACGCACTCTTTCAAGGGTGGCTGCTTCTAAGCCAACCTCCTGGTTGTCTCTGCGACTCCACATCCTTTCCCACTTAGCGTACGCTTAGGGGCCTTAGTCGATGCTCTGGGCTGTTTCCCTCTCGACCATGGAGCTTATCCCCCACAGTCTCACTGCCGTGCTCTCACTTACCGGCATTCGGAGTTTGGCTAAGGTCAGTAACCCGGTAGGGCCCATCGCCTATCCAGTGCTCTACCTCCGGCAAGAAACACACGACGCTGCACCTAAATGCATTTCGGGGAGAACCAGCTATCACGGAGTTTGATTGGCCTTTCACCCCTAACCACAGGTCATCCCCCAGGTTTTCAACCCTGGTGGGTTCGGTCCTCCACGAAGTCTTACCTCCGCTTCAACCTGCCCATGGCTAGATCACTCCGCTTCGGGTCTTGAGCGCGCTACTGAATCGCCCTATTCGGACTCGCTTTCGCTACGGCTTCCCCACACGGGTTAACCTCGCAACACACCGCAAACTCGCAGGCTCATTCTTCAAAAGGCACGCAGTCACGACGCAAGGAACAAGTTCCTTGCGCGACGCTCCCACGGCTTGTAGGCACACGGTTTCAGGTACTATTTCACTCCGCTCCCGCGGTACTTTTCACCATTCCCTCACGGTACTATCCGCTATCGGTCACCAGGGAATATTTAGGCTTAACGGGTGGTCCCGCCAGATTCACACGGGATTTCTCGGGCCCCGTGCTACTTGGGTGTCTCTCAAACGAGCCGCTGATGTTTCGACTACGGGGGTCTTACCCTCTACGCCGGACCTTTCGCATGTCCTTCGCCTACATCAACGGTTTCTGACTCGTCTCACAGCCGGCAGACTGTGAAAGAGAGATCCCACAACCCCCCAAGCGCAACCCCTGCCGGGTCTCACACGCTTGAGGTTTGGCCTCATCCAGTTTCGCTCGCCACTACTCCCGGAATCACGGTTGTTTTCTCTTCCTGCGGGTACTGAGATGTTTCACTTCCCCGCGTTCCCTCCACACTGCCTATGTGTTCAGCAGCGGGTGACAGCCCATGACGACTGCCGGGTTTCCCCATTCGGAAACCCCCGGATCAAAGCCTGGTTGACGACTCCCCGGGGACTATCGTGGCCTCCCACGTCCTTCATCGGTTCCTGGTGCCAAGGCATCCACCGTGCGCCCTTAAAAACTTGGCCACAGATGCTCGCGTCCACTGTGCAGTTCTCAAACAACGACCAACCACCCATCACCCCGAACCAGTTGCGGTTCGAGTGCACTGGGGCCGGCACTGAAGGCGACCTTGCGGCCGTACCTTCAGACACCCAACAGCGTGCCCGGCCCGACCCGCTCTCTTCTCACGTTCCACGCCGAAGCAGTACTAGTGAAAGACAACCGATCGTGCCGAATAATCAACGTTCCACCCATGAGCAACCACCGTCGAACGTTTGCCGACGTAATGGCCCTGGACCACCAAGCAAGCTTGGCGGCCTAGATGCTCCTTAGAAAGGAGGTGATCCAGCCGCACCTTCCGGTACGGCTACCTTGTTACGACTTCGTCCCAATCGCCAGTCCCACCTTCGACAGCTCCCTCCCACAAGGGGTTGGGCCACCGGCTTCGGGTGTTACCGACTTTCGTGACGTGACGGGCGGTGTGTACAAGGCCCGGGAACGTATTCACCGCAGCAATGCTGATCTGCGATTACTAGCAACTCCAACTTCATGGGGTCGAGTTGCAGACCCCAATCCGAACTGAGACCGACTTTTTGAGATTCGCTCCACCTTGCGGTATCGCAGCTCATTGTATCGGCCATTGTAGCACGTGTGCAGCCCAAGACATAAGGGGCATGATGACTTGACGTCGTCCCCACCTTCCTCCGAGTTGACCCCGGCGGTCTCCTGTGAGTCCCCATCACCCCGAAGGGCATGCTGGCAACACAGAACAAGGGTTGCGCTCGTTGCGGGACTTAACCCAACATCTCACGACACGAGCTGACGACAGCCATGCACCACCTGTACACCGACCACAAGGGGGCGCCTGTCTCCAGACGTTTCCGGTGTATGTCAAGCCTTGGTAAGGTTCTTCGCGTTGCGTCGAATTAAGCCACATGCTCCGCTGCTTGTGCGGGCCCCCGTCAATTCCTTTGAGTTTTAGCCTTGCGGCCGTACTCCCCAGGCGGGGAACTTAATGCGTTAGCTGCGGCACCGACGACGTGGAATGTCGCCAACACCTAGTTCCCACCGTTTACGGCGTGGACTACCAGGGTATCTAATCCTGTTCGCTCCCCACGCTTTCGCTCCTCAGCGTCAGTAATGGCCCAGAGATCCGCCTTCGCCACCGGTGTTCCTCCTGATATCTGCGCATTTCACCGCTACACCAGGAATTCCGATCTCCCCTACCACACTCTAGCCTGCCCGTATCGACTGCAGACCCGGGGTTAAGCCCCGGGCTTTCACAACCGACGCGACAAGCCGCCTACGAGCTCTTTACGCCCAATAATTCCGGACAACGCTTGCGCCCTACGTATTACCGCGGCTGCTGGCACGTAGTTAGCCGGCGCTTCTTCTGCAGGTACCGTCACTTTCGCTTCTTCCCTGCTGAAAGAGGTTTACAACCCGAAGGCCGTCATCCCTCACGCGGCGTCGCTGCATCAGGCTTTCGCCCATTGTGCAATATTCCCCACTGCTGCCTCCCGTAGGAGTCTGGGCCGTGTCTCAGTCCCAGTGTGGCCGGTCGCCCTCTCAGGCCGGCTACCCGTCGTCGCCTTGGTGAGCCACTACCTCACCAACAAGCTGATAGGCCGCGGGCTCATCCTTCACCGCCGGAGCTTTCAACCCCTTCCCATGCGAGAAGGAGTGGTATCCGGTATTAGACCCCGTTTCCAGGGCTTGTCCCAGAGTGAAGGGCAGATTGCCCACGTGTTACTCACCCGTTCGCCACTAATCCACCCCGAAGGGCTTCATCGTTCGACTTGCATGTGTTAAGCACGCCGCCAGCGTTCGTCCTGAGCCAGGATCAAACTCTCCGTGAATGTTTCCCCGTCATCGGGGTGACACCACGAGAGCGGAACCGGGAGAGGAATAATCTCCCGGTTCACAGCGTCCTCGCTGTGTTTTTACAAAGGAACCTCGTCTCAGAGAGACGGGGTATCAACATATCTGGCGTTGATTTTTGGCACGCTGTTGAGTTCTCAAGGAACGGACGCTTCCTTTGTACTCACCCTCTCGGGCTTTCCTCCGGGCGCTTCCCTTCGGTGTTTCTTTTGTTCTTGCGTTTCCGACTCTATCAGACCGTTTCACCGGCCGATTTCCTCGGGGTCTTGCTTCGCTTTCCGGCCTTTCGGCTTTCCGGCGAGTCCGACTCTATCAGATCCTTTCGGGCCTGATTCCCAGTCAGCGGGTTTTGTCTTTCCGGCTGTTGGGCCGTTCCGACGTCCCAGACTTTAGCGGATTCCCTCTTCGATGACTAATCGAGGTGGAATGTGAATTCGGGCGCGCCGAAATCAATCCCGTAGGGAGATCGTGCTGGTGGTGGGGTGCCGCGTGAGCGGCGGAGGTGCTGGCCGCGACCGTGGTGGCCCGGACAACTCGCAGGACTCTACGCCACCCGCGCCGGTAGTACAAAAGCGGGGCCCGTGCGAGCGATCGCACGGGCCCCGCCGCAGGTCAGAGCGGTGTTCGGAGTGTTGTTCAGGCTCCGACGGGTTCCTTCGCCCCGCCCTCGCGCGGCTCGGGGACGTCCGTACGGGAGGTGTCGTCCGCGCCGGAGTCGAGGAGTGTGCGTTCGTCGAAGGGGAGGTCGCCGGCGAGGACCCGCTTGACCCGGTCGCGGTCCACCTCTCCGGTCCAGCAGCCGATCAGCAACGTAGCCACCGCATTGCCCGCGAAGTTCGTCAGGGCGCGGGCCTCGCTCATGAAGCGGTCGATGCCGATGATGAGGCCGACCCCGTCGACCAGGCCCGGCTTGTGCGACTGGAGGCCGGAGGCGAGGACCGCGATGCCGGAGCCGGAGACGCCGGCCGCGCCCTTCGACGCGATCATCATGAAGAGGAGCAGACCGATCTGCTGGCCGATGCTCATCGGCTGGTCCATGGCGTCGGCGATGAAGAGGGATGCCATGGTCAGGTAGATCATGGTGCCGTCGAGGTTGAAGGAGTAGCCGGTCGGGACGGTGATGCCGACGACCGGGCGGGAGACGCCGAGGTGCTCCATCTTCGCGATCAGGCGCGGCAGTGCCGACTCCGAGGAGGAGGTCGAGAGGATGAGCAGGAACTCCCGGCCCAGGTACTTCAGCAGGGCGAAGATGTTGAAGCCGGTCGCCATGCGCAGGATCGCGGCGAGCACGATGCCGACGAACAGCGCGCAGGTGACGTAGAAGCCGATCATGATGGTGGCCAGGGCCTTGAGGGCGTCGACGCCCGTTTCGCCGATGACGGCGGCCATGGCGCCGAACGCGCCGATCGGGGCGGCCCACATGATCATGCCGAGGACGCGGAAGACGAGCTTCTGGATGTGCTCGATGCCGCGCAGCACCGGTTCGCCGGCCCGGCCCATGGCCTGGAGGGCGAAGCCGACGAGGAGGGCGACCAGGAGGGTCTGGAGGACCTCGCCCTCCGTGAAGGCGGAGACCAGGGTCGTCGGGATGATGCCCAGGACGAAGTCGACCGGGCCCTCGCTCGCGTCCTTGGCCGCCGCCTGGCCGACGTCCTTCGTGGCGTCGGTGAGGTGCATGCCGCTGCCGGGGTCGAGGATGTTGCCGACGATCAGGCCGATGGCGAGGGCGACCATCGACATCACGATGAAGTAGCCGAGGGCGAGGCCGCCCACCTTGCCGATCTTGGCGGCCTTGCGGACCGAGCCGACGCCCAGCACGATCGTGCAGAAGATGATGGGCGAGATCATCATCTTGATCAGGTTCACGAAGCCCGTGCCGACGGGCTTGAGCTCCTTGGCGAAGTCGGGCCAGATGAAGCCGACGGCGACGCCGAGGAGGACCGCCACGATGACGGCGATGTACAGGTAGTGCGTGCGGTCCCGCTTCGCGGCGGGCTTCGCGGGCTGCGGGGCTTGGTCGGTGGTCGCGGTCCCGTTCTCGGCCACGGTTCCCTCCTGGCTGCTGACGACGGCGTCGGCGTACTGGGCTTGTCCCGGACTCGGCAGTGCGTGCGGCTCACGTCCTGCGGCTGCGGATCCCGGTGACTATCTCCCGGGCCGTGAGCACCGTCACCCTTCCGTTCATTTAGTTCCCGCTTGAACCGACGGGCAGACTGACCGCATGCGCTCCTTGCGTCTTCCCCGCCCCCGCAGCCTGGCCGGACAGCTCTTCGCGATGCAGGTCGTGCTGGTCGCCGCCGTGGTCGCCGGGTGCGCGCTGTTCACGTATCTCAGCGACAAGAGGCAGGCGGAGACGTCGGCGAGGCGGCAGGCGACGGCCGCGGCGACGGCGGTCGCCGACGCCGCCTCGGTGCGGGAGGCGATCACCGGGGACGCGGATCCGACGGTGCGGCTCCAGCCGTACGCGCTCGCCGTGCAGCGGCACACCGGCGTCGACTTCGTGACGATCATGGACACGCACGGGATCCGGTGGACGCATCCCACGTCCCGGTACATCGGACAGCGGTTCCTCGGGCACATCGGGCCGGCGCTGAAGGGACGGACGTTCTCGGAGACGTACACCGGGACGCTCGGGCCCTCGGTGCGGGTGGTCACTCCGGTCCACGACGATCAGCGGCGGGTCGTCGGACTGGTCAGCGCCGGGATAACGATCGACGAGATCACCGCGCAGGCGCGCGGACAGGTGCTCGCGGTGGCGGGGGTCGCGGGGGCCGCGCTGGTGGTCGGCGGCATCGGGACGTACGTCGTCAACGCACGGCTGCGGCGCCACACGCACGGGATGAACGCCGGTGAGCTGAGCCGGATGCACGCCTATCACCAGGCCGCGCTGCACGCCGTGCGCGAGGGGCTGGTGATGCTCGACGGGCAGCGGCGGGTCGCGTTGATGAACGACGGGGCGCGGGTGCTGCTCGGGGTGGGCGACGGGGACGAGGCCGTCGGGCGGTCCGTCGCCGAGCTGGGGCTGCCCGCGCCGCTGACCGGGGCGCTGCTCGCCACCGAGCCGCGGGTCGACGAGGTGCATCTGACCGCCGACCGGGTCGTGGTCGTCAATACGTCGCCGGTCACCAGTGAGGAGCGGCGCGGCACCGTCGTGACCCTGCGCGATCACACCGAACTTCAGGCGGTGATGGGCGAGTTGGACTCCGAGCGGGGGTTCACGCAGGCGTTGCGGTCGCAGGCGCACGAGGCGGCGAACCGGCTGCACACCGTGGTGTCGCTGATCGAGCTGGGCCGCGCGGACGAGGCGGTCGAGTTCGCGACCGCCGAGCTGGAGCTGGCGCAGGCGCTGACCGATCAGGTGGTGGGCGCGGTGAGCGAGCCGGTGCTCGCCGCGCTGCTGCTCGGCAAGGCCGCGCAGGCCAATGAGCGCGGTGTCGAGCTGGTCGTCTCCGGTGACACCCGGGTCGAGGAGGTCGAGGAGGGGCCGGCCGGGGCGCTCGGGCGGGTGCTGTCGGCGCGGGATCTCGTGACGGTGCTCGGCAATCTCATCGACAACGCCGTGGACGCGGCGCAGGGTTCGCCGCGGGCGCGGGTCACCGTCACCGCGCGGACGGAGGCGGACGGGCTGCTGCTGCGGGTGGCGGACTCGGGGCCGGGGGTCGATCCGGAGCACGCCGACGCGGTGTTCGAGCGCGGCTGGTCGACCAAGCCGGCCGGGCCGGGCGGGCGGGGGCTCGGGCTCGCCCTCGTACGGCAGGCTGTGGCGCGCGGGCACGGGACGCTCGCGCTGGACCGGGATGCGGGCGGGGGCGCCGCGTTCACGGTGCGGATGCCGTTCGGGGTGCCGGGGCCGCGCGGTTCCGGGGCCACGTCCGATGCGAAAGGCAGTACCTCATGAGTGACATCCGGGTCCTGGTCGTCGAGGACGATCCGGTGGCGGCCGACGCGCACACGATGTACGTGGACCGGGTGCCGGGGTTCACCACGGTCGCGCGGGCGTACACCGCGGCCGAGGCCCGGCGGGCCCTGGACCGGGTTCCCGTCGATCTGATCCTGCTCGATCTGCATCTGCCGGACGGGCACGGGCTGGCGCTGGCGCGGTCGTTGCGGGCCGCCGGGCATCAGACCGATGTGATCGCGGTGACGTCGGCGCGGGATCTGGCGGTGGTGCGGGAGGGGGTGTCGCTCGGGGTGGTGCAGTACGTGCTGAAGCCGTTCACCTTCGCGACGCTGCGGGACCGGCTCGTCCGGTACGCCGAGTACCGGACGAGCAGTGGGGAGGCAGCCGGGCAGGACGAGGTGGACCGGGCGCTGGCCAATCTGCGGTCGCCGGCGCCCGCCGCGCTGCCGAAGGGGTTGAGCGGGCCGACGCTGGAGCGGGTGACGCACACCTTGCGGGAGGCGGCGCCCGAGGGGGTGACGGCGGCTTCGGCCGCCGAGACCGTGGGGATTTCGCGGATCACCGCTCGGCGGTATCTGGAGCATCTGGTGGACTCGGGGCGGGCTGGGCGCAGTCCGCAGTACGGGCAGGTGGGGCGGCCCGAGCTGGTCTACACGTGGAAGTAGGTCGCGCGGTTCCCCGCGCCCCTGAAACGGGCTCCGCTCGTCCAGGGGCGCTGGCCACCACCCCCTGCACACCCATTGACCCTGTCCGGGCCTGACCGTACGTTCACGGGCAGCCACGCGCGGCAACGCAGCCCGCGACGGTCCGTAGGAGGTCGTGCCCGTGCGCCCCACCGCCCCGCTCCTCACCGCCACCGTCCTGCTCCTGGCCGCCGGAACCCTCACCGCGTGCGGGGGTGGGTCCGGCGGCGACGCGAACACCGTGAAGGTCTCGTACAAGCAGTCCACGGACAACATGAGCAAGGTCCCGGACACCTACCTGACCGCGATGAAGAAGCAGTTCGAGAAGGCCAACCCGGGCAAGAAGGTCGAGCTCGTCCCGATCAAGGCACCGGACGCCGAGTACTACACGAAGCTCCAGCAGATGCTCCGCTCCCCCAGAACGGCACCCGACCTCGTCTACGAGGACACGTTCCTGGTCAACTCCGACATCACCAGCGGGTACCTGCGGCCCCTGGATCCGTACCTCGACAAGTGGGCGGACTGGGACCAGTTCATCGACACGGCCAAGACCGCGGCGAAGGGGCAGGACGGGAAGACGTACGGCGTTCCCGACGGCACCGACACCCGCGGCCTCTGGTACGACAAGGCTGTCCTGAAGAAGGCGGGCATCGCGACGCCCTGGCAGCCGAAGAACTGGAACGAGCTCCTCGACGCCGCCCGCACCATCAAGAAGAAGGTCCCCGGCGTCATCCCGCTGAACCTCTACACCGGCAAGGCGGGCGGCGAGCAGTCCACGATGCAGGGCTTCGAGATGCTGCTGTACGGCACCGGCGACGGGACCGCCGACCCGCTCTACGACACGTCCTCGCGGAAGTGGATCGCCGGGTCGAAGGCGTTCCGGGACAGCCTGTCGTTCGTCGAGACGGTCTACAAGGAGAAGCTCGGCCCCGACGTCTCCGACGCGCTCGACCCGAACATCGGCACGACCGTCCGCGGTGAACTCCTGCCCAAGGGCAAGGTCGGCATCGACCTCGACGGCTCCTGGCTCCCACAGGACTGGATCAAGGGCGCCGGCCACGAATGGCCGGAGTGGTCGCGGAAACTGGGTCTCGCCCACATGCCGACCCAGAACGGGCAGGCGCCCGGCAAGGTCTCCATGTCCGGCGGCTGGACCTGGGCCGTCCCCGCCAAGGCGGCCAACCCCGACCTCGCCTTCGACTTCATCAGGACGATGCAGACGAAGGAGAACTCCCGGCGCTGGTACATCGCCAACTCCGGCATCGCGGTCCGCAAGGACGTGGCCGCCGACCCGGCGTACGTCAAGGCGCAGCCCGGCATCAAGTTCTTCACCGATCTGGTGAGTTCGACCCACTACCGGCCCGCCTACCCCGCGTACCCGAAGGTGTCGACGGCGATCCAGGAGGCCATGGAGTCGGTGACGACCGGCGACGCCTCGGTGGACAAGGCGGCATCCACGTACGACGACCAGCTGAAGACGGCAGCGGACGGCAAAGTTGTCACGCGGCCCTGAGGGGCACAGGGGGCGCGCCATGCTCCGGGCCCTCCCCCTGGCCCCGGCCACCATCGTCATGGCCCTCTTCCTGGCGGGCCCCATCGCCTACTGCGTCTACATCGCCTTCACCGACCTCCAGCTGACCGGCCAGGCGTCCTCCTCCTTCGTCGGCTTCGACAACTTCCGGACCGCGTTCCACGACGCCGCCTTCCTGAACGCGGTCAAGCTCACCCTCGTCTTCACGTTCCTGTCGTCGATCGTCGGCCAGAACACCCTGGGCCTGGCCCTCGCGGCGCTCATGAAGCGCGCCTCGAAACCGGTGCGCACGGTCACCGGCGCCGTCGTCGTCACGGCCTGGGTGCTGCCGGAGGTCGTCGCGGGGTTCCTGCTGTACGCGTTCTTCCGGCGCGAGGGCACCTTGAACGCGATCCTCGACTGGCTCGGACTCCCGTCCC
This sequence comes from Streptomyces sp. HUAS MG91, assembly GCF_040529335.1. Classification (GTDB taxonomy): domain Bacteria; phylum Actinomycetota; class Actinomycetes; order Streptomycetales; family Streptomycetaceae; genus Streptomyces; species Streptomyces tabacisoli. Next base: position 5,785,766 of record NZ_CP159534.1, on the reverse strand, counting down.
AGAACTGGCTGTTCACGCTGCCGATCCTGGCCGTGTCGTTCGCGAACGTGTGGCGCGGCACCGCGTTCTCGATGCTCGTCTACTCGGCGGCCCTGGACGAGATCCCGGCGGAGATCACCGAGGCCGCCGAGGTCGACGGCGCGAACGCCTGGCAGCGCCTGTGGCACGTCACGCTGCCGATGATCCGGCGCTCCATCGGCACGAACCTGATGCTGAACACGCTCCAGACCCTGTCCGTCTTCGGCCTGATCTGGGTGATGACCCGCGGCGGGCCGAGCAACCACAGCCAGACGCTCCCGCTGTTCATGTACGAGCAGGCGTTCCAGAAGAGCATGATCGGCTACGGCACCGCGGTCGCCCTGCTCCTGCTGGTCGTCGGCTCCCTGTTCTCGGTGGTCTACATGCGCCTGTTGCGCTCAGAGCCGTGAGACGGAGGCACCCGTGACCCGCCGCTCCACCCGCAACCGGCTCACCGCCGACACGGCCCTCGCCGTCGTCCTCGTCGCCTTCGGGCTGCCGCTCGCCTGGGTGGTCCTCTCCTCGCTCGACGCCGACGCGAACCTGCGGGTGAAGTGGCCCGCGCACGCCACGTTCGGCAACTTCGACGCGGTGCTCACCCCGGACATCACGTTCACCCCGCTGCTCAACAGCCTCATCCTGTGCGGCGGGGCGACGGCGCTGACGGTGGCGTGCGCGGCGCTCGCCGCGTATCCGCTCTCGCGCTACCGCTCGCGCCTGAACAATCCGTACCTGACCACGATCCTGTTCGCGACGTGTCTGCCGATCACGGCGGTCATGGTGCCGGTGTACGCGCTCTTCGTGCAGGTGAACCTGATCGACACGATGGCGGGCACGATCTACTTCTTCGCCGCGTCCCAACTCCCGTTCGCCATCTGGCTGATGAAGAACTTCATGGACGGCGTGCCGAAGGAGCTGGAGGAGGCGGCCTGGACCGACGGGGCGGGCACCTTCCAGTCGCTGATCCGGATCGTGCTGCCGCTGATGGGGCCCGGCATCGCCGTCGTCACGGTCTTCTGCTTCGCTATGATGTGGGGGAACTTCTTCGTCCCGTTCATGCTGCTGCTCTCCCCCGACCAGATGCCGGCTTCGGTGAGCATCAACGACTTCTTCGGCAACCGCGGGACGGTCGTCTACGGGCAGCTCGCGGCGTTCTCGATCATCTACTCGACGCCGGTGATCCTGCTCTACGTCCTGGTGTCCCGGCGGTTCGGCGGCGGCTTCGCGCTCGGCGGCGCGGTGAAGGGCTGACCCGTCCCGGGCACCCCTCGGCACCTGTACGTTCCTACGACATGTCACGGAGTGCGAACGCACCGTAGCCAAGCGGGCGTTCGCCCCCTACTTTGTGGCCGTGCAGCACAAGGCTCCGGCGAACCAGCCGACCCCTCCGTTCAACGCCCCCGCCGCCCGCCGCCTCCGTGAGGCGCTGGGGATGGCCCCGGGCCATGTCGCGTACGGCATGCGTGCCTCGTACGGGCTCGCGTACATCACCCCCGAGACCATCATCGCCTGGGAGCGCGGCGAAGCGACGCCGAGCGCCGCTGAACTGACCGCGCTGGCCGGGGCGTTGTGGTGCTCCCCCGGCGAACTCATCGGCGCGCCGCGCACGCTGCGGGAGCACCGGCTCGCGCTCGGGCTCGCCCCGGAGGACGTGGCGCGGTTCGTGGGCCTGGAGATCCAGTCGTATCTGCGGATGGAGGAGACGGGCGACTGGCGGGGCAACGAACGGCAGTCGTCGGCGCTCGCCGAGGTGCTGCGGCTCGCCCCGCGCGCCTTCGCGACGGTCACCGGGCGGGACGGGCAGCTGGCGGAGCTGCTGCGCCGGGCGGTGACGACGCGCTGGCAGGCGTACACCAAGCCGCTGAGCCGGCTGATCCCCGTCACCAGGCGGGAGCTGGAGGACGTGCTGCACGAGATGCACCTGGAGTACCAGGCGCTGATGGCGGCGACGCTGAGCTGGGGCGGCGGTTCCTCGTCCGGGTCGGGGGACGCCGGGCGGGACTTCATGGAGCGGATCCTGGACGAGTTCTGGTCCAGGATCCGCTATCTGTGAGCGCGGGCGCTCCGGCCGGTTTTCTAGAAGACCGACTCGGCCTCGTCCATCCGGTCCTTCGGCACCGTCTTCAGCTCGGTGACGGCCTCGGCGAGCGGCACCATCGTGATGTCGGTGCCGCGCAGCGCGGTCATCCTGCCGTACTCGGCGCGGTGCGCGGCCTCCACGGCGTGCCAGCCGAAGCGGGTGGCGAGGACGCGGTCGTACGCGGTCGGGGTGCCGCCGCGCTGCACATGGCCGAGGATCACCGGGCGGGCCTCCTTGCCGAGGCGCGACTCCAGCTCGTAGGCGAGCGCGGTGCCGATGCCCTGGAAGCGCTCGTGACCGAACTGGTCGATGGCGCCCTTGCCGTAGTCCATGGTGCCCTCGGCGGGGTGCGCGCCCTCGGCGACGCAGATGACGGCGAACTTCTTGCCGCGCGAGAACCGCTCCTCGACCATCTTGACGAGGTCGGCCGGGTCGAAGGGGCGCTCGGGCAGGCAGATGCCGTGGGCGCCGCCGGCCATGCCGGACTCCAGCGCGATCCAGCCCGCGTGCCGGCCCATGACCTCGACGACCATGACCCGCTGGTGGGACTCGGCGGTGGTCTTGAGGCGGTCCATCGCCTCCGTCGCGACGCCGACGGCCGTGTCGAAGCCGAAAGTGCGGTCGGTGGAGGAGATGTCGTTGTCGATCGTCTTCGGGACGCCGATCACCGGGACGCCCGCGTCGGAGAGCATGCGGGCGGCGGTCAGCGTGCCCTCGCCGCCGATGGGGATGAGCGCGTCGAGGCTGCTCTTGTCCATCAGCTCCTTGGCGTTGTCGCACGCGGCGCGGAAGCGGTCCCGCTCCAGCCGGGACGAGCCGAGGATGGTGCCGCCGCGGGCCAGGATGCCGCTGACCGCGTTCAGATCCAGCGGGCGGAAGCGGCCGTCGAGCAGGCCCGCGTAACCGTCCTCGAAGCCGATGACCTCGTCTCCGTAGTGCGTGACGGCTCGGTGCACGACCGACCGGATCACTGCGTTCAGACCAGGACAGTCGCCGCCTGCGGTGAGAACTCCGATGCGCATCGTGCTGTGTCTCCTGCTCGCTTCTGGTTCGTCTGAGCCACTGCGATTCTTCCACGCTCCGCGCGACAACGCGTTCGCGCAGCCTTGCGCGAGGCGGTTCGGCACTCCTGGGGCGGGCACTGAGACCCTGGTGTTCAGGCCCTTTGTCCGGCGGGCGGCCTAGCCATAGCCGGAGGTATTGTCAAGAGGGCACAGCTTTCGATATGGCCATTTATGGCTCTTGGGTGCGGACCCTCCGGTCCTGCTCAGGGGCCCTGTGGAGGAAACGGAGAGCCCGCGTGACGCGCAGCGTGTACGTGACCGGAATCGACCGGGGCGACGGCCGGCAGGTCGTCGAGCTGGGAGTCATGGAGCTGCTGACCCGCCAGGTCGACCGGGTGGGTGTCTTCCGTCCGCTGGTCCACGACGGTCCGGACCGGCTCTTCGATCTGCTGCGGGCCCGCTACCGGCTCACCCAGGATCCGGCGAGCGTGTACGGGATGCAGTACGCCGAGGCGTCCACGATCCAGGCCGAGCAGGGCACCGACGAGCTGGTGTCGCAGCTGGTCGACCGGTTCCACGCGGTGACCCGGGACTACGACGTCGTCCTGGTGCTCGGCACCGACTTCGCGGACACCCAGCTCCCCGACGAGCTGGCCCTCAACGCCCGGCTCGCGAACGAGTTCGGCGCGTCCGTGATCCCGGTGGTCGGCGGCAAGAAGCAGACGGCGGAATCGGTGCGCGCCGAGGTCCGCAACGCCTTCCGCGCCTACGACGGCCTGGGCTGCGACGTCCTCGCGATGGTGGTCAACCGGGTCAGACCCGAGGACCGCGACGAGATCGACGAGCGGCTCGGCAACCGGCTGCCGGTGCCCTGTTACGTGCTGCCCGACGAGGCCGCGCTCTCCGCGCCGACCGTCGCCCAGATCACCCACGCGCTCGGCGGCACGGTGCTGCTCGGCGACTACTCGGGCCTGGCCAGGGACGCCCTGGACTTCGTCTTCGGCGGCGCGATGCTGCCGAACTTCCTCAACGCGCTGACCCCGGGCTGCCTGGTCGTCACCCCCGGGGACCGGGCGGACCTGGTGGTGGGCTCGCTGGCCGCGCACAGCGCCGGGACCCCGCCGATCGCCGGGGTGCTGCTGACCCTGGACGAGCGGCCCGGCGAGGAGATCCTGAAGCTGGCCGACCGGCTCGCGCCCGGCACCCCCGTCGTCGCCGTGTCCGGCGGCTCCTTCCCCACCGCGGCGGAACTCTTCGCGCTGGAGGGGAAGATGAACGCGGCGACGCCGCGCAAGGCGGAGACCGCCCTCGGCCTGTTCGAGCACTACGCCGACACGGCCGCCCTGCTGCGCACCATCCAGGCGCCCTCCTCGGACCGGCTGACGCCGATGATGTTCGAGCACAAGCTGCTCGAACAGGCCCGCTCGGACAAGCGGCGCGTCGTACTGCCCGAGGGCACCGAGGAGCGCGTGCTGCGCGCGGCGGACGTGCTGCTGCGGCGCGGGGTGTGCGACCTGACGCTGCTCGGCCCGGTCGAGCAGATCCGCAAGCGGGCCGCCGACCTCGGCGTGGACCTCGCGGGCAGCGAGCTGATCGACCCGGCCACCTCGGAGCTGCGGGACCGTTTCGCCCAGGAGTACGCGCAGCTGCGCGCCCACAAGGGGGTCACCGTCGAGCTGGCGCACGACGTGGTCGCCGATGTGAACTACTTCGGCACGCTGATGGTCCAGGAGGGCCTGGCCGACGGCATGGTGTCGGGGTCGGTGCACTCCACGGCAGCCACCATCCGCCCGGCGTTCGAGATCATCAAGACCAAGCCGGACGCCGCGATCGTGTCGTCGGTCTTCTTCATGTGCCTGGCCGACAAGGTCCTGGTCTACGGCGACTGCGCGGTGAACCCGGATCCGAACGCGCAGCAGCTCGCCGACATCGCCGCCCAGTCCGCCGCCACCGCCGCGCAGTTCGGCGTGGACCCGCGGATCGCGATGCTGTCGTACTCGACCGGCACCTCCGGCTCGGGCGCCGACGTCGACAAGGTCCGCGAGGCCACCGAGATCGTCAAGGAGCGGCGCCCCGACCTGAAGATCGAGGGCCCGATCCAGTACGACGCGGCCGTCGAGCCGTCGGTCGCGGCCACCAAGCTGCCCGGCTCCGAGGTCGCCGGGCAGGCGAGCGTGCTGATCTTCCCCGACCTCAACACCGGCAACAACACCTACAAGGCCGTGCAGCGCTCGGCCGGCGCGATCGCCGTCGGCCCGGTCCTCCAGGGCCTGCGCAAGCCGGTCAACGACCTGTCCCGCGGCGCGCTCGTGCAGGACATCGTCAACACGGTCGTCATCACGGCGATCCAGGCCCAGACCTCCACCGAAAAGGCATCCGCCCAGTGACAGCGACCCGCATCCTCGTCCTCAACTCCGGCTCGTCGTCGGTCAAGTACCAGCTCCTCGACATGGCGACGCACGAACGTCTCGCGGTCGGCCTGGTCGAGCGGATCGGCGAGGAGACCTCCCGCCTGAAGCACACCCCGCTGGCCGGCGGCGGTGAGGCCCGCGAGCAGAACCGGCGGATCGCCGACCACGCCGGGGCGCTGAAGGCCGTCGCCGACGAGCTGGCGGCGGACGGGCTCGGCCTGGACTCCCCCGAGCTGGCCGCGATCGGCCACCGCGTGGTGCACGGCGGGCTGAAGTTCACCGAGCCGACAATCGTCGACGACGCCGTGCTGGCCGAGATCGAGCGCCTCATCCCGGTCGCGCCGCTGCACAACCCGGCGAACCTGACCGGTATCCGTACGGCCATGGAGCTGCGCCCGGACCTGCCGCAGGTGGCGGTCTTCGACACGGCGTTCCACACGACGATGCCGGAGTCGGCGGCGCGCTACGCGATCGACGTGGCCACCGCCGACGCGCACCGGGTGCGCCGCTACGGCTTCCACGGCACGTCGCACGCGTACGTCTCCCGCAAGACGGCCGAGCTGCTCGGCAAGGACCCGTCCGAGGTCAACCTGATCGTGCTGCACCTGGGCAACGGCGCCTCCGCGTCGGCCGTGCGCGGCGGGGAGTGCGTGGACACCTCCATGGGGCTCACCCCGCTGGAGGGCCTGGTGATGGGGACCCGTTCAGGAGATGTCGACCCGGCGGTCATCTTCCATCTGATGCGGGTGGGCAAGATGTCCCCGGACGAGATCGACATCCTGCTGAACCAGAAGTCGGGCCTGATCGGGCTGTGCGGCGACAACGACATGCGGGAGATCCGGCGCCGGATCGACGAGGGCGACGAGTCCGCGCGGCTCGCCTTCGACATCTACATCCACCGCCTGAAGAAGTACATCGGCGCGTACTACGCGGTGCTCGGCCGGGTGGACGCGATCGCCTTCACGGCCGGGGTCGGCGAGAACGCGGCGCCGGTGCGCGAAGCTGCGGTGGCCGGTCTGGAGGAGCTGGGCCTGGCGGTCGACGGCGAGCTGAATTCCGTACGTTCCGACGAGGCCCGGATCGTCTCGCCGGAGTACGCCCGGGTCGCTGTCGCCGTGGTGCCGACGGACGAGGAGCTGGAGATCGCGCAGCAGACCTACGCGCTCGTCGGGGACGCCGGTGACCGCAACGCCTGAGCGCCCCTGCGCCCATTTGTAGATTCCACCAGACGGAATATTCCGTAGCGAAACAAACCGATAGGATCGCCCCCATGCGCCGTTCCAAAATCGTCTGCACGCTGGGCCCCGCCGTCGACTCCGAAGAGCAGCTCGTCTCGCTGATCGAGGCCGGCATGAGCGTGGCCCGCTTCAACTTCAGCCACGGCACGCACGCCGAACACCAGGGTCGCTACGACCGTGTTCGCGCCGCCGCCGCGAAGACCGGCCGCGCGGTGGGCGTTCTCGCCGACCTCCAGGGCCCCAAGATCCGTCTGGAGACCTTCGCCGAGGGCCCCGTCGAGCTGGTGCGCGGTGACGAGTTCACCATCACCACCGAGGACGTCCCGGGCGACAAGTCGATCTGCGGCACGACGTACAAGGGGCTGCCGGGCGACGTCTCGCGCGGTGACCAGGTCCTGATCAACGACGGCAACGTCGAGCTCAAGGTGATGGACGTCGAGGGCCCGCGGGTCCGGACGATCGTCATCGAGGGCGGTGTCATCTCCGACCACAAGGGCATCAACCTGCCCGGCGCGGCCGTCAACGTGCCGGCGCTGTCCGAGAAGGACGTCGAGGACCTGCGCTTCGCCCTGCGGATGGGCTGCGACATGGTCGCCCTGTCCTTCGTGCGCGACGCCAACGACGTCAAGGACGTCCACAAGGTGATGGACGAGGAGGGCCGCCGGGTCCCCGTCATCGCCAAGGTGGAGAAGCCGCAGGCCGTCGCCAACATGGAGGGCGTCGTCGCGGCGTTCGACGCGATCATGGTCGCCCGTGGCGACCTGGCCGTCGAGTACCCGCTGGAGAAGGTCCCGATGGTGCAGAAGCGCCTCGTGGAGATGTGCCGCCGCAACGCCAAGCCGGTGATCGTCGCGACCCAGATGATGGAGTCGATGATCACCAACTCGCGCCCGACCCGCGCCGAGGCCTCCGACGTGGCGAACGCGATCCTGGACGGCGCCGACGCGGTCATGCTGTCCGCCGAGTCGAGCGTGGGCGCGTACCCGATCGAGACCGTCAAGACGATGTCGAAGATCGTCCAGGCGGCCGAGGAGGAGCTGCTCTCCAAGGGCCTGCAGCCGCTCGTCCCGGGCAAGAAGCCGCGCACGCAGGGCGGTTCGGTCGCCCGCGCCGCGTGCGAGATCGCGGACTTCCTGGACGGCAAGGCGCTGGTCGCCTTCACCCAGTCCGGCGACACCGCGCGCCGCCTGTCCCGCTACCGCGCCTGCCAGCCGATCCTCGCCTTCACCACGGACGAGGCCACCCGCAACCAGCTCGCGCTGACCTGGGGCGTGGAGACGTACGTCGTCCCGCACGTGGACTCCACCGACGCCATGGTCGACCTGGTCGACGCCGAGCTGCGCAAGCTCTCGCGCTTCAACGACGGCGACACCGTGGTCATCACCGCCGGTTCGCCCCCCGGCGTCCCCGGCACCACGAACATGGTCCGGGTGCACCAGCTGGGCGGCGCCAACTAGCCGGCACCGCAGCACAATGCGCCGAGGGCGCCTCCTGTACGGAACAGGGGGCGCCCTCGGCGTCTCTGCGGCTCCCGGACGGGTCTTGATCCCTTACGGGTCCGGTCAGCTGTCCTCGATCGTGGACCGCAGACCGGGCACGTGCAGGGTTCCGCCGAACTGCGCGGCCTGCGTGACCTTCACGTTGGTGAAGTACAGGATCGGCAGGTTGATCGGCGGCGGGTTGTCGGCGTTGAACGTCATGGGGATGAGCCCGAGCAGATTGCCCGAGAGCTCCTCCGTGTACATGGTCGTCTTCCCGTCGCGGATGGTGGACGTGGAGCCCTTGTCCGAACGGATGTGGAACGACTTGCCGTTCGGGCCGGGGGCGATCTGGTGCAGATCACCGATGTCCGTACCGTTGGAGATGACGTACTTCATGACGCGCTTGGTGGAGCCGTCCGCCATCCTGACGTCGACGAGGCCCTGGTAGTCCGCGCCCTTGAGCAGGAGCGAGCTGGCCTCCAGCTTCCAGGACTTGTCCGGGAGCTGGACCGGGGTCTTCTCGTCGGCGCCCTCGGCGTCGGTGGCCACCGGGCAGTCGTCCGGGATGCCACTGGCGGAAGGGGACGGGGTCGCCGCCTCCTCCGCCTTCTTCTTGGCGTCCTCGGCGGCCTTGTCGAGGCCGTCCTTGGTGTCCTTGACCGCGTCACCGACCTTGTCGGTGGTGTCCTTGACCGTGTCGCCCAGGTCCTTCTCGGCACCGTCCTCGGCGGCGGACTCCGAGGCCGACGCCGACGCCGACGGGCTGGGAGTCGGGCTGGCCGTCTCCTTGTCCTTCGGCGTGAACAGGTCCTTGAGCGCCTCGCCGACTCCCAGGGGGTCGAGCGGGTTCTTGGTCTCGGACGCGGAGGGGGACGGCGTGGCGGTGTCCTGATCCGCCTTGCTGTCCTTGCTCTCCTCGCCACCGGTGGAGCCGGACCCGGCCTTGGTGGAGGCCGAGGGCGAGGGCGTGGCCCCGTCCTTCTTGTCCGCACTCTGGTCGGCGCCCTTGTCGGTGTCCTTGTCCGTGGACGCGGACGGCGACGGCGACGGGGACTCCTCGGCCTTGTCCTTGCCGTCGGTGGCGGCCTTGCCGTCCTTGGCGTCGCGCTCGGCCTGCACCGCGTCGGCGCAGGCCTTGTAGTCGTCCGCCGAGAACTTGGTCGGGTTGTCCTTGGCGGCCGCCAGCGTGGGCGTCATGCCGAGGCCCATCAGTACGGCCGTGGGCATGGCCGCGATGGCTATCGCCTTGCCCGCGGGCATGTGCAACCTGCTGAACAGCTGCTTCCTAGGTGCTGCATGCCGCGGCCCGGTTCTCGCACGGGACTCCCCCGCGGAGTCCTCGTGGTGCACCTCGTCAGCCGGCACGGTGCCTCCCGTTCTTCCCGTTGTCCGGGTTCGTCCCTGACTCGTGGTGTGCGCCCGCGACCTGGTAGGTGGCGCCCGCTACGGGCGGCACCGCGGTCGCGTCGTCGGCCCCGGCATCGTCGGCGTCCGCCGTCGGAGCCTCGTCCTGCGGCTTGGCCGAGGCCCAGGAGATGGCGAGGGCGCCACCGATCAGGGCCAGCAGGAAGCCGATGACGAATCCGCCGAAGTTGGAGACGACGAGGGAGACCAGGGCGAGCAGGATCGCCGCCACGCCGGCGAAGATGCGGGACTGGTACTGGAACCACATCGTGATGCCGAGCACGACAAGCAGGGCACCGATAATGAGCGATCCGGCACCGGCCGTGGTGGCCATCCGGATCGTCATCGTGCCGAGCGTGAGGTTCGCGTACGGGAAATACATGATCGGAATGCCGCCGAGCAAGGTCAACAGGCCCGCCCAGAAGGGGCGTTGGCCGCGCCAAGTGCGGAACGTCCGGCGTGCGTGGCCGAACCTGTCGCCCAACCCTGCTTGCGCTTCGGCGCTCATGTCGTACAGCTCCTCAGGACTGGCGTTTTGTTCGGTGGTGATGTGCGCGGTACGGGCACGGGGACCTCGGCCCCGTCGTGCGGGCCATGCCCCCGCGCCCTTCCGCGAGAGGCGATGCGGCGAGTGGAATCGCTAGGCGGTGAGGCCTAGTAGCACTCGATGCCCTTGCCGCTGCCCCGGTGCAGGCTCATGTTCAGCCCGTTGAGCTTGAAGGTGCCGGCGCTCGTCGCCCAGGCCGTCTGGTCGACGTCCGTCAGGGTGGCGTGGTCCGCTTCCTGAGCGAAGCCGTTGGGGTCGGACTGCTCCTTGCCCCCCTTCATGCCGGGGCCCTTGCTGGACTGCCCGGCGGCGACACCGATGTTGATGTCCCTGAACTCGGCATCGGCCTTGAGCTGCGCGACGTCGATGTAGATCTTGTCGGCGTGCGCCGGCTTGCCGCCGCCACCGGCCTTCAGCACCAGCGTGACGTCACCGAGCCCCGGCACGTGGGTCACCACGGACTGGCACATGTTGGTGAGGTCGGCCGAGTTGAACGCGGAGACCGAGACCGGGTGAGGGGTCCCGTTCTTCTCAGCATCGATGGCGCCGTACTGGATCATGCCGTCGGCGTCGAGCTTGTCGACGTGGACCTTGAACGACTGGCCCGACACACTGAACGATGCCGCGAGCGCACCCTGGGACAGGGCGACACCTATCGCGGCAGTCGCCGCGACGCTCGGCACCATGACTACGGCGAACCGCTTCCATCTGGTTCCGCCACGAGTCACGGAATTCATGACTGTTCCTCCTTCTCGGACGTACATCTCCGGCCCTGACTGCCCCTTGCGGCGGCTCAGCCGGGCAGGGATGGGAGAAGTGCTACGTCCTCGGGAAGGAGAGCGCCCGCGTCGAGGGGCGCGTAAGCCAACCGCACCCTGATCACCGGCGATCACCCCCGAGCGACAACCACTGGTCGCACCTGAGCCATCACGCGCAACCTGCCGGACAGGCTCAGCCGACTGGCTGAGACCCCCCTGTCCAAAGACCGACGGCGCTCCCCTGGTTCACCGCCGACCTGCCCGGTGGGGACCCCTGAGCCCCGCAACCCGAGTGGCTGTCGGACGAGCGGGGAGTGGACCGAGCGTGCCCGATCGTGGTGCATTCCCGGCGCTCGCACAAGGGGGTTCGTTACTCACGGGTAACGGACGGATAACCGCGCCGCGACCGCCCGGACTCGGACGGCGACGCAGGGTACAGCCCTACCGCCTGACAGAACGGTTGAATCCGGTAGGTAACCGGACAGAACAAGGGCTTCGACTTACTCCAAGTAACAGCGGCCGGGATTACCAAGTTTTGGTAAAGCGCGGCCGCTGTGTGCCCTCAAGAACAGAACTTTCACCCCGGCACCACATGCCGTGGCGTTTAGGAACAGGTCACTGACGCCTCAGAAGAGAACCCGGGCCAGAGCCGTACGCGCAGTGGTCACACGCGGGTCGTCGCCCCCGACGACCTCGAACAGTTCGAGCAGGCGGACCCGCGCCGTCTCGCGGTCGTCGCCCGCCGAGCGCGCCACGGTGTCGACGAGGCGTCCGAAGGCGTCCTCGACATGACCGCCGACCAGGTCCAGATCGGCGGCGGCCACCTGGGCCCGCACGTCACCGGGGTTCTGCGCGGCGTCCGTGCGCACCTTCTGCGGGTCGAGGCCCTGGACGCGCTGGAGCAGTTCGGCCTGGCCGAGGCCGAGCTTGGCCTCGGTGTTGCCGGGGTCGTCCGACAGCACGTTCTTGTACGCCTGGATCGCGCCGGCCATGTCGCCGGCGTCGAGGGCCTGCACGGCCGCTTCGAGGAGCGCGTCGTACGGGCCGGGCGGAGCCTCCACGACCGGCGCGGGGCCCTCCGCGTCCGCGTCGACCGTGATGCCGACGAGCCCGAAGCGCTCCTCGGCGACCTGGATCAACTGGTCGAGGGTGCCCCGGATCTGGGACTCGGGGGCGGCACCCTGGAAGAGGGGCAGGGCCTGCCCGGCGACGACGGCGAAGACGGCCGGGATCCCCTGGACCCCGAACTGCTGCATCAGCATCTGATTGGCGTCGACGTCGATCTTCGCGAGCACGAAGCGGCCGTTGTACTCGGTGGCGAGGCGCTCGAGGAGGGGGCTCAGCTGCTTGCAGGGCTCGCACCACTCGGCCCAGAAGTCGATGACGACGGGCACCTCTGTGGAGCGCTGCAGTACATCGCGCTCGAAGTCCGCCTCGCTGACGTCGATGACGAGGCTCGACGGCGACACCGCGCCGCCCCCGCCGTTGCGGGCCGCTTCGGCGCGGGCCTGCTCCGCCTTGGCCTTGGCCTCCTGGGCCGCCTTCACCGCGGCGAGGTCGACGACTCCGCTCATGGACATGTTCCGTGGCTGCATGCGTACAGTCTCCCCCTTCCGCGGACGGTTGTGGGCCGGGTCCGGCTCCGAGCGCCTCCCGCCGGATTGCGAGACGCAGTAAGAAACACGGAGCGGACTCGGCCTGGTGCTTCGGCGCCGGGTCCCCACCCGGCACCTGTGGTTGCCGCTCGTCGTGGCCGACCGGGGTGCAGACCGGGAGACCGTACGAGTTCGAGCTTTCGCTACGGGTCGTAGCGTAACTGTCATGGGTGGCGCGCGGGGTGGACTCTCCGGTGATCTGGCTCACCCGGAACGGTCGATCCGCTCCCTGCCTACCGGCCGGTATGGTCGCGTCCATGCAGAGCCGCACCTCTTCTCCCACGGGCCGCCCCGGCCGACCGCGGTCCGCCACCGCGGACGAGGCGATCCTGGAGGCGACGCGCGAGGCGCTGGTGGAGCTCGGCTGGTCGAAGCTGACGCTGGGCGATGTGGCGACGCGGGCGGGTGTCGCGAAGACGACGCTGTACCGGCGCTGGGCCGGGAAGAACGAACTCGTCGTCGACGCGGTGGCCGTCCTCTTCGACGAACTCGAACTGCCCGACAGAGGTTCCCTGGCCGCGGACATCGAGGGCGTGGTCCTCCAGTTCGCGGCGATCCTGGACCGGCCGGAGACGAAGACGGCGCTCATGGCGGTGGTCGCCGAGTCCACCCGGGACGCGCCGCTGCGGGAGCGGATCCGGAACTCGATCGTGGACCGGCAGAAACGATTGGTGCTGGAGGGACGGGCTCGGGCCGAGCGGCGCGGAGAACTCCCGGCGGCCCCGGACCCCCGGTCCGCGGCGGCGACCGCGGACCTGATCTTCGACGTGGCGGCGGGCGCCGTCGTGCACCGGACCCTGGTGAGCGCGGAGCCGGTGGACGGGGAGTGGGTCCGCCGGTTCACGGCGCTGTTGTTGGGGGGGTTGGCGGCGGCTTCGGGGTGAGGCCCACCCCTCATTCACGCAGCGCAGAATCCGGGCAGCTACGTCGAATCGGTTACGTCCCACACGGTCGTCGCGCCGCGTCGTTGCAGGTGTGGCCCGGTCGACTCGACCGGGCCACACCTGCTGCTGCTGCGCTTACTACCCCTCGTACACGAGGTACTCGTACTCGCTCACCACGAACTCGCCGTAGTGGAAAGCGGATCCGAGGCGCTTCAGCCTGCCGAACTGGGCGGAACTCAACTCGAAGGGCCGCTGCGGCCCGTACAGACAGCTCTCCCGCAGGGCCGGCAACAACAGCCGGAAGGCGAGGTCGGGGGTGCATCGCCGCGCGCACTCGGTCAGGGCTTCGGATACCTCCTCACCAAGGAGGCCCGTAAACTCCGCGATCTCGCGCAGGACTGGGTCGAGGAGTTCCAAGCCGTCGTACCGGTCGGCTTCGGGGAGTACTGGCTCATCGCCGCGACGGGCCAGCCAGGTGTCGCACTCCGCGATGATCTGCCGCATCCACACGGCACCGTCTGTGACGCACCCGGGGAAGAGATTCCTCTCCTCCGAGCAGCTCGTCCAGAGTGTCTCGATCCGGCCAGGAGCCAGCTGGTCCACGAGGTGCTGTGCGTCCCTGCGCACGCTCAGCACCGACGCCGGGTACAGCTCGTCCACGAACTGGTGCGCAACGACTCCAGCCGGTGTGGGTGCGTCATGCCTCCAGTCCTGGTGGAAGAAGCTCATCACCCATGGGACACCGAACATGAACTCGTGGTAGCGCTCAGTCATCCGCCACTACTCCGGGTAGGCCGTGTACACGTAGAAGCCATTGCTGTGCCCCTTCGCCCGCTGGAGAATGATCTTGTACCTGTTCCCGGCAGTGGTGATCGTGCCATCGGCGTGGAACACCTTCCCAAGTGAGTTCCTGGCGCCAAAGGTGCCGGTCAGCGTCTTCCGCTGCTCCCTGCCACTACGCCACTTCGTGATCTCGTTGGCCTTGTTCGCCAGGGCGTAGTCGACTACCTGCTGAGCGGTCTGCTCATCGATGAAGACGCTGTTGACCCCCTTCTCCGTCGCCAGTTCGAAGGCTCTGGCATCCGAGACGTTGACATGCTCGCCGATCACGTGAGCGAGCCCGGGGAACGCCCGGTTGTCCGCGACGAGGTCATTGCAGTTGTGTACCAGCACGGAGGCTTGGCCAACCGCAACGTAGAACGAGTGCAGACCGTCGACGGTCATGTCGTACACCTTGCGCGGCGTCAGGCCCGACCGGTCACGCAAGTCGGTCACAGGGCGCAGCGTCCCGTCGGGAGAGCGGAGGCTGTCGCCGACCCGGAGTTCGGAGACCCTGGTCCAGCCGCGGCCCGCGACGTAGAAGCGGTGTCCCGTCGTACTGGAGATGCGGTTGCCCCCGGCCACGGTGATGTCCACCAGGTGGTCGGTGTCGTGTCCGAACGTGCGCGTCACGGGTTCCGAGACCGTCAGCCCCGTGTCGGGGTCGGTCGCGCGCACCAGATCGTCCTTACGGATTTCGCCGATCTTCTTGCGAGTGCCGTCCGCCATGAGCACGCGAGTGTCCGCCGGGAAGCTGTTGACCTTGCACGCGGTCAGCAGATCTTCGTAGGTGTTGACCGAGCGCTCGATGTCGGCGAGCGCCTCGGCGTCCATGTCGAGTGCCTTGAGCGCCTTGAACGCGTCGCTGACTCCGACGCCGGTACGCATCGCTCCGTCCAGTGCGCGGATGGCCTGGGCGATGTCCTCTAGCTTCTTGCCGGGGATGAAGTTGGTCGCGGCCCACGCGCACCCACTGGCGCTGCCGTGGTAGCAGTCGATGAAGTCCTGGACGAGGACGTCCCAGGCGACCTTGGCGATCGCCTTCGTGATGCCCTCGATAAGTTCCCAGTTGGTGAAGAAGCGGTTGACCGTCTGCTTCATATCCGGAAACTGCGTGGTCTTCAGGAACAGCGTGTCCGAGAGCGGGCAGCCGGACTCGGTGGCCGGGACATCCGGGTTAGTGCACATGTAGAAGCTGACAGTGGCGGTGAAATGGACAGTGAAGTCCACCGAGCAACCGCCCAGCCCCACATCGACCTTGCAGTCGTTGTCCTGGTGCACATCCGTCACGTCGGTCTTGTCGATGACGTAGAACACGCCACCGATCCCGGTGCCGGCCCCGGACGAGACCTGCTGGTTCGCCTGCTCGCGCTCCGTGCGATCCGCGGTGTCCTGGGCCTCCTTGGCGTACTTGTCCGCCTCCTTGGCCGCCTCCTCGGCTGCCGTCGCGTCCGCGTCCGCCCGGTTCGCCGCGTCGCGCGCGTCCTTCGCCGCCGCTTCGGCCTGGGAGGCCGCGTTGCGGGCCGCCTCCGCGTCCAGGGCCGCCTCGTCGGCCGAGTTGCGGGCGTCGGTGGCGTAGCCCTCGGCGCGGCCCGCTGCCGCGTCGGCCGCTGCCGCGTCGGCGGTGGCCTGGCGGTCGTACTCGATGGTGCGGGTCAGGGACTGGGTGGCCTTGGACGCTGCCAGGGCGGCCGCCGCCGAGTAGCCGAGGGCCTCCTTCGCGTAGCCCTGGGCCTCGGAGGCGGCCGCTGCCGCGCCTGCCGCCGCCTGGAGTGCCGCCTTGGCGTCCGCCGAGGCCTTGTCCGCGAGGGACTTGGCGAGTGCCGCCTCCTTCGCCGCGTTCGCGGCGTGGGCGTCGGCGACCGCCGCCTGCTGTTCGGCGATGGTCTTGGCGCCCTGGCCCGCGAGAACGACCAGTCCGGCCGCGGAGTCCTTGGTGACGTACGGGGAGCCGAGCTGGATCGCGTCGTTGGCCGGGGTCGCGACGAGCGCCGCGGACTGGCGGGCGTCGACCGCCGCCTGGGCGGTCGTGTAGGCGAAGCCGGCCGCCTTGGCGGCCGCCACGCGCGCGATGACGGACTGCTTCAGCGCCTCGTCGGCCTGGGTCCTGGCCTCCTTGGCGTGCTTCTCCGCCTCGGCGGCGTCCTTGACCGCCGCGGCGGCCTCGGCTGCCGCGTCCTTCGAGGCGGCGATCGCGTCGGCGGCGGCGCTGGTCGCGGTGCGCACCGCGGCGTCCGCCGTCGCCTTGTCGGCCTGGGCGGCGTCGGAGTCGGCGCGGGCGCGGCCCGCGGCAGCCTCGGCGCGGGTGGCTGCCGCGTCCGCGTCGGCTGCCGCCTGGGTGGCGGCGTCCGCCGAGGCGCGGGCGTTCTTCGCCGCCGTCTCCGCCGTGGTCGCCTGCCGGTCCGCCTCATCGGCCGCCGCGCGCGCGGCGGTTGCCGCGTCGCCCGCGTCCAGTGAGTCGGCGTAGGCGTCCTTGGCGTCGGCCTTGGCGCGCGCGGCGTCGGCCTTCTGCTCCGCGTCCCACGCGTCGTCGCGCTTGTCCTTGGCGTCGTCGCGCGCGGTCTCCGCGTCCTTGCGCCGGGCCGAGGCGGTGTCGGCCGCGGTCTCGGCCTTCTTCTTGGCGTCCTGCGCGGTGGTGTTGTAGCCCTCGGCGTCCTTGCGGTGCCGAGCGGCCTCCGCCTGCTTGGCGGCCGCCGTCTCCTTCTCTTCCTTGGCCGTCTTCTCCTCGGCCTCGGCCGCGAGCCGCTTCTTGTGCGCGTCCTCCGCGGCAGCCTTCGCGTCGCCCTCCGCCGTCAGCGCCTCCGCCAGCTTCGCCTCGGCGGTCTCCTTGTCCGCCTTGGCGTTGTCGCGGTGCAGCTTCGCGGACGCCGCCGCCCACTTGGCCTGCAACTCGGCGTACTGCGCGGCCTCCTTGCGGAACTCCGCCTTGGTCTGCGCGGCCTGCGCGATGGCGCGCTGCGCGATCGTGGCACTGTCGGCAGCGGATGCATGCGTCGCCGCCTCGGTCGTCTGCCCGGCAATCACCATGGCGTCCAGTGCCGCCGCGATGCCGTGCGTGACCTGCGCCTTCTGCTGAGCCACGAGAAGACCCCGACCGCGCGGCGCCCCGTTGGCATCGGCGATCGCGTTCGCGTCCGTCACCGCGGTATCGCTGGTGGTCACCGCACGTTTCGCGGCTGCCGCCTGCTGCTTGAGCAGAATCAGCTGCGCCTTGGTGACCGACTGCGCCTGCGCCAGGCTGTTCTTCGCTTTGGTGAACTGGGCCGCGTCCGGCGGGAACGCCTCGCCCTTGCCTGCCCCACCGGGAGCCCAGTAGGACTGCCAGCGGACGACATGGTCGGCCACCCAGGAGTTGCCCAGCATGTTCCCGAGGATCTTCGATCCCGAGACGAGCGCCTTGGCGGCCGTGGTGTTGGCGCTCAGGATCTGGTTGCGCTGCGCGGCCTGAGAGGCGATCTCCTGCTGCCACTCCGCGGCGGAGGTGCTCTCTTCCTCACCCAGTACCCGGTCGGGGTCGATCGGGTCACGCCACGCGCACGCGGCGAACCGGGTCTTGAGGTTCTCGACCCCGATCCGGAACTCCGCGCTGTCCGACTCCGGCGCCGAGGTCGGGAAGCCGCCCGACTCCAGGAAGATCCGGGCGTTGTCCGCACCGGTCGGCTCCAGACTCCAGTTCGTCAGAACGTCGTAGGCCTGGTGACGGTCGTACTCCGCACTCGATCCGTCCGTATCGGCGCCGTAGAGCGGAGCCCCGAGAGCCTTCACCGCGTTCTTCGTCGCCGTGTCGGCGAGCGGAGTCGGGTCCTCGTAGAAGTCACTGTCCTGCTGCCAGAACCGGTTCGCGACCCACTGCCCGAGCCCGGTCTGATCGTAGAAGTCCTTCTTGCCGTCGCCGCCCGAGCCGGGCGGCCAGTGGAATTCGGACTCGGTGAACCCGCCGGGCGCGTCCAGGCCGGCGAGTTTGTCGTACCACCCAGTTTTCAGGGTGTCGAAATCGTCCATGGCCTTCCTGGCGGAGGCCTTGTCCGCGTCGTAGGCCTTGCTGAGCGGCGTGTCCTCCCAGTGCTCTCGGTTGGCCAGCACATGCAGCTGGTCCGCCGGCTGGTTGAGGGCATCTTGAGCGACAGCCGCCATGGTTGTGCCGCCCAGTTGCAGCACGCCGTTCATCAGGCACTGGTCCTGCCGCAGCTGCTCCGCGGCTGTGTCCTCGTACCAGTCGTAACCGACCTTTTCGGTACGGTCGCCCTGCTTCGGTGTCAGGGCGTCCGGTTGCGCAGCCAGCCCTGTGATCAGAGCCAGCGCGGTGACGGAGGTCAGCGCCGGCGCGAGCCGGGCAAATCTTCGTCTACTGTGCCCACTTGACGATCTGTCGAGTCTCAACCCGATTCCCCCCACGCACCGCCATCGACGGGCGTATATGTCATGGGCCTGACATGACGACCTCGATCCGGCCGTGCAGCAATCGAGTCGACAGCACGACGAACCGGCGCGAGGCGGTCGTCCGGCCGCATCAACAAGGCGCGATCTTCACTGATACGCCACTGGAAACTCACACTAGGCACACAGTAAATGCATATGACAAGCTCTGCGAGGCATTCACTCCGAACAGTGATCCGCGGCCTGCCTGAAGTGTGACGTGCCGTCACAGGCGACGGTTGTACCGCTCGTTCAGGGATGCCGGCCCGTCTTTGCGCAGAGGAGACCCTGATGCCAGGCACCACCGACAACCGCTCCCCAGACCCTTCTCACGGCTGGGGATCGTTCTCGTCACCACAACCCTGATAGCCGTCGCGGCCGGCACCGCGTCGGCGGACACCGGCGCGGCGTCCACGTCGTCCGACGCCTTCCGGATCACGCGGGCCGCCCAGGGCATCGCACCCGCTTCCACCCGCACCTCCGTAGCCGCCGCGCCCCAAACCGCCGCCGTCTTCGGCATGTTCGCCATCGACACCAGGGGCGCCCTGTACTCCTACGCGGCCGATAGCACCACGGTCCTCGCCCCTCGCGAGCAGCTCGCCACCGACTACGGGGACGTCCGTACGGCCAGCAGCGCCGACGACGACGGCGACGGCGTCGCCGACGACACCTGGGTCTGGACGACCAACGGCGGACTGTCCAGCAGCTACGGATACGTCGGAGGCGGCTGGAACATCTACGACAGCGTCTTCTCCCCCGGCAACCTCGGCGGCGCCCAGGGCTACGACGTGATCGGCCGCGACGCCGACGGCGTGCTGTGGATGTACTACGGCTACAGCGACGGCACCCTCACCGCCCGCCACAAGGTCGGCCCCGCCTGGGACCAGTTCACTCAGCTCACCGGCAAGGGCGATCTCACCGGCGACCAATGGCCGGACCTCGTCGCGCGGGACGCCTCCGGTGTTCTGTGGCTCTACAAAGGCACCGGCGACGGCAACGCCCCCTTCGCGGCGCGCACCAGGATCGGCCCCGGCTGGAACCAGTTCGACGCCCTCGTGGGCACCGGCGACCTGGACCTCGACGGCAAGGCCGACCTCATGGCCCGCCAGCCCAACGGCGACCTGTACTTCTACAAGGGCACCGGCGACGCGGCCGCTCCCTTCGCGGCGAAGAAGAAGATCGGGACTGGCTACCAGACCTACCGCGTCATGTTCTCCTGACCCGATCGGATCACCCCCGGAGCCGCCCCCGGCGACGGGCGCGGGCGCGGCTCCGACCCGTCAGACCTGATACCGCCCCGGCGCGAAGCGGTCGAGGTTCTCCGCCACCCACTGCGACGTGCGCTTCAGTCCTTCGTCCAGCGTGAACTCCGGCTCCCACCCGGCCCATTCACGCGCCCGCCCGTTGTCCGACAGCAGCCGCTGCACCTCGCTCCCCGACGGGCGCAGCCGTGACGGGTCGACGACGACGCGGGCGTCGCGGCCCGATGCCCTGATGAGCGCCTGCGCCAGGTCGCCGATCGAGATCTCCTGCCCCGTACCGAGGTTGACCACCTGGCCGAGGGCGCGGTCGCACCGGGCCAGGGCCATGAATCCTCTCGCCGTGTCGGAGACGTACGTGAAGTCGCGGGTCGGGGTGAGCGAGCCGAGCTTGATCTCCCGTGCCCCGGAGTGGAGTTGGGCCAGGATGGTGGGGATCACGGCTCGGGCCGACTGGCGTGGTCCGTACGTGTTGAAGGGGCGGACCACCGTGACCGGGAGCTCGAACGCGTGCCAGTGGGACAGCGCCATCATGTCCGCGCCGATCTTCGACGCGGAGTACGGGGACTGCGGCTGGAGGGGGTGCTCCTCGGAGATCGGGGCCGTCAGCGCGGTGCCGTAGACCTCGCTCGTGGAGGTGTGGACCAGGCGGCGCACGGAGTGCCTGCGGCAGGCCTCGGCGATGTTCTCGGTGCCGACGACGTTCGTCTGGACGTACGCGCCCGGGGAGTCGTACGAGTACGGGATGCCGATCAGCGCGGCGAGGTGGAAGACCGTGTCGCAGCCGGAGACGGCGTCCGCGACGCGGCCCGGGTCGCGGACGTCGCCCGCCAGGATCTCCACCCGGGGGTCGTCGAGGAGGTGCGCGAGGTGCCCCTTCTCGGCGTACGGCTTGTAGTGGACGAAGGCCCGGACGCGGGCGCCCGCGTCGAGGAGCAGGTCGACGAGCGTCGAGCCGATGAAGCCCTCCGCCCCGGTGACCAGAACGGTGCGGTCCGCCCAGCTGGATGTGGTGCTCATATGTACTGCAACTCCTTTGAATGTCCTGCCAGTTCGCGTACGTGGCGTGCCAGGAGGTCGGCCGCCCTGGCGTGGGGCCCCGCGGGCGCAGCCGCCGACATCGCCGCGAGCCGCGCCGGATCGGCGAGCAGCGGTTCGACGAGGGCCGCGAGTGTGTCGGGCGTGGTGTCCGCGTCCGCGAGCAGCAGTCCGGCGCCCGCGTCGGAGAGCACCCGCGCGTTGTGGGTCTGGTGGTCGCCGGGGGCGTGGGGGTAGGGGACGAGGACGGCCGGGACCCGCGTCGTGGCGAGTTCGGCGACGGTCGCGGAGCCCGCCCGGCACACCACGAGGTCGGCGGCGGCGTAGGCGAGGTCCATCCGGTCGAGGTAGGGCACGGCGACGGCGGGGGTGTCGTGCAGGCGGCGCCGGGTGTCCTCCAGGGCCGCCGGGCCGGTCTTCACCAGCAGCCGCACATCCGTGCGGCCCCGCCAGCGCGCGGCCAGGCCGACCGCCGCCTCCGTCAGCCGGGCCGCGCCCAGGCTGCCGCCGTTGACGAGGACGAGCCGGGCGCCGTCCGGGACGCCGAGTTCCCGGCGCGCGGTGGCCCGCAGGGCGGGCCGGTCCAGGTCCGCGAGGGAGGCGGCGATCGGCATACCGGTGGTGAACGCCCCTGTTCCGCCCGGCAGATGGGCGCGGCTGCGGTCGAAGGCGACGGCGATGTGCGGGGTGAGGCGGGCGGCGAAGCGGTTGGCGCGGCCCGGGACCGCGTTGGACTCGTGGATGAGGCTGGGCAGGCCGGCCATCCGGGCGCCGACGATCACGGGCGCGCTCGGGTAGCCGCCCATGCCGACGGCGACCTGGGCGCGCTGCTCGCGCAGGATGGTCCGGCACTGGGCGCCGGAGCGCACGAGGTCCGCGGGCAGCAGATAGCGCCGGGCGCCGAGGGACGGGTCGAACGGGATCATGTCGACCGTGTGCAGCCGGTACCCGGCGGCCGGGATGAGCCGGGTCTCCAGGCCGCGTTCGGTGCCGACGAACGAGATCACCGCGTCGGGGACGGCCCGGCGCAGCGCGTCGGCGAGGGCGAGCCCCGGGTAGATGTGGCCCCCGGTGCCGCCCGCGCCGATGACGACGGAGAGAGGTGTTCGCATGACGGTCGAGCGTCACGGACCGGTCTAAGAGGGTTTTAAGAGCCGCGTTTGACACCTTTGTGCCATGACGACAGGGAACACACCCGCGCCGGCCCGGATCCTGGTCGTGGACGACGACCCCGAGGTCCGGTCGGCCGTCGAGGACGCGCTGACCGTGGAGGGCTACCGGGTCACGGCCGCGGCCGACGGGCAGCGGGCGCTGACCGCGCTGGCCCGCTCCGAGCCGGACGCGGTCGTCCTCGACGTGATGATGCCGGTCCTCGACGGGCTCGCGGTGTGCCGCCGGATGCGCGCCACCCCGGTGCTCGTCCTCACCGCGCTCGACTCGGTGAGCGAGCGGGTGGACGGGCTGGACGCGGGCGCCGACGACTACCTGGTGAAGCCGTTCGCACTCGACGAACTGACCGCGCGCGTACGGGCGCTGCTGCGCCGCGCCGCTCCCGAACCGGAGCCGGACGACCCGCTCGCCTACGGCGACCTGGTCCTGGACCCGGCGACCCGCACGGGCCGGCGCGGCGGGCGGACCATCGACTTCAGCCGCACCGAGTTCGCGCTCCTGGAGGTCCTGGTGCGCAACGCCGGGCAGGTGCTGCCGCGCGAGGTCGTCCAGGAGGCGGTGTGGGGCCGCGACTTCGGCCCCGACTCCAACTCGCTCGCCGTGTACGTGGGTTATCTGCGGCGCAAGCTGGAGACGGCCGGGGAGGCGCGGCTCCTGCACACGGTCCACGGCGTCGGCTACCGGCTGGGCACGCCGTGACCCGGCTGCCGCTGCGCACCCGGCTCGCGCTCCTGGCGACCGTCACGGTCGCGCTGATCACGGTGGGCGTGTGCACGGCCGCGCCGTCATCCGTTACGAGCTCGGGCACCAGCTCGATCTCCAGCTCACCCAGGCGGCGACCCTGGCCACCCAGCAGAACCGGGGCGAGCCGGCCGGGGTGCTGTCCGGCGAGTGCCGCTATCTGGCGGCTCCGGCCTGCGCCCAGCTGGTCCCGGCCGACGCGGCGGACGACCCGTCCGGCCAGGAGTATCTGCTGCCCGTCACGGACACCGCCCGCGCGGTCGCGGCCGACGCGCACGCCCCGTACTACACGAACCTCACGCTCCAGGGGCATCCGGTGCGGATGCTGACGACGCCGTACACGGCGGGCGAGGGCAAGGCGCTGCAGGTGGCGCTGCGGTCGGACCCCACGGCCAAGGGGGTGCGGCAGGCCACCGCGCTGTTCGCGGCGATCAGCGTGGCGGGCGTCGCGCTGGCGGCGCTCGGCGGCTACGGGGTCGCGCGGCGCGGGCTCGCTCCGGTGGCCCGGCTGACGGCGACGGCGGAACGGATCGCGGCGACCCGCGACGCCCGTACCCGCATCGACCTGCCGCCGGGCCGCAGGGACGAACTCACACGCCTCGCCGCCTCGTTCAACACCATGCTGGGCGAACTGGAGGACTCGGTCGCGGCCCGCCGACGCCTCGTCGCCGACGCCTCCCACGAACTCCGTACGCCGCTGACGGCGCTCCGCACGAACGCCGAGCTCCTGGCCCGTGCCGAGCGCTTGACGCCTGCCCAGCGCGATCGGGCGTCGGCGGCGCTCGGCCGCCAGATCCACGAAGTCACGTCCCTGGTCAACGACTTGATCGAGCTGGCCCGGGACGAGGAGCCGACGCCGCTCGTCGAGGAGGTGCCGCTCGCGCCGCTCGTCGCGCACGCGGTGGAGGCGGCACGGGCGCACTGGCCCCGGGTCGCCTTCGCCCTGACGGTCGCGCCGTCGGCGGCGTCGACGACCCTGCCCGGCGTGCCGTCCCGCCTCTCCCGTCTCCTGTCGAACCTGCTCGGCAACGCGGCGAAGTTCAGTCCGCCGGGGGCCTCGGTCGAGGTCGTCCTGTCTGCGGGCGAGCTGACCGTCCGGGACCACGGTCCGGGGATCGCCCCGGAGGACCTCCCCTATGTCTTCGACCGGTTCTACCGCGCGGAGGCGTCGCGGGCGCTGCCCGGGTCGGGGCTCGGCCTCGCGATGGCCCGGCAGATCGCCGAGGCCCACGGCGCCCGGCTCTCCGCCGAGCGGGCCCCGGGCGGCGGGGCCCTGTTCCGACTCGCCTTCCCCCCGACCACGGCCACATAGCACCTGCGGCCCGGTGGGCGGCTGGTCGCGCAGTGGCCGTCAGCCGACGACGAAGCCGGTCTGTCGGGGGCGCGGGGAACTGCGCGAGAAGCCCCACCGGGCGGCACCCGGCCGCGTGCCTAGAACCCGGCCGGCTCCGTGTACACCCCCCACTCCTCCCGGAGGACCCCGCAGATCTCGCCCAGCGTCGCCTCCGCCCGCACCGCGTCCAGCATCGGCACGATCATGTTGGACCCGTCCCGGGCCGCCCCCAGCATCCGGTCCAGGGCCTCGCGCACCGCCGCGTCGTCCCGGGCCCCCTTCCGCTCCGCCAGAGCCCGTACCTGCTCCCGCTCCACCTCGTGGCTGACCCGCAGGATCTCCAGGTCACCGGTGACGGAACCGTGGTGCGCGTTCACCCCGACGACCCGCTTGTCGCCCTTCTCCAGCGACTGCTGGTACTGGAACGCCGACTCGGCGATCTCGCCGGTGAACCAGCCGTCCTCGATGCCGCGCAGGATCCCGGAGGTGATCGGGCCGATCGGGTGCTGCCCGTCGGGGTGCGCCCGAAGCCCGCGCTCCTTGATCTGCTCGAAGATCTTCTCGGCGTCGGCCTCGATACGGTCGGTGAGCTGCTCGACGTACCAGGAGCCGCCCAGCGGGTCGGCGACGTTGGCGACGCCGGTCTCCTCCATGAGCACCTGCTGCGTGCGCAGCGCGATCTCGGCGGCCTGCTCGCTGGGCAGCGCGAGGGTCTCGTCGAGGGCGTTGGTGTGGAGCGAGTTCGTGCCTCCCAGCACCGCCGCCAGCGCCTCGACCGCCGTGCGCACGACGTTGTTGTACGGCTGCTGGGCGGTGAGCGAGACACCGGCCGTCTGGGTGTGGAACCGCAGCCACTGCGCCTTGTCGCTGGTCGCCCCGTACACGTCCCGCATCCACCGGGCCCAGATGCGCCGGGCCGCGCGGAACTTGGCGATCTCCTCGAAGAAGTCGACGTGCGCGTCGAAGAAGAAGGACAGGCCGGGCGCGAAGACGTCCACGTCCAGGCCCCGGCTGAGGCCCAGCTCGACGTAGCCGAAGCCGTCCGCGAGCGTGTACGCCAGTTCCTGCGCGGCCGTCGAGCCCGCCTCGCGGATGTGGTACCCGGAGACCGACAGCGGCTTGTACGCGGGGATGGACGCGGCGCAGTGCTCCATCAGGTCGCCGATCAGGCGCAGGTGCGGCTCGGGCTGGAAGAGCCACTCCTTCTGGGCGATGTACTCCTTGAAGATGTCGGTCTGGAGCGTGCCGTTGAGCACGGCCGGGTCGACGCCCTGGCGCTCGGCGGCGACGAGGTACATACAGAAGACGGGCACGGCCGGGCCGCTGATCGTCATCGAGGTCGTGACGTCGCCCAGCGGGATGCCCCGGAACAGCACCTCCATGTCGGCGGCGGAGTCGATGGCGACGCCGCAGTGCCCGACCTCGCCGAGCGAGCGCGGGTCGTCGGAGTCGCGGCCCATGAGCGTCGGCATGTCGAAGGCGACGGAGAGGCCGCCGCCGCCCGCGGCCAGGATCATCTTGTAGCGCTCGTTCGTCTGCTCGGCGTTCCCGAACCCGGCGAACTGGCGGATCGTCCAGGTGCGGCCGCGGTACCCGGTCGGGTACAGGCCGCGCGTGAACGGGTACTCCCCCGGCCAGCCGATCCGCTCGAACCCCTCGTAGGTGTCCCCGGGCCGCGGTCCGTAGACCGGGTCGACGGGGTCGCCCGAGAGCGTGGTGAAGTCCGCCTCCCGCTTGCGGGCGGTGTCGTAGCGGGCCTGCCAGCGACGGCGGCCCTCCTCGATGGCGGTGGCCTTGTCGTCAGCGTCCCTGGTTCCCATACCCTCGAATTTACTAGGACGTCCTAGTAACTGTCGATGGCGAAACCGCCCGCACCTCGTGCGAGCGGTCGGGCCGGTCCCGGGTTACGCCTTCGCGAGGCTCGCGTCGCCGGCGGCGACCTTGGCGTCCAGCTCGGCGGAGATCTTGCGCTCCACGAAGAAGGCGGCGGTCGGGATCGTGCCGGCGATCAGCACCCAGAGCTGCTTGCCGACCCGCCACTTCGCCTTGGAGCCGAGGTCGAAGGCGACCACCAGGTACACGACGTAGAGCCAGCCGTGGGCGATGGCGACGACGCGCGTGAAGTCCGCGGCGCCGTCCATGTCGAACGCGTACTTGGCGATCATGCCGAGGCAGAGGACGACCAGGAGGACACCGGTCACGTAGGCCATGATCCGGTAGCGAGTCAGGACGCTCTTCTTCATGGGTCGAGCGTAACCGTCCGTTTTGCGCGATCTTCAGGCGGGCCCGGTGGCCTCGCTCACTCCTCGTCGAAGTCGTGCGCCGCGACCCGCAGCGGCCGCAGCATCGCGAAGATCTCCCCGCACTCGTCGGCGTCGTACACACCGAGCCCGAAGTCCATCGCCATCAGGTCGCGGGTGGCCGCGTCGACGGCCTCGCGGCCCTTGGCGGTGATGGAGGCGAGGGTGCCGCGGCCGTCGTTCGGGTTGGGCCGCTTGTCGACGAGACCGGACCGGACGAGCCGGTCGACCGTGTTGGTCACCGAGGTCGGGTGGACCATCAACCGCTCGCCGATCTTCGACATCGGCAGCTCGCCCTCCTTGGAGAAGGTGAGCAGGACCAGGGCCTCGTAGCGCGCGAAGGTGAGCCCGTACGGCTTGACGACGGCGTCGACCTCGGCGAGCAGGATCTGGTGCGCGCGCATGATCGAGGTGATCGCGGCCATGGACGGCACGGATCCCCAGCGCTGCTTCCAGAGTTCATCGGCGCGCGCGATCGGATCGAAGGCAAGACTGAGCGGCTTCGGCACCCCTCGACCTTACCGGCCGGTCATATGGTGGTCAGCCCCGTCTCGCCCTTTGGCCGGTTCACCCTCGCCACCAGCGCGAGACGGGTGCGGCAGAGCGCGCCGAGCGCCTCGACAGCGGTGCCTTATGTCAGGATTGCCGGAATTGTACGCGCTCCGATCCAGGGGGCAGGATGCCCGTCCCGACCATCCGCCGCACACCGTCCCGCACGCTCGCGCTCGGCACGGCCGCGCTCGTCCTCGCCGGGCTCGCCACCGCCTGCTCCGGCGGGGATTCCGAGCAGGCCGGCCCCCGCGAGGCCGCCGGACGGACCGCGCCCTCTCCCGGCACCGCCGACACCTCGCCGTTCTGGGTCGACCCCGCGTCCGCCGCCGCCGTCCAGGCCGAGCGGTGGGAGAAGCAGGGCCGCGCCTCGGACGCCGCCGTGATCCGGCGGATCGCCCAGCACCCGCAGGGCATGTGGGCGCCGGGCGACTATCCGCGGCCGGTGATCGCGGAGGCCGGCGAGAAGGCGAAGAAGGCGGACAAGACGCTGGTCCTGGTCGCGTACAACATCCCGCACCGCGACTGCGGGCAGCACTCGGCGGGCGGCGCGCACAGCGCGGACTTCTACCACCAGTGGGTCGACGCGTTCGCGACGGGCATCGGGGACGCCAAGGCGCTGGTCGTGCTGGAACCGGACGCCCTCGGGCACATCGTCGACGGCTGCACCCCGGAGGAGTACCGGGAGGAGCGCTACCAGCTGATCGGCTCGGCGATCGACCGCCTGAAGCAGCAGCCGAACACCAAGGTGTACGTCGACGCCGGGAACCCCGCCTGGATCCCCGACGCGGCCAAACTCGTCGAGCCGCTGCGCCGGGCGGGCGTCGAGCGGGCCGACGGCTTCTCCCTGAACGTCTCGAACTTCCAGACGGACCGGGCAAGTTCCTCGTACGGCAAGCAGCTCTCGCAGCTGCTCGGCGGCGCCCACTTCGTGGTGGACACCAGCCGCAACGGCGCGGGACCCTACTCACCGGCCGGCGCCGACGGCTGGTGCAACCCGCCGGGCCGTGCCCTCGGCGCCGCGCCGACCACCCGGACCGGGGATCCGCTGGTCGACGCGTACCTGTGGGTCAAGCGGCCCGGGGAGTCGGACGGCACCTGCCGGGGCGGACCCGCGGCAGGCACCTGGTGGGCGGAGTACGCGCTGGGGCTGGCCCGCGCCGCGCACACGTGACGCGGGCCGCCGGGCTCAGTCGTCGCCGACCTTGACCCACTTGGCCTCGGACGACACCCCGTCCGCGTCCGTCGCGAACAGCATGTACCAGCCGGGTGGGACCAGGGCCCGGTCGGTCGGCACGTCGACCGTGATCTGCCCCTCGCGCCTGCTCAGGCCCAGCTCGATCGAGCGCTGCTCGACGTCCGTCGTGTGGGTCACGGCGGACGGGCGCATCAGCCGCGCCTTCACGATCCGGTCGGCGGCGTCCGTCCGGAACGTCGCCCGGTGATCGGCGGGCAGGGTCTCCGGGCCCTCACCGAGGACCGGGCGCCGGTCCCCGCCCTTGTGCAGCGCGGGCGGCGTGAAGATCTCCATGCGCTGCTCGAAGTGGCCCAGCTTGGTGTTCTGCTGGTCGTCGAAGAGCGGGTCGGAGCCGAAGGTCACCACCCGGCCGTCGGGCAGCAGCAGCGCCTCCGAGTGGTAGTTGCGGCCGACCTTGGGCGAGGCCGCCTCGCGGAAGGCGTTCTTCTTGGGGTCGTAGAACTGCGCCGCGAGGATGTTGCTCGCGCCGCGCCCGCGGTAGTCGGACGAGCCGTTGGACGTGAAGACCGAGTCGTCCGGCATGATCACGCTGTTCAGGTACCGGGTGCCCTGCGGCAGGTTCGGCCCCTCCTTGAAGCGGGGGCTGTCCTCCTTCAGGTCGACGACCGCGGTGCGCGGCGTCGCCCGCTCGGACTCTCCGACGCCTCCGCCGCCCAGGATCATCACCTTCTGGTCCTGCGCCGGGGGCAGCAGCAGCGACGCCGACGTCTCCGTCTCGTCCCCGTCCGTGAGGCCCGGGACCTTCTCGAACTTGTTGGTCTTGAGATCCCACAGGCCGGGCTCCCGGCCCTTCTCGGCGGGCCCGTACCCGGCGTTGGAGGCCGGGTAGAAGAGCTTGCCGCCCTTGGTCAGGAACAGCGCCGGGTAGGTCGGGAAGTACCGCTTGGGGCCCATCGACCACTTCTTGGTCTTCGGGTCGTAGATCTCGTTGTCCCCGGGGTCGATGACGCCGACGTCGTCGAGTCCGGAGACGGCGAGCACCTTGCCGTCCTCCAGGCCGACGAGCGTGGGGTACCAGCGGGCCTTCTGCATCGGGTCCACGGGCACGTACTTCTCGGCGACCGGGTCGAACTCGTACGCGGCCTTGATCCCCTGGAAGTCCTGCTTCTCCATGGTGATCTTCTCGGAGAGCCCGTACGCGTTGTCGGCGTCCTTGCCCGTGAGGCCCTCGATCTCGTACTGGGCCTGCTTCGACGTCTCGTACTGCTTGCCGTCGGCGACCGCCTCGACGAAGACGCGGGCCTCGCTCGCCTTGATCTTCGTCTTCCAGGGCTGCATGACACCGGCGCGGTTGTAGCTGATGTCGTAGGAGCGCTTGGCCTTGGGCACGGTCACGTCGAACTTCGACACGTACTCGACGCCGTCCGGCGAGCGGAACCTCGTCCCCTTCTTCAGGACCACCGGTGCGTCGGGGCTCTCGTTCTTGACGCGCATGCCGCCGCCGGCCCGCTTCACCTCGCCGTCGAGGAGTTCGTAGCGGGCGGTGCCGCCGGCCACGAGCATCCGGCCGTCGGGGAGCGCGGCGTGTCCCGAGCAGAAGAAGTCCTCGGGGGTGTCGATCTTCTTGAAGGTGTTCGCCTTCGGGTCCCACAGGACGGTGTCGAACGATCCGGCGTCGAACTTCTTCTGCTCGTTGCCGGAGCCCGCCACGATCAGCACCTTGCCGGTGTGCAGCAGCGCCGCGTGGATCGCGTTGGTACGGAACCGGTCGGGGATGTCGACCTGCGACCACGAGCCGTACTGGGCCTTGTAGCCGGGCTGGGCGATCTTCCAGTCCTCGTACTTCTCGGAGGCGAAGGTCCAGGCGGCCGGGGCGTTGAGGCCGACGAGGAGGGCGATGCCGCCCGCGCCCAGGACGGTCTTCTTCATCTTCTGGGAAGGCCGGTAGCTGTTGAAGGCCATGGGTCAGTTCCCTCCTGTGCTCGTGCTGGAGACCCGCGGGCCGGCGAGGGCGGGCTCGGGCTTCTCAGCCGGCGCCGTCGTCCCGGACCCGGCGAGCGCGGCCGCCGCGCGGCGCTGCGCGACGCTCCACACCACCGGGGGCGCGAGGGCGATGCACAGGGCGAGGACCGCCCAGGTCCGCATGGCCACGTGCGTGTGGTCGAGGACGACCGACGCGGCCAGCGACACGGCCAGCACGCCCGCCCAGAAGAGATGGATGCGGAAGGTCAGCATCCGGTCTGCGGTGGCGTCGCCGCCCTTCGGGGTGACGACGAAGCGGGACGGGCGGCGCAGCAGCGCGGCGCCCAGCGACTTGAGGTAGATCGGCGCGGAGATCGCCGACATGGCCATGCCCGCGAGACCGCCGGAGCCCTCGGGCTCGTGCGGCGAGACGTTGTGCCGCCGGTTCCACAGGTACAGCCCGATCTGGAGGGCCGCGGCGTCGCTGTAGAGCATCAGCCACACGGAGGCGGAGACCTGGGTGCCGGACGCGCCGAACCAGAGGAACAGCACGCAGCTCAGCACGCCGAGGAGCCAGTTGACGGCCGTCATCGGGTAGTAGACGAGCATCATCGAGTACGAGAAGAGGCGGCCGGCCGGCATGCTGAACGGCGCCTTCCAGTACTGCTTGAACAGCGTCTCGTACGTCCCGCGCGACCAGCGCAGCTGCTGGGTGAAGAAGTCCGTCCAGGAGGCGGGACCCTCACCGACGGCGAGCACGTCGGGGGTGTAGACCGAGCGCCACTTGACGCCGGTGGCCGGGTTGGCGTGCCGGTGGATCTCGAACCCGGTCGCCATGTCCTCGGTGATCGAGTCGACGAAGCCGCCGATCTGCTTCAGGGCGCTGATCCGCACGACGTTGTTGGTGCCGACGAACATGGGGGCCCGGTAGCGGTTGCCGGCCCGCTGGATCAGCGCGTGGAAGAGGAACTGCTGGGACTCGGCGGCCTTGGTGACCGGTGAGTCGTAGTTGCCGTAGACCTGCGGCCCGACGACGAACGCGACGTCCGGGTCGCGGAAGTAGCCCAGCATCCGCTCCAGGAACTCCGGCACCGGTACGTGGTCGGTGTCGACGGACGCGAAGAAGTCGTAGTCGGCGTGGTGCGCGGCGAGCCAGGCGTTGTAGTTGCCGTGCTTGGTACGGGTCTTGTGGGCGCCCTTGGCGCGGTTCCACTCCTCGACGCCGTGCCGCGTGAAGTGCCGGACGCCCAGCTCGGCGCAGAGGGCGCGGGCCCGGGGGTCGTCGCCCTCGTCGAGCAGCCACACGTCGAGCGGGCCGTCGTGGGTGATGCGGACGGCACCCTCCAGCGTGGCGCGCACCATCGCCAGGGGTTCCTTGCCGGGCACGTACGTCGTCAGGAACGCGACCCGGGTGCCGGGTTCGGGGCGGACCGGGACGGGGTCCCTGGCCACCATCGTCGCGTGGGCGATGGAGATGACGTTGACGACCATGAACAGCTCGATGAGGCCGATCGACACCAGCATCACGATGTCGAGCTGGACGAGCCAGCGGGCGCCGCCCTCACGCTCCACCCAGTGGCTGGGCCACACCAGATAGACGAGCAGGATCCCGGTGAGCACCGGGGCGAGCGTCATCAGCAGGATCGCGCGTATTCGGTGGGGTTCACGGGAGAGGAGTGAGGTGTACTGCACCCGGTAGCCGTCGGCGGGCGGCTCGGTGAGCGGGCCCGCCAGTCTGCTGTAGGTGTCGTAGTCATAGCCCTCAGGCCGCACAGCGCCCTCCAGGTTCCCGTCGCCCGGCCTTCGGTGACCGAGCGTATCGATAACCTCACAAAATGTGACTTTCGTGGGCGTGTCGAACCGGAAGCGGCGTACGAGTGAGGTATGGCGTGTCGATTCACGGGGTCGGGTGAATCGGGGCCGCGCTTTGGGGGGTTACCGGTCGGCTGACGGCCGGTGGGGGCTGGTCGCGCAGTTCCCCGCGCCCCTGAGGCATGCGCTGCGCGCAGCCTCCCCTGAAGGCCGCAGGCCTTTCAGGGGCGCGGGGAACTGCGCGAGAAGAGGCCACCGGCCGTCAGCCGGCGAGATACCGCTCCACGGTGGCGACCTTCGAGGTCAAGCCGTCGGTGACGCCGGGGCGGATGTCGGCCTTCATGACCACGGAGACCCGGGGAGCACGCTCCTCGACCACGGCGACGGCCCGCTTCACGACGTCCATCACCTCGTCCCACTCCCCCTCGACCGACGTGAACATCGCATCGGTCCGGTGGGGCAGCCCCGACTCACGAACCACCCGCACGGCGTCGGCGACGTACTCCCCCACGTCCTCACCGACCCCGAGCGGCGTCACGGAGAAAGCGACGATCATGCGTTCACGATCCCTTCCTGACGGGCGCGGGCCGCGATCGCCGCGTCGACGGCGCTCTCCGACTCCCGCTTCAGCTTGCGCTCGGCGAAGAAGCCGCCGGTGGGCAGCACCGACAGGACGAAGTACAGCGCGCCCCGGCCGAAGCCCCACTTCGCGCGGTTCCAGGCGTCCAGCCAGAAGACGACGTACAGCACGAACAGCACGCCGTGCACCATGCCCATGACGGGCACCGCGTTGAAGTCCGTCGTGCGCTTCAGCACCGAGCAGACCAGCAGCAGGATGAAGGAGACGGCCTCGGGCGCGGAGACCAGGCGGAGGCGGCGGATGGCGGAGGCGGTCTTGATGTCCACGAGGCACCTTTGACTGGAGTGGTCGACGGGCTGGCAGTGATCTTGTGAAAGCGCGCACAAGCGTTCCCCATTGTGGCATCGCCCCAGCGCCGCCCTGTCGGCGGGCTCCCCCGCCCGGCTACCGTCGACTCCGTGGCAACGTTCCGGCTGCAGGGCAGCAAGATGCTCGCCGTCGACATGACGGGCGACAGCGTCAAGGCGAAGAACGGTTCGATGGTCGCGTACGACGGCCGTATGGCGTTCAAGAAGCTGAGCGGGGGTGGCGAGGGGATACGGGGGATGGTGACCCGCCGCATCACGGGTGAGCAGATGACCGTGATGGAGGTGAAGGGCCAGGGCACCTGCTGGTTCGCGGACCGGGCCAGCGAGATCAACCTGGTCGGTCTGCAGGGGGACAAGCTCTGGGTCGAGGCGAGCAATCTGCTGTGCACGGACGCGGGACTGCGCACCGGCACCAGTTTCACGGGGATGCGCGGCGCCTCCCAGGGCAACGGACTGTTCACGACGACCGTCGAGGGACACGGCCAGGCCGCGATCATGAGCGACGGCCCGGCGGTGGTGCTGCGCGTCAGCCGCGACTACCCGCTGACGGTCGACCCCGGCGCCTACATCGCGCACCAGGGGAATCTGCGGCAGTCGTTCCAGTCGGGCGTCACCTTCCGCACCTTCCTGGGAGAAGGCGGCGGCGAGGCGTTCCAGATCCTCTTCGAGGGGGACGGGCTGGTCTACGTACAGCCCAGTGAGCGCAACACGATCGCGGGGGATGTCTGAGATGCCGGCGAGCTTCCGTGAGATCAACTCGAAGATGGTCGAGGCGACCGTCGTGCCCGGGCAGCGGCTCTACAGCCAGCGCGGCGCGATGCTCGCGTACAAGGGGGACGTCTCCTTCACCCCCAACGTGCAGGGCGGACAGGGGGGACTGATGTCGATGATCGGGCGGCGGGTGGCGAACGAGGCGACGCCGCTGATGACGGTCGAGGGCAGCGGCACGGTGCTGTTCGGGCACGGCGGGCATCACGTGCAGGTGATCACCCTCTCCGGCGACACCCTGTACGTGGAGGCGGACCGGCTGCTCGCCTTCGACGGGGCGCTGCAGCAGGGGACCATGTTCATGGGCTCCCAGGGCGGGGTGATGGGCATGGTGCGCGGGCAGGTCACCGGGCAGGGCCTCTTCACGACGACGCTCAAGGGGCACGGGGCGGTCGCGGTGATGGCGCACGGCGGGGTCATCGAGGTGCCGATCACCCCGAACAACCCGGTGCACGTCGACCCGCAGGCCTACGTCGCCCACCACGGCGACGTGCGCAACAAGCTGTCGACGGCGCTCGGCTGGCGGGACATGGTGGGCCGCGGCAGCGGCGAGGCGTTCCAGCTGGAGCTGAGCGGGAGCGGTGCGGTGTGCGTACAGG
The DNA here is from genome assembly GCF_040529335.1 of Streptomyces sp. HUAS MG91. Taxonomy (GTDB): domain Bacteria; phylum Actinomycetota; class Actinomycetes; order Streptomycetales; family Streptomycetaceae; genus Streptomyces; species Streptomyces tabacisoli. The sequence goes on along the minus strand of NZ_CP159534.1, from coordinate 5,751,374 downwards.
CGTCGGAGGAGAAGCTGTGAACCACCCCATGCCCGCGGGCCCGGTGATCCACGACCCCAGAACGCTGCCGGTCGACGACAACGTCAACGCGTACACCTTCTGCGTGGAACTGAAGAGCAGTCAGTGGTTCCTGCAGAAGGGCAAGATGATCGCCTACTACGGGCGGATGGAGTTCAACGGCATCGGGCACGGTCGGCTCGACCGGCTGGTGCGCACCTCGTTCCACTCGCCGCTGCACGCGAGCGACTGGGTGGTGGCGGAGGGCAGCGGCAAGATGCTCCTCGCGGACCGGGCCTTCGACGTCAACTCCTACGACCTGGACGACGGCAACCTGACCATCCGCGCGGGCAATCTGCTCGCTTTTCAGCCAAGTCTCTCGCTCAAGCAGTCCATCGTGCCCGGCTTTCTCACACTCATTGGCAGTGGCAAATTCGTCGCGGCTTCAAACGGTCCGGTCGTCTTCATGGAGCCGCCGATCCGCGTTGATCCACAGGCACTGGTCGGCTGGGCCGACTGTCCGTCGCCCTGCCATCACTACGACCACGGCTACCTGACGGGCGTCATAGGCGGTCTACGTGCGATGACGGGGATCGGCGGAGTCAGCGGCGAGGAGCACCAGTTCGAATTCGTGGGCGCGGGGACGGTGCTGCTTCAGTCGAGCGAGGCGCTGATGCCGGAGCCCGCGACGGGTGACGTACCTCACCAAGCGGGCGTTCCGGGCGGCGGTCCGGGACCGGGCGCGGGTCCGTCACCGACACCGAGGCTTCCCGGACAGCTCGGAGACCTCCAGCGTCGCTTCGGGCTGTGAGCGGTAGTCTGCGGAGTGTGACGTCGAACGCGTGAACGTCACATTCCCCACGTTCGTTCGCCTTTCAACTTCTTAGGTAGAATCGATTCCATGGAGACCGAGACGGCCACGCGGTGGCTGACCGACGAGGAACAGTGCGCCTGGCGCACCCACCTGGAGGTCAACAGGCTGCTGAACTACCAGCTGGAGAAAGACCTCCAGCCCTTCGGCCTGACGATGAACGACTACGAGATTCTGGTGAACCTCTCCGAGGCGGATGAGCACCGGATGCGGATGAGCGACCTGGCTGCGGCGACCCTGCAGTCCAAGAGCCGGCTCTCGCACCAGATCACCCGGATGGAGAACGGGGGGCTGGTCCGCCGCGAGAACTGCGAGTCCGACCGGCGCGGCCTGTACACGGTCCTCACCGACTTCGGCCTGGAGACCATGCGGAAGGTCGCCCCGTTCCATGTGGCGTCCGTGCGACAGCACTTCGTCGACCTGGTCTCGCCGCAGGAGCTGAGCGACCTCCACAAGGCGCTCACGCCCATCGCCGACCACCTGCGTTCGCAACGCGGCAAACCGTGACACCTGCGAACACCTGAGGTTGCAGTCCGCGGAGGACCGCCGACCTCCCCCGTGGAGACCCGCGCTCAGTTCGCGGGCAGCCGCAGCTCGAAAAGTGCCCCGCCCTGCGGCGCGGCGCGCACCGTGAGGGTGCCGCCGTGCCGCACGGCCACATCCCGGGCGATGGCCAGTCCGAGACCCGCCCCGCCCCCGTCCCGGGAGCGCGCGTCGTCGAGCCGGACGAACCGCTCGAAGATCCGCTCGCGCTCCTCCGCCGGCACCCCGGCGCCGTCGTCCGCGACGGTGAGGACCGCCGCTCCCCCCTCGACGCCCACGTCGACGACGACCTCCGTGCGTGCGTGCCGCTGTGCGTTGTCCACGAGATTGCCGAGCACCCGGGCCAGCTGCCCGCGCGAGCCGGTGACCCGGGCGGACCGCGCCGACTCCACCGTGACGGGCAGCCGGTCGCCGGTGCGCTGGGACAGCTCCTCGCGCGCCAGGGCCGCCAGATCCACTTCACCGCCGCCGGGCCGCTCCCCCGCGTCGAGCCGGGCTAGCAGCAGCAGGTCCGCGGCGAGTTCCTGGAGCCGCACCGTGTCCTCGACGGCGCCGGGGACGTCCAGCAGCTCCGGATGGGCGGCGCCGACCTCCAGCTGGGTGCGCAGCGAGGCGATGGGGCTGCGCAGCTCGTGCGAGGCGTCGGCGACGAACCGCCGCTGCCGCTCGACCGACTCCTGGAGCGCGGCCAGCGTCTCGTTGGTGGTCGCGGCCAGCCGGGCGACCTCGTCGTGCGTGTCCGGCTGCGGCACCCGGCGGCCGAGGTCCTGCGAGGCGGTGATCGCGGCCATCTCGGCGCGGATGCCCTCGACGGGCCGCAGCGCGCGCCGGGTCACCACATACGTGACGCCGCCGACGACCACGAGCAGCAGCGGGAAGCCGATCAGCATGGCGGTCTTCGTCGTCGTCACGGCGCTCTGCTCGGCGGCCAGCGAGGAACCCGCGTACACGGTCAGATCGCCGTACGCGGTGTCGTCGACGTGCACCTCGGCGAACCGGTAGGCGGCGCTGTCGCCGTCCACGGTGGCGCTGCCGTCGGAGTAGTCGGTGGAGCCGGAGACCGTGCCGCCGGCGCCGTCGTCGTCACCGCCCCCGCCCCGGCCGCCGTGCCGGTCGTCGTCCCCGTCGTCGTCCCGCCGGGCGGCGACCGGCTTGACGGCGTCCGTCCCGGCGCCGGAGATCCGCTCCAGGTCCTCGGTGGCGGCGATCAGCCTGCCGTCGTCGTCGACGACCTGCACCGGATGGTCCTCGTCGTCGAGGTCGAGGCTGTCGGGCGCGACCCCGCCGACCAGAGAGGTGGCGACCCGGCGCGCGGCGGAGTCGGCGCCCGCCGAGGCCTGTTCGCCGAGGTTGTCGCGCAGGGCGAGCAGCACGGCGGCACCGGCCGCGACCAGGGCCACGGCGACGACGAGGGTGGCGGCGAGGGCGGCACGCGACCGTACGGAGCCGAGGAGACGCCGCTTCATCGCGGGATCTCCAGCCGGTAGCCGGCGCCGCGCACGGTCCGGATGAGGGACGCGCCGAGCTTGCGGCGCAGGGCGCTGACGTAGACCTCGACGATGTTCGGATCGCCCTCGTAGGCGAAGTCCCACACGTGTTCCAGGATGTCGCCCTTGGAGACCACCTCGCCGGCCCGCGCGACGAGCTGTTCGAGCACCGCGAACTCCTTCGCGGTGAGCGGCACTTCGCCGTCGTCGGCGTGCGTGACCCGGCGCGCGGCGGTGTCCACGGCGTACGGACCGACAGTGTGCACGGGGTTGGCCCGGCCCGCGCTGCCGCGCCGCCGCAGCAGCGCCTTCACACGCGCGACGAGCACGACGTACGAGAACGGCTTGGTGAGGTAGTCGTCGGCGCCCGTGTCCAGCCCCTCGGCCTCGTCGTACTCGCCGTCCTTGGCGGTGAGCATCAGGATCGGCACGTCGTTCCCGGCGGCGCGCAGGGCGGCGCAGACCCGGTAGCCGTTCATGCCGGGCAGCATGATGTCCAGGACGATCAGGTCGTACGGCGACTCGCTCGCGCGGTGCAGTCCTTCGAGGCCGTCGTGGACCACGTCGACGGCGTACCCCTCGGCGGTCAGCCCTTTGGCGAGCGACACGGCGAGGCGCTTCTCGTCCTCCACGATCAGGAATCGAAAGGGGCGGCGCGTAGCGCCTCGAGCAGGGCGGTGGTGGGAGGCGGGCGGGCGCATGGGTTCAGGGTCGCAGGTGGTTCCTGAAGGCTTCTTCAGGTTCCTTCAGCGGGGCTTCAGCATCACTCGGGCACCTTGGTTGCCGTCGAACTCCACGAAGGGACGGACCCCATGAAGCGCCGTACGACCGTCATCTCCGCCATCGCCGCCGTCGCGCTGATCGGCGGCGGAACCGCCACGGCGGTCGCCCTCTCCGACGACAGCGGGTCGGGCGCCGCAGCGAAGTCGAGTGTGCGGATCAAGGACGACAACGTCAGTGACGCCCGGGAGAACGCCGACGAGGCCAAGGGCGCCCGGATCACGGCCGAGGAAGCGATCGCCGCCGCCCTGAAGCACACCCCGGGCGTCGCGGCCGAGGCGGACCTCGACTCCGACGACGGCCGGCTCGTGTGGGACGTCGACGTGATCGGCTCCGCCCGCCACCATGTCGAGATCGACCCCGGCACGGGGAAGGTGCTGGGCTCGCACGTCGAGAAGGATGACGACGACGATCCCGCGCGGGTCGCCGCCGGGCTGAAGAACGCGCCGGTCTCGGCCTCGGACGCGGCCCGGGCCGCCGCCGCGAAGGGGACGGTGACCTCGGTGGACGCCGATGACGACGCCCGCTCGGTGACGGCGTGGGAGGTCGAGACGACGTCGGCGGACGGGACGCAGCACGACTGGCACGTGGACCTCCGGTCGGGGGCCGTGACCGTGGATCACCGGGGTGGCGACGACGACCACGGTGACGACGACTGACCCTTGACCGTCGGCTGACGGCCGGTGGCCTCTTCTCGCGCAGTTCCCCGCGCCCCTGGAAGCGAGCTTCGCTCGCTCAGGGGCGCGGGGAACTGCGCGACCAGCCACGACGAGAGCCGCGGTCAGCTGCCGTGAGTGAGGCCCTCGACCAGTTCGTCGGCGGCCCGGTAAGGATCGAGGTCGCCGGAGACGATGCGCTCGGCCAGGGCACCGAGGCGGCGGTCACCACGAAGGTCACCGATCCGCTCACGAAGGGCGGTCACCGCGATCGTCTCGACCTCGCGGGACGCGCGGGCCACCCGCCGCTCGGAGAGCACCCCGTGCTCCTCCATCCACGCCCGGTGCTTCTCCAGCGCCTCGACCACCTCGTCGATCCCCTCGCCCCGCGCCGCGACGGTCTTCACGATGGGCGGCCGCCAGTCACCGGGCGCCCGGGACTCCCCGAGCCCCAGCATGTGGTTCAGCTCGCGCGCGGTGGCGTCGGCGCCGTCCCGGTCGGCCTTGTTGACGACGTACACGTCACCGATCTCCAGGATCCCGGCCTTGGCCGCCTGGATCCCGTCGCCCATCCCGGGCGCGAGCAGCACCACGCTCGTATCGGCCTGGGAGGCGATCTCGACCTCGGACTGCCCGACGCCGACCGTCTCCACCAGCACCACGTCGCACCCGGCGGCGTCGAGCACCCGGATCGCCTGCGGCGCGGCCCAGGCGAGCCCGCCCAGGTGCCCGCGCGTGGCCATCGAGCGGATGTAGACCCCGGGATCGGAGGCGTGCTCGGACATCCGCACCCGGTCGCCGAGCAGCGCGCCCCCGCTGAACGGCGACGACGGGTCGACGGCCAGGACGCCGACCCGCTTCCCGGCCCTGCGGTACGCGCTGACCAGCGCCGACGTGGACGTCGACTTGCCGACCCCCGGCGATCCGGTGAGCCCGACCACGTACGCGTTCCCCGTCAGCGGGGCGAGCGCGGCCATGACCTCGCGCAGCTGCGGGGACGCCCCCTCCACCAGCGAGATCAGCCGGGCCACGGCCCGCGGCCTGCCCTCTCTCGCCTGGGCGACCAGCGTGGGGACGTCCTGCATCACAGCTCCGTTCCGTCAGACCCGTACCAAAAACCGGTGAACCGGTGACCCGGTTACGCCTTGGGTACCCGCAGCACGAGCGCGTCACCCTGACCGCCGCCACCGCACAGCGCGGCCGCGCCGACACCGCCGCCGCGCCGCTTCAGTTCGAGGGCGAGGTGCAGCACGATGCGCGCGCCGGACATCCCGATCGGGTGACCCAGGGCAATGGCGCCGCCGTTGACGTTCACCTTTTCCGAGGACACGCCGAGGTCCTTCATTGACTGCACGGCGACGGCCGCGAACGCCTCGTTGATCTCGATCAGATCAAGATCCGCGACGCCGATGCCCTCCTTCTTGAGGGCGTGCTGGATCGCGTTCGAGGGCTGGGACTGGAGCGAGTTGTCCGGCCCCGCCACGTTGCCGTGCGCGCCGATCTCCGCGATCCAGTCCAGGCCCAGCTCCTCGGCCTTGGCCTTGCTCATGACGACCACGGCGGCGGCGCCGTCCGAGATCTGCGAGGACGTGCCGGCCGTGATCGTCCCGTCCTTGGCGAAGGCGGGGCGCAGCTTGCCGAGGGACTCCGCGGTGGTCTCGGCGCGGATGCCCTCGTCCTTGCTGAACAGGACCGGGTCGCCCTTGCGCTGCGGGATCTCGACGGGCGTGATCTCGGCCTCGAACAGGCCGTTCTTCTGCGCGGCGGCGGCCCGCTGGTGCGAGAGGGCGGCCACCTCGTCCTGCTCGGGGCGGGCGATGCCGAGGCGGGTGTTGTGCTTCTCCGTCGAGGCGCCCATGGGGATGTTCTCGAAGGAGTCCGTCAGGCCGTCGTACGCCATGGCGTCGAGCATCTCGACCGCGCCGTACTTGTAGCCCTCGCGGGACTTCGGGAGGAGGTGCGGGGCGTTCGTCATCGACTCCTGGCCGCCCGCGACCACGACGTCGAACTCACCCGCGCGGATCAGCTGGTCGGCGAGGGCGATGGCGTCGAGGCCGGACAGGCAGACCTTGTTGATCGTGAGCGCCGGGACGTTCATCGGGATGCCCGCCTTGACCGCGGCCTGGCGCGCCGGGATCTGCCCCGCCCCGGCCTGGAGCACCTGGCCCATGATCACGTACTGCACCTGGTCGCCACCGATCCCCGCACGGTCGATGGCGGCCTTGATCGCGAAGCCGCCGAGGTCGGCTCCGGAGAAGGACTTGAGGGAACCCAGCAGCCGTCCCATGGGCGTGCGCGCGCCCGCGACGATCACTGAGGTGGTACCGGTCGTTCCAGACATGAGGCACAGCCCCTTGGGAGATGAGGAGTGAACGAGGGTTTACTCGAATGTACTGAGCGGTACGCCGCCCGTCACCGGCCAGTGAATGTGATCGCGCGCACGTTGCGTAACCACGACGGACCGCGCTGCACTTGACCCATGCTGACGCGAATCGACCACATCGGGATCGCCTGCCACGACCTCGACGCGACCGTCGAGTTCTACCGGGCCACGTACGGCTTCGAGGTGTTCCACACCGAGATCAACGAAGAGCAGGGCGTGCGCGAGGCCATGCTCAAGATCAATGAGACCAGTGACGGCGGGGCCTCCTACCTCCAGCTCCTGGAACCGACCCGCGAGGACTCCGCGGTGGGCAAGTGGCTGGCCAAGAACGGCGAGGGCGTGCACCACATCGCCTTCGGTACGGCCGATGTCGACGCCGACGCCGACGCCATCAGGGGCAAGGGCGTACGCGTCCTGTACGACGAGCCCCGGCGGGGTTCGATGGGGTCGCGCATCACGTTCCTGCACCCCAAGGACTGTCACGGCGTACTGACCGAACTCGTCACCTCCGCACCCCAGGAGTCGGCCGACCACTGACCTCCGCATACTCGGGCCGGTAGGGTTGGGGAGCGACTGTCGCCACCAGAGGACAGTCGTGGGCCGGGGTCCGGGTATCGGGGGACAAGGGTCGGGGCGAAAGGGCCGGAACGTGTGGGTCCCCAGCGCCGACTGCACACTCCTTGTCGATCTGACACCATTCCCCGGGGGCCCCGTTCGGCGGACGGACGGAGCCCGTAGGGAAGAACTTGCGACCAGGAGTGGGGTCTCCCCTGCTCGAGCGAAGTCGAGAGCTTGGGGAAGGACGGGACCGCGCAGTGCGGGGCTACGAGAGCCAGGACGGCCGGCGGCCGGCTGAGACCGACCATCTCTCGCGGTTCGAAGCCGAGATGGAGCGGCTGAAGACCGAGCGGGAGAAGGCCGTCCAGCACGCCGAGGACCTGGGCTACCAGGTGGAGGTGTTGCGCGCCAAGCTGCACGAGGCGCGCCGCAGCCTCGCGTCCCGGCCTGCCTATGACGGGGCGGACATCGGCTATCAGGCCGAGCAGCTGCTCCGCAATGCCCAGATCCAGGCCGAGCAGCTGCGCGCCGACGCCGAGCGCGAGCTGCGCGACGCCCGGGCGCAGACCCAGCGCATCCTCCAGGAGCACGCCGAACAGCAGGCGCGGCTCCAGTCCGAGCTGCACACCGAGGCGGTCAACCGCAGGCAGCAGCTCGACCAGGAGCTCGCCGAGCGCCGCCGCACGGTCGAGACCCACGTCAACGAGAACGTGCAGTGGGCCGAGCAGCTGCGCGCCCGCACCGAGCAGCAGGCCCGCCGGCTGCTCGACGAGTCCCGCGCCGAGGCCGACCAGTCGCTGGCCGCCGCCCGCGCGGAGGCCGAGCGGGTCGCCGCCGAGGCCAGCCGCCGGCTGACCGGCGAGGCGGAGAGCGCGCGCGCCGAGGCCCAGGCGATCCTGGCCCGCGCCCGCCAGGACGCCGAGCGCCTGCTCAATGCCGCGTCGGCGCAGGCCCAGGAGGCCACCGACCACGCCGAGCAGCTGCGCTCCACCACGACCGCCGAGTCCGACGCCGCGCGCCGCCAGGCCGGCGAGCTGAGCCGCGCCGCCGAGCAGAAGATCGCCGAGGCGGACACCGCGCTGCGCGAGGCCCGCACGGAGGCCGACAAGGTCCTCTCCGAGGCCAAGGAGGCCGCGGCCAAGCAGCTCGCGAGCGCCGAGTCCGCCAACGAGCAGCGCACGCGGACCGCGAAGGAGCAGGTCGCCCGCCTCGTCCAGGAGGCCACCAAGGAGGCCGAGTCCACCAAGTCGGAGGCCGAGCAGGTCGTCGCCGACGCCAAGGCCGAGGCCGAGCAGCTGATCGCGCAGGCCAAGGAGAAGGCCCGTACGGTCACCGCGGAGGAGACCGCGGGCGAGCTGGCGAAGGCCGCGCGCACCGCCGAGGACGTGCTGAACAAGGCCTCCGAGGAGGCCAAGTCGACGACGAGGGCCGCCGCCGAGGAGGCCGAGCGGATCCGCACCGAGGCCGAGACCGAGGCGGACCGGCTGCGCGCCGAGGCGCACGACATCTCCGAGCAGCTCAAGGGCGCGGCCAAGGACGACACCAAGGAGTACCGGGCCAAGACGGTCGAGCTCCAGGAGGAGGCGCGGCGGCTGCGCGGCGAGGCCGAGCAGCTGCGGGCCGAGGCCGTCGAGGAGGGCGAGCGGATCCGGTCCGAGGCCCGCCGCGACGCCGTCCAGCAGATCGAGGAGGCGGCCAGGACCGCCGAGCAGCTGCTCGCCAAGGCGAAGGCCGACGCGGACGAGCTGCGCAGCGGTGCCACGACCGAGGCCGAGCGGGTGCGCACCGAGGCCATCGAGCGCGCCACGGGCCTGCGCAAGCAGGCCGAGGAGACGCTGGAGCGCACCCGCGCCGAGGCCGAGCGGCACCGCGCCGAGGCCGACGAGCAGGCCGAGGCGACCCGCGCCGAGGCGGAGCGCGCCGCCCAGGCCCTCAAGGACGAGGCCGAAGAGGCCATAAAGAACCGGCAGGACGAGGCGGCCCGCGAGCTGACCCGGCTGCACACCGAGGCCGAGGAGCGCCTCACGGCGTCGGAGACGACGCTCACCGACGCGCGGGCGGAGGCCGAGCGGCTGCGCCGGGAGGCGGCGGACGAGGGCGACCGGCTGCGCGCCGAGGCGGCCGAGCGCGTACGGACGTTGCAGGCGCAGGCCGAGACGGAGGCCGAGCGGCTGCGCACCGAGGCCGCCGCCGACGCCTCGACGACCCGCTCCGAGGCCGAGAACATCGCGGTACGGCTGCGGTCCGAGGCCGCGACCGAGGCCGAGCGGCTGAAGACCGAGGCGCAGGAGTCCGCCGACCGGCTGCGCGCCGAGGCGCAGACCGCCGCCGAGCGGATCTCCGCCGAGGCCGCCGAGACGCTGGCCGCCGCGGCCGAGGAGGCCGCCCGCCGGCGCCGCGAGGCCGAGGAGACGCTGGGCAGCGCCCGTCAGGAGGCCGACCAGGAGCGCGAGCGGGCCCGTGAGCGGAGCGAGGAGCTGCTGGCCGTCGCGCGGGCCCGGGTCGAGGAGGCGCAGACCGAGGCCACCCGGCTCGTCGAGGAGGCGGACCAGCGGGCCACCGAGCTGGTCTCCACCGCCGAGCAGACCGCGCAGCAGGTGCGCGACTCCGTGTCCGGGCTCCAGGAGCAGGCCCAGGAGGAGATCGCCGGGCTGCGTTCGGCCGCCGAGCACGCGGCGGAGCGCACGACGCAGGAGGCGCAGGAGGAGGCCGACCGGGTCCGTGCCGACGCCTACGCGGAGCGCGAGCGCGCCGCCGAGGACGCGAACCGGCTGCGCTCCGAGGCCACCACCGAGGCGGAGGCCGCCAAGTCGCTGGCGGAGCACACCGTCGCGGAGGCGATCGCCGAGTCCGAGCGGCTGCGCTCCGAGGCCGCCGAGCACGCCCAGCGGGTCCGCACCGAGGTCTCCGACCTGCGTTCGGGCGCCGACCAGGACGCCTCGCGCACCCGCGCCGAGGCCCGCGAGGACGCCAACCGCATCCGGTCGGACGCCGCCACCCAGGCCGACACCCTGATCGGTGAGGCCCGTGCCGAGGCCGAGCGGCTGACGACGGAGACGAACACCGAGGCGGAGCGGGTCCGCGCGGAGTCCACCGCGGCGGCCGAGAAGCGCGTCGCCGACGCGACCGCGGAGGCCGAGCGTCTGACGGCCGAGACGGTCACCGAGGCCGAGCGGCTGCGCACCGAGTCGGTCGCCAAGGCCGAGAAGCTGATCGCGGACGCGTCGGGCGACGCCGAGCGGCTGCGCGCGGAGGCCGCGGAGACGGTCGGCTCGGCGCAGCAGCACGCGGAGCGCATCCGTACCGAGTCCGAGCGGGTCAAGGCCGAGGCCGCCCAGGAGGCGGAGCGAGTCACGGCCGCCGCGCGGGACGAGGCGGAGCGCACCCTGGACGAGGCCCGCAAGGACGCGAACAAGCGCCGTACGGAGGCCGCCGAGCAGGTCGACACGCTCATCACGGAGTCCGCCGCCGAGGCCGACAAGCTGACGCGCGAGGCGCAGGAGGCGGCGCAGAAGACGACCGCCGACGCGGAGGCGCAGGCCGACACGATGGTCGGCGCGGCCCGCACGGAGGCGGAGCGGCTGATCTCCGAGGCGACGGTCGAGGGCAATACGACGGTGGAGAAGGCCCGTACCGACGCGGACGAGCTCCTCGTCGGTGCCCGCCGGGACGCCACGCAGATAAGAGAGCGGGCCGAGGAGCTGCGCGACCGCATCACGGGCGAGATCGAGGAGCTGCACGAGCGGGCGCGCCGCGAATCCGCGGAGGCGATGAAGAACGCGGGCGAGCGCTGCGACGCCCTGGTCAAGGCCGCCGAGGAGCAGCTGGCCGAGGCCACCGCCAAGTCCAAGGACATCCTCAACGACGCCAATTCCGAGGCCGGCAAGGTCCGGATCGCCGCCGTGAAGAAGGCCGAGGGGCTGCTCAAGGAGGCCGAGCAGAAGAAGGCCGAGCTGACGCGCGAGGCGGAGAAGATCAGGGCCGACGCCGAGGAGGAGTCCGCCGCCATGATCGAGAAGGGCCAGCGGGACCTGGACGTGCTGGTCAGGCGCCGCGAGGACATCAACGCCGAAATCTCCCGTGTCCAGGACGTGTTGGAGGCGTTGGAATCTTTTGAGACGCCGTCCGGCCCGGGCAAGGACGGCGGCGTCAAGGCCGGCGCCGCGGCAGGGGCTACCCGATCGGGTGGTAAGGGGGCAGAGGGCTAGCCAGGAGACCAAGTAACGTGCTTGAGGAGGTCGTTCGGCCCTACTCCTGGCAAGTGCTCAGCCGCTACGCCACTCAAAAGGGGTGTCATTCTCCAGATCAAACCGGCATCCGCTCGATGACACGCCGCTTTGGCCCCTAGGATTCCCCTTATCACCTCACCGGTCTCATTCGACAGGAACCCCATGAGCGACACTTCCCCCTACGGCTTCGAGCTTGTGCGGCGTGGGTACGACCGCGCTCAGGTGGACGAACGAATCTCCAAGCTCGTCTCCGACCGTGACAGCGCCCTCGCTCGCATCACTGCTCTGGAAAAGCGCATCGAGGAACTCCACCTCGAGACGCAGAACGCCCAGGCCCAGGTGAACGACGCGGAGCCGTCGTACGCCGGCCTCGGCGCGCGCGTCGAGAAGATCCTCCGCCTCGCCGAGGAGGAGGCCAAGGACCTGCGCGAGGAGGCCCGCCGGGCCGCCGAGCAGCACCGCGAGCTCGCCGAGTCCGCGGCCCAGCAGGTGCGCAACGACGCGGAGTCGTTCGCCGCCGAGCGCAAGGCCAAGGCCGAGGACGAGGGCGTCCGGATCGTCGAGAAGGCCAAGGGCGAGGCGTCCACGCTGCGCTCCGAGGCGCAGAAGGACGCGCAGTCCAAGCGCGAGGAGGCGGACGCCCTCTTCGAGGAGACCCGCGCCAAGGCCGCCCAGGCCGCCGCGGACTTCGAGACGAACCTGGCCAAGCGGCGCGAGCAGTCCGAGCGCGACCTGGCCTCGCGTCAGGCCAAGGCCGAGAAGCGCCTCGCGGAGATCGAGCACCGCGCGGAGCAGCTCCGCCTGGAGGCCGAGAAGCTGCGCACGGACGCCGAGCGCCGCGCCCGGCAGACGGTGGAGACGGCCCAGCGCCAGGCCGAGGACATCGTGGCCGACGCGAACGCCAAGGCCGACCGCATCCGCTCGGAATCCGAGCGCGAGCTGGCGGCGCTCACCAACCGCCGCGACTCGATCAACGCCCAGCTGACGAACGTGCGCGAAATGCTGGCCACCCTCACCGGTGCGGCGGTCGCCGCCGCCGGTGCGCCGGTCGAGGACGAGCCCATCTCCCGTGGGGTCCCGGCGCAGCAGTCCCGCTGATCGCCACTGGTGTCACGCTGTAAGCCCCCTGCCCCAAACAAGTGGCAGGGGGCTTATTCGCGCTCTAGCGTGGCCCCATGATTGAGCTCGAGGGGCTGACGAAGCGCTACGGCGACAAGACCGCCGTCGACAACCTCACCTTCAGCGTGCGACCGGGCATCGTCACGGGCTTCCTCGGTCCGAACGGCGCGGGCAAGTCGACGACGATGCGCATGATGCTCGGGCTCGACAACCCCACCGCGGGCACGGTCCGGATCGACGGCAGGCAGTACGCGCGGCTGAAGGACCCCCTTACGTTCATCGGCGCTCTCCTCGACGCGAAGGCGATGCACGGCGGCCGCAGCGCGTACAACCATCTGCTCTGCCTCGCCCAGTCCAACGGCATCCCGAAGAGCCGGGTCTCCGAGGTCCTGGACACCGTCGGCCTGACCGCGGTCGCCAAGAAGAAGTCGAAGGGCTTCTCGCTCGGCATGGGCCAGCGGCTCGGCATCGCGGGCGCGCTCCTCGGCGACCCGCAGATCCTGATGTTCGACGAGCCGGTGAACGGGCTCGACCCCGAGGGCATCCACTGGATCCGCAATCTGATGAAGTCGCTCGCGGCCGCGGGCCGTACGGTCTTCGTCTCCTCGCACCTGATGAGCGAGATGGCGCTCACCGCCGACCACCTCGTGGTCATCGGGCAGGGCCGGCTGCTCGCCGACACCTCCATGGCGGACTTCATCCGGGAGAACTCGCGGTCGTTCGTGCGGCTGCGCTCGCCGCAGCGCGAGCGGCTGCTCGACGTCCTGCACGAGAACGGCGTCACGGTCGTGGAGGCCGGCAACGGCACCCTGGAGGTCGACGGCGGCTCCCCCGAGCAGCTGGGCGAGCTGGCCGCGAGCCATCAGCTGGTGCTGCACGAGCTGAGCCCGCAGCAGGCGTCCCTCGAAGAGGCCTTCATGCAGCTGACCGCCGGGTCGGTCGAGTACCACGCCCACTCGGGCGGAACGGCACCGCAGCCGCCGTCGCAGCAGCCGCAGCAGCAGGGCTGGGGCGCGTCCTGGAACCGCGACAAGAACCAAGGGAAGGGGGCCTGAGATGGCCGCGGCCCAGGTCCTCAGATCCGAGTGGACCAAGATCAAGTCGGTCAACTCGACGGCTCTCACGCTCAGCCTCGCCCTGGTCGTCTCGGCCGGGCTCGGGATGCTGATCAGCGCCCTGTCCAACAACGACTTCAAGAACCTCTCCCGCGAGAGCAAGCTGACGTTCGACCCGACCTTCATCTCCTTCTCCGGCCTCTCCCTCGGGCAGCTGGCGATGGTGGTCTTCGGGGTGCTCGTCGTGGCCAGTGAGTACAGCACGGGGATGATCCGCACCTCGCTCGCGGCGGTCCCGCAGCGCGGCACGTTCCTGTTCAGCAAGATCACGGTGGCCTCGCTGCTCGTCCTGGCCGTCGCGCTGGTCACCAGCTTCGCGTCGTTCTTCCTCGGCCAGCTCATGCTCGGCGACCACAGCACGGACCTGGGCGCCCCGAACGTGCTGCGCGCTGTGATCGGCGCCGCCGTCTACATGACGCTGGTGGCGATGTTCTCCATGGGCATCGCCACGATGCTCCGCTCCCCCATGCTCTCCCTGGGCATCCTCATGCCGTTCTTCTTCCTGATCTCCCCCATCCTCGGCAGCGTCTCGGCCACGAAGAAGGTCGCGCAGTACTTCCCCGACCAGGCGGGCCAGCGGATCATGCAGGTGATCACCCCGGCCGACGACGACATCGCGTACGGACCGTGGGGCGGTCTGGCGATTCTGCTGGTGTGGGTGGCCGTGGCCCTGCTCGTGGGCTACGCCCTGCTGAAGAAGCGGGACGCTTAGGGCCTGTCCGGCGGATCTTGTCGCGGGCGCGGGGGCTGGCACGCCGACCTGCGGCGTTGTCGTCGGTTGCCAACGCTCCGCGTTGACGCCCTCCTCCGCCTTGCATCTCGACGCACCAGACCCCGCTCACCAGCACAGAGACGCGCGGGCCACCCGGCCGCGACCTGATCCGCCGGACAGGCCCAAGCGGCGCGGCCCTGGGTCGTATGTCGTCCGCGGCCCGGTGGGACTTCTCGCGCAGTTCCCCGCGCCCCTGAGATGCGCACTTCGTGCGCCATCTCATCGGGGAAGGCTGCGCGCAGCGCATGCCTTCAGGGGCGCGGGGAACTGCGCGACCAGCCACGACGAGAGCCGCGCGTGACGGCTGGTTTTCAGGGGCGCGGGGAACTGCGCGAGAAGCCCCACCGGGCCGGGGGCCCGCCCACTGGCCCCGCTGATCCCTTTGCTCACTCTTGGCCGGAACCGTCAGCGCTCGGATACGCTCCTAACCCTTACGGGGGCGTCTGCCCCGACGTCCTGAACTTTCACAACCGTTCAGAACCGTTCAGACCTTCCGATGGGTGCGGAGAATGATCGAGGCAGTCGGCCTGACGAAGCGCTACGGCGCGAAGACAGCCGTGTACAACCTTTCCTTCCAGGTCCGGCCGGGAACCGTGACCGGCTTCCTGGGACCGAACGGCTCGGGCAAGTCGACGACGATGCGGATGATCCTCGGCCTCGACAAGCCGACGCAGGGCCGGGTGACGATCGGCGGCCACCCGTACAACGAGCTGCCGAACGCCCCGCGCCAGGTCGGCGCACTGCTCGACGCGAAGGCCGTGCACGGCGGCCGGACCGCCCGCAGCCATCTGCTGAGCCTGGCCCAGCTCTCCGGCATCCCGGCCCGCCGGGTCGACGAGGTGCTCGGCGTCGTCGGCCTCCAGGAGGTGGCGAAGCGGCGTTCGAACGGGTTCTCGCTCGGCATGGGCCAGCGGCTCGGCATCGCGGCGGCACTGCTCGGCGACCCCCAGGTGCTGCTCTTCGACGAACCGGTCAACGGTCTGGACCCCGAGGGCATCCTCTGGGTGAGGAACCTGATGAAGTCGCTGGCCGCCGAGGGCCGCACGGTCTTCGTCTCCTCGCACCTGATGAGCGAGATGGCGCTGACCGCCGAGCACCTGATCGTGATCGGGCGCGGGCAGCTGCTCGCCGACATGAGCGTCCGGGACTTCATCGCCCACAACTCGGCCGGTTTCGCGCGCGTACGCACCCCGGACACCGAGCCGGCGCAGCGCGAGAAGCTGAGCGCGGCGCTGACCGAGGCGGGCGGCCAGGTGCTGCCCGAGCCGGACGGCGGGCTGCGCGTGACGGGCCTGCCGCTGCCGCGGATCAGCGACCTCGCGCACGAGGCGGACGTCCGGCTGTGGGAGCTGTCCCCGCACCAGGCCTCGCTGGAGGAGGCGTACATGCGGATGACGCAGGGCGCCGTCGACTACCGCTCCACGGTCGACCAGCGCGCGGGCCTGCAGCAGCAGCCGGCGCCCGGCATGATGCCGCCGCCTGCGCCCGTACCGGGCCAGGACCAGCCGGGCTGGTACGCCCCGCCGCCGCCCCAGGGCCAGCCGCAGCAGCCGCCGGCGCCCGGCGAGAACCCGTACGCCACCCCGCAGCCCCCGGCGCCCGCGCCGGCTCTCCCGGTCGCACCGCCCCCTCCGGCGAGCACGACGGCCACGATGGACAAGACGGACGAGACGCAGAAGGACGACGCCCGATGAGCACGCCGCCCCCTCCCTACGCCCCGCCCGGCGCCTCGTACCACTCCCCCATCCCCGTGCGCCGCGCCCACCTCGGTGACGCGCTCGCCTCGGAGTGGACGAAGATCAGATCGGTGCGCTCCACGATGTGGACGCTCGGCGTGATGATCGTGCTCATGGTCGGCATCGGCCTCGCCTCGGCGGCGGTCGTCGCCTCCGCGGACACCTCGTCGATGGACGGCAACGAGACGCTGGGCCTCGGCTTCTTCGGCGTCCTGCTCGGCATCATCTGCGTGATCACGCTGGGCGTGCTGACCATCGCCTCCGAGTACGGCACCGGCATGATCCGTAC